>NZ_CP029684.2:665757-998636 GCF_004102045.2 Oenococcus sicerae | reverse complement strand
TCATTACAAACGAAGCGACACATTTGAAGTTTGTCGTTGTATCTTGGCGCAATATTCCGCTTGTTTCCTTTAATGATCCAACATTGATGCTGGATATCCCCAAGGCTTTGACCGCTGCAACCGGTATGGATGCCTTTGTCCAATCGATCGAACCCTATGTCTCAGTTGACCACAACCCGATCACGGATTCGCAATGTATTGAAGCCATCAAATTGATCGAAAATAGTTTGCGTCAGGCCGTCGCAAACGGTCACAATTTACAGGCTCGAACAGAAATGGTTGAAGCTGAAATGTTGGCCGGTATGGCCTTTAACAATGCCAATCTTGGTTATGTTCATTCAATGGCTCATCAGCTTGGTGGTCAATACGATGCCCCTCACGGTGTCTGCTGTGCTTTGTTGCTGCCATATGTCGAAGAATATAATATTATTGCTGATCCAGAGCGCTTTGCAGAATTGGCCAAGATTATGGGCGAAAACACCGACGGCCTATCCACTCGCGATGCTGCCGAACTAGCCATCAAAGCCATGAAACAGATGTCGGCAGATGTTGGTATTCCTAAGTCGATCAAAGATATCGGCGCCAAACCTGCAGATTTTGAATTAATGGCAGAAAATTCTCTCAAAGATGGTAATGCCTTTTCCAATCCGCGTAAAGGAACAAAAGAAGATATTGTTAAAATTTTTCAAGCTGCTTATGACGCTAAGTAACGAGATTTCAAAAACCGTTAACAAAATGTTAACGGTTTTTTTGTAACTAAAAACCCGCTGATCAAGCGGGTCCAACTATTATCCAAAGATTGTTTCAAACTAGCAATGGGCTTTGATTTGATTCTGCGTACCTTGCAATCTACCATGTATTATTTGGTCGAAAAACATTATTTCGAAAATTTCAATTAATTGATTGCCGGCCGCCAAAGTCGCTTCCTCATTCCTGAAGCCTCAACTCATTGCCTAGGAACAATATAGCATATTTTGGAAGCGCTTGCACATTATTATCGGCTAGAATAGAAACTGTGAAAATTGATATTATTTATGCCACGATCACCGGCAATAACGAGCTATTAGCCAAGGCAATCGCACAAGAATTTAAAAAACATGATCAAAAAGCAGTGATTCATGAATTTGAAGACACCGATGTTGATGATTTTAATGACTCGGACATCGTCGTCATCGTTTGCTATACCTACGACAATGGTTCCATTCCGGATGAGTCCTTGGATTTCTATGATGATCTTGAGGATACTGATTGGTCTGGAAAAATTTGTGGTGTAGCTGGATCCGGAGATGAATTTTATGGCCGCGATTTTTGTGTCGCGGTTGATAGTTACAGCGAACAGGTCAAAAAAACAGGTGCAAATATGCCTGCCGATGCTGTCAAAATTCAACTAGCTGTCGATGACTCAGATGCCCCTGTAATTAAAGATTTTGTTGATAAACTGTTAGCGGCAGATCACTAATTCAGTTCGACGATCGTAGCGCCATCGCCGGCGCCATTTGGATTAGCAAACTCATAATGTTTGATACGACGATCGGAACGCAGCATTTGGCTGACACCTTGTCTTAGTGCACCAGTACCTTTGCCATGGATGATTTCGATCGTGTCAATATTGTTCAGCATAGCTTGATCGATATAACGATCCAGATCCATCATTGCTTGTTCATAACGTTCGCCACGCAGATCCAGGTGCCCGGAAACATTTCTCGAAGCTGTTTTCACGACACTCGTACTACTATTCTTGCGAACGGGTGCATCAAGCTTTTTCTGCTGATCAGCGGAAACCTTTTCTAAATCACGACCGTTGACATTCATCTTCAAAATGCCTAATTGAACTTGCCAGTCCTGGTTCGATATTTTATCAATGATCGTACCCACTTGGTGATAAGCAGTCACCATCACGTCATCCCCGATCTTAAACTGTTTGTCCGAACGGGCTTTTTTCAACACTTTATTTTTTTCAAGTGATGAGTCCTGACGTAGCTCATCAATCTGGTCAGCGATTTTTTTTAGTTCCTGCTCATTTTTGCCTGCAGTTGAACCAGCCAGCAGACGCTGCTGACGAATCTGGTCCAGCAGCTGTTTGGATTCTTGGCGCACAGAAGACACAATATGATTGGCTTCGTTTTTAGCTGCCATGATCGTTTTAGCCTTTTCTTGATCTAAGTCGGCTAATTGCTGGTCAAGCTGATTTTTCTGGTCGTCAACAGTGCTGAGCTTGTGCTGCAGCAGATCTTGTTTATCAGCTAAATCCTGTCTTTGTGCGACCAGACCTTGGATCAAATTATTTAATTCCTGATTCTTCGGGTCAACATAAGACTCTGCCTGTTGCAACACCGCCGCCTGAATACCTAAACGTCGTGAAATTGCAATCGCATTTGATTGACCCGGGATACCCAATAACAGGCGGTAAGTCGGCTGCAAAGTCTGTAAATCAAATTCCATACTGGCATTAATTGCAAAACCCTTTTGATCGGCAAAAACTTTCAATTCTGGATAGTGTGTTGTCGTTAAATTCAAAATTCCGTGTTCGGACAAGGCTTCAACGATCGCCATCGCCAAAGCTGCACCTTCGCTGGGATCAGTACCAGCACCCAATTCATCCAGCAAAACAAGCGAACGATCATCAGCTGTCTCTAAAATTGTTTTGATATTTTTTATATGTGAAGAAAATGTTGACAATGATTGTTCCAAACTTTGTTCATCGCCGATATCAGCAAAAATATTATTAAAAATGTAGATCGATGAACCTTGTTCAGCACTAATAAACAGTCCGGCCTGTGCCATTAGCTGCAGCAGACCCAAGGTTTTCATCAACACGGTCTTGCCGCCTGTATTTGGTCCTGTAATGATCAAAGACAAATAGCCATCGCCAAGTGCGATGTCATTAGCCACAGAATCCTTAGGAAGCAAAGGATGGCGAGCCTGTTTCAAATCAACAATTTTTTGATGATTGATCGTTGGTTTAATCGCATTGCTGGCATTGGCTAATTTAGCTTTAGCCTGAATCAAATCCAATTGACCGATCAGTTCATCATTTAATCTCAACTGTTCGTAAAAGGGAAATAACTGCTGAGAAATATCAATTAAAATTGCATTGATCTCCCGCACTTCTTCTAAATTCAAATCATGCAGATGATTATTTAGATCCGAAACGGCAGTAGGTTCCACATACAAAGTGAGCCCGGACTGGCTCTGGTCGTGAATGACGCCGCCGAAGTGTTTGCGGAATTCGGATTTCACCGGCAATACCAGCACATTATCACGCGTTGAAATGATCGGCTCAGACAAATATTTAGCATCATTGCCTTTAACCATATTCGAAAGGATCGTACGCACATTATGCTGTGTTAATAAGATGTTTTTGCGGATTCGTGCCAGCTTTTTAGAAGCCGTATCCAACACTTTCCCCTGCTCATCAACAGTCAGGTCAATACGTGCGGATAGTGATGAAAAATTCGTTAGACGGTTGATCAAAAAAATAAGCTGATGAATATTTTCAAACCAGATCTCATCTTTGATCGTCTGCAAAAAATCAATAATAGCCTGGCTGGAACGCAAAGAAGCACTCAAATCGGCCAGTTCACTCGAACCTAATACTGCTTTTAATTTGAGCCGTTTGAAGATCTCTGTCAGGTTATTGGTTTTTTGAATCGGCAGACCGCCTCGGTAACGATCAATGATCAAAGCGTCATTCGTCTGGTCTAATAACTGCTGAACATCTTCAGCGTCAGTCTTTGGCAATAAAAGCGATAGCAAATAAACGCCCTGAGCCGTGGTTAAATATTGTGCCAGCTCCTCTTTGATGCTGTCAAACTCTAATGTTGTAAGTATTTTTTTATTCATGATTGACAAAATTTCTCTCGTAAACCAAGAACGGTCTTAATGTTTATTACGCTTTTTCTTGGCTTTTTTAATCTTTTTTAATGCACGCTTCATGGCCAGATCAGCCACCTTACCGCCCAGGCCACCTTGATTAAAAGGCATAGCAGACATATCCGGCATATCGCCAGCAGCCATATCACCCTCATTCATGCCAGAAAACATATCGGACATTCCTTTTGGCAGTCCTTTACCATTTGCAAACTTAAACATCATGTCGCGCATTTGTTTAAATTGCTTGATTAAACGATTGACATCAATGACTGGTCTGCCGGAACCAGCTGCGATCCGACGTCGACGGGCTGGTGATAACAATTCTGGATCACGCCGTTCGGCTTTAGTCATGGAATACACGATCGCAGCCATGTGGGCAAAATCCTTTTCCCCGATCGAAGCATTAGCTAGTGCGGGATTATTAGCCATACCTGGGATCATCTTCATGATATTATCCATCGAACCCATATTCTGGACTTGTTTTAACTGCTCCAAAAAATCCTCGAAGTCAAAAGTGTTCTCCTGCATCTTTTGTAATTGATCAGCAGCTTGTTTTTCATCAAAATCTTTTTGGGTTTTTTCGATCAAAGAGAGAACATCGCCCATGCCGAGAATTCGGCTAGCCATACGATCAGGATAAAAGACATCCAAGTCCGTGACTTTTTCGCCCTCACCGACAAATTTAATTGGTTTCCCTGTGACCTCGCGAATTGACAGTGCTGCACCACCTCGGGTATCGCCATCAAGCTTGGTCAGCACAACGCCTGTAATACCCAAAGCATCATTGAAACCCTGAGCTGTCTCCGTGGCATTTTGTCCAGTCATCGCATCAACTGTCAGCAGGATCTCGTCAGGATGAGCGATCTTTTCGATATCCTTTAATTCCTGCATCAAGACTTCATCAATTTGCAAACGTCCGGCTGTATCGATAAAAACATAGTCATTTTTATTTTCATCTGCCTGAGCTAAACCATCTTGAACGATCTTTCGCGGATCATTATCAGTGCCCTCGTCAAAAACAGGGATCGACAACTGCTGCCCAAGTACCTTTAACTGTTCGATGGCAGCTGGGCGATACACATCAGCTGCGATCAATAAAGGACGTGCATTGCTTTCAGACTTTAATTTATTAGCTAATTTGGCAACAGTTGTTGTTTTCCCGGCGCCTTGCAATCCAGCCATCATGATAACTGTCGGAATTTTAGTTGACTTATTTAAAGGGACCGCCTTTTCGCCCATCATTTCAGTCAACTGATCGTTAACGATCTTAATAACTTGTTCTGATGGATTCAACCCTTCGAGGACTTTGGCACCCAGGGCTTTTTCTCTGAGCTGCTTAATAAAATTACGCGCTGTCTTTAAATTAACATCAGCCTCAAGTAAAGCCAAACGAATTTCTCGTAAGGTCTCATCAAGATCAGCTTCGGAAACTTTTCCCTTGCCGGACATTGTTTTCATTGCTGTTTGGATTCTGGATGTAAGATTTTCAAATGCCATTATTTTTCTTCCAAATCAATTAGTTTATGTAACAATTTTGGGTCGAATTTAGTTGCCAAACGATCCTCGATTTTCCTTCGTACAAGATAATTTTCGCGTAAATGGAGTTTAGATTCAAATTCAGTCAAACTTTCCAAGGCATGTTTGATTTGATCAGAAATAGCTTGGCGACTCACAGCCTCATTTTCAGCAATTTCCGAAATACCCAAATCATCAGCTAATAAGGCCTGCAAATAATACTGCTGTTTTTCAGACAAGAGGATGCCATAAAAACCAAATAGTTCTGTTGAAAATTGTTTTTCAGCTAATTCCAATTAAATCAGGTCCTTAAATAGTCCATATACAAATTGGTCGGCGTTAAAAGGAGCAAGATCGGTGACCTTTTCGCCTAAACCGACCCATTTAACGGGTAAATGGAGTTCTTGTCTGATCGCCAAAACAATGCCTCCTTTGGCTGTACCATCTAGTTTAGTCAACACGAGTCCTGTTACATCGGTCGAATCCTTAAACAAGCGTGCCTGCTGGAGCGCATTTTGGCCAGTCGTCGCATCTAAAACCAGCAAAACTTCCTGCGGTGCAGTTGGCAGCTGACGCGTAATAATTTTTTTCATCTTTTCCAATTCACGCATCAGATTCTCGTTATTTTGCAAGCGACCGGCTGTATCAACAAACAAAATATCATAATCGCCATCAATGGCCTTTTTAACACCATCAAACACAACTGCTGCTGGATCAGAGCTGCCTTTGCCGGTCACAATATCCACTTGGTCACGTTTAGCCCATTCAACCAATTGTTCAGTTGCACCAGCACGAAAGGTATCGGCAGCAGCCAGTAGGACTTTTTTGCCTTGTTTCTTATAAAAATCAGCCATTTTACCAATTGTGGTCGTCTTGCCGACACCGTTAACACCAACCAGCAAAAAAATCGATGGCTGAACTGTTTGTGCAAAATGCATCGTATTGTCTTCACCGTTACCGGCGCGGTCATACACATCGACGAGTTTTTCAATGATCGTGTTTTGGACCTCTTTTTTACTCTTGGCATTTGTTAAGCGGACTTCATCTTGGAGCTCGTCAGAAATCTTCAAAGCCATATCGAACCCGACATCAGCTGCGATCAAGGTCTCCTCCAACTCATCAAAGAAATTCTCATCAACTGCGCGAAAATTGGCCATCAGCAGTTGAAATTTTTCAGAAAAACTCGACCGTGTCTTCGTTAATCCTGTCTCATAACTGGTTGATTCTTGCAGCTGATCGGCCTCAATTGGCGTCTTTTCGCTAGCTGCCTCAATCTTCTTGGCAGTTTGCTCGTCATCGTCTAATGGCAGCGGCGCAAAACTATCTTTGACCTTGCCAAAAAAGGATTTTTTATCCCTTTCTTCAGTTTTTTTTCGTCCACGCAAACGGTCAAACAAACTCATTTTGCACCCTCCAAGCTTTTACCCGCCTTTTCCAAATCAACCGAGACCATCGTCGAAACGCCTGGTTCCTGCATAGTGACACCGTACAAAACATTCGCATAACGCATGGTTCCTTGACGATGCGTAATGACGATAAATTGCGTGTTTGCACCAAAATCTCGGAGAAAACGACCAAAACTATCCACATTCGATTCATCTAAAGCCGCTTCAGTCTCATCTAAAATGGCAAAAGGTACCGGATGGACCAGCAAAATTGCCAGCAGCAGCGCAATAGCAGTTAAAGCCTTTTCCCCGCCCGACAGCAAGGACAAGCGCTGTAACTTCTTTCCAGGCGGCTGAACCTTGATCTCAATACCGCTGGTCAACAGATTTTTTGGATCGCTTAATTCCAGACTAGCTTGGCCGCCAGCAAATAAATCAGAAAAGGTCTTTTTGAACTTCTCTGCCACAGCATCAAAGGTCCGTTTGAATCTCGTCACGACCTCTTGATCCATCTGCTTCATCGCAGTTTGCAGATTCGCCGAAGCCGCCACTAAGTCATCACGCTGACCAGTCAGAAAATCATAACGTTCCTGAACAGTTTTCAATTCATCGATCGCGGCCAAATTAACAGCATTATGTTTCGATAATTCAGCTTTTAATTTGGCCAAACGGCTGCTGATGGCCGATAAAGGTTCTGCTTGCAATAAATCCAATTGCGAAAAGTTTGGTCGGCCTAAATCGATCAGGTCTTGTTCTAATTCACTCAAATGACTTTGAATAGCAGCTAGTTTTGTATCAACGTGGTTTTTACTATCCAGTAATTGGCGTAAAGTCAGTTGCAGCTGATCGATCTGTTTTTGCAATAAAATTTTTTTACCGCTGACTGTCTGACGATTCTTGGTCAGCTGATCGCGTTTTTCATTCGCCGACCCTAATTGACCAGCAATATCATCAGCAGCAGCATTTGCAAGCACAAGTGCGTCATTTTCTTTGAGACGATCATTTAAGGCAGATAGTTGTTTTTGATTCTGAAGCAGATTTTCATCTAACTTATTTTTTGCTAGTTCTAACTCAGCCGCATTTTTTTCATCGGCCTGCAATTGAACTTTCACCGCAGCCAGCTTCTCTCGAGCCAAAAGCAGTTGATGGTTCTGTTCGTGAGCAGTAGATTGTTCATCTGCCAAACTGGTTTCCAGCAAATTGATTTGAGCTGCTAAGTCATCATTTTTATTTTGCAGATTGCCAAACTTAGCGGCTAAATCGCGTCTGAGTTTGGCCGCATCAGCCGCATTGCTAACCAACTCAGCAATTTCTATCTGATTGGCTTTTAGCTGTTTTTCAGTTTGAACTAAAGCATCTTCAGCAATTTTCTGCCCGCCAGCTTGTAATTGAAAAGCCTCTTTTTTAGCAACGATCGTATTTCTTAAGCTGACGAATTCACGTTCATCGGCTACGATCTCATTTTGCAAATCAGTAATTAGTTGATTTGCTTTACTGCCCCGATCTTTTAAATCATCAAATTCGCCAGTCAGTCGATCTAATTCAGCCCGCTTAGATAACAGCCCACTCTGATGCCGATTAGCACCGCCAGTAATCGAGCCTCCGGCATTGACAATATGCCCGTCGATCGTGACCACACGATAGTGCTGATTCAGCATCTTTGAAATTTTAAAGGCAGCATCCAAAGTTTTGGTAATGATCGTTGTGCCTAAAAGATTTTCAACGATATCGCGATATTGGACCTCGCTTTTGACTAATGAAGCCGCAATGTCAACATAGTCCTGTTCAGCTGTTAATTGCGAGCGAATATTCGCCGATAGAAAACGCATCTTGATCGATTCCACTGGTAGAAAAGTGACACGGCCCAAGCGCCGCTGCGTCAAAAAATCAATCGCTTGTTTCGCTGTTGATTGCTTATCCACAACGATATTCTGCAAGCCTGCACCCAGCGCTGTCTCGATTGCCAAAGCATATTCCGGCGCCACTTTGATGAGTTCAGCAACAGTTCCAAAAAGTCCGGTAAACTGTTGACGATTAGCCAACAAATTTCGAACGCCAACAAACAGATCTAGATTTTCATTTGCGTTTTGCAAGGATTCCAAACGTATTTGAACTTGGTTATACCGCATCACAAGACTTGAACGCTGCTGCTCAAAAGTTGAAAGCTGAGTTTTTTTAGCATTTAACTGGCTTTGAGACTGCTGTGCGTGCTGTTCAAGCTGACTTGCATCGGTCTTTTCAGTACTGGCATTTGCCGCCTTTGTCAAAAGCGCCTTTTTATCTAAAAGATGCTGCTGTAATTGGCTGGCATCATTATTCAATGATTTTAAACGAGCATCATGACGGATTTTTTCTTTATCTAAATTTAACAGCTGGTTGGACACCGAAGCTGCATCCTGCATCGACTGTACGTAACGATTCCGCAAGTCAGACAATTGATCTTGTCTGCTTAATTGGCCATCCTTGGCTAATTGATCCGTGACGGCTTTAACGGCCTTTTCTGATTCAGATCGTTTTTGCCGGCCGGTCTTGACTTGTTGATCCAATGCTGACAGTCTATCGGTCAGTTGAACCAGCTGTTGATTCAGCTGTTTCCCTTCAGTTGTCAGACGCTGCAAATCATTTTGCAGAGATTCCCTTTTCTGTTTGCGCAAATTATTTTCGCCAAGGACGTGCTCATATTTTTGCGTCAACAGCTCGATAGTATGATTCAGATCGGATAATTGCAGATCCAGCTGATTCGACTGATCATTTGCTTGATTTTGCTGCAAACCGGCATCATTTAAGCTTGTCTCGGTCTGCTTGATATGATTTTGAAACTCAACAAGCTGTGACGAAGCAGCTTGTTCATTTGCTACTAACTCTTTTTTTGATCTGCCGAGTTTCACCAAATTCAATTGGTCAAATTGACCGCGCAGAGACAAAAATTGTTGGGCTTCAGCCGCTTGACTTTCCAAAGGCTGCAAGCGATCTGCTATTTCTTTAATAATATCTAGCAAACGATCCAAATTCGCCTGCGTTTGAGCTAACTCATTTTGGCTCTTGATCTTATTTTGTTTATATTTAAAAACACCGGCCACATCTTCGATAATCGCTCGTCGATCTTCGGCTTTAGCGTTAAAAATCGCCTCTACTTTGCCTTGGTTAATGATCGAAAAAGACTCGCGGCCAAGACCCGTATCAACAAACAGATCTGTAATGTCTTTTAAACGAGACTTTACACCATTAATTAAATATTCAGCATCGCCATTTCGATATAAGCGACGCGATACCTGCAGTTCATCAAAAGCTGAGTGCAGATAATGATCACTGTTGTCAATTGTCATCGTCACAGAAGCACGGCCTAAGGCAGATCGATTTTTTGCACCACCAAAAATGACATCAGCCATCGTGTTGCCGCGCAGACCCTTGGCAGACTGTTCGCCCATGACCCAGCGGATCGCTTCGATGATGTTTGATTTTCCAGAACCATTCGGTCCAACGATTCCAGTCATCCCCGGCATAAAATCAATAACTGTTTTATCAGCGAATGATTTAAAACCATGAATTTCCAGCGACTTGAGTTTCATCGAGGAACAACATCCTGGTAAGCTCTTTTTGCCGCTCTTTTTTCAGCCAATTTGATCGACCGCCCTGAACCGGATCCGATCGCTTTTTTATCTACGAACACAGTTACATCAAAACGGGGTCTTTGCGGATCAGAAAGATCTTCTTTTTCAACCTCATAATCAATATTGACCGAACCAGCCTGTTGCAATAATTCCTGCAATTTAGACTTATAATCGATAAATTCTTCAAAAAAACCCTCATCAATGGCTGGAAAGATCGTCTGATCAAGAAAATCATAAACAGCTTTGGGGCCTTGGTCTTTGTAGAGAGCACCTACGAATGCCTCCCAAATATCCTCTAAGAGACCATCGCGGTTACGAGCACCAGATAGTTCCTCTCCCTTGCCAAGACGAATATAACGGTCAAAATGAGCCAATCGTGCGAAATGAGAGAAAGACTTGCTCTGTACCATTGCAATTCTCATCTCAGTCAACTGACCCTCTTCCCAATCCGGGTAGCGTGTGAACAAATAGTCAGCCACGATCAATTGCATGACTGAATCGCCTAAAAATTCTAAGCGTTGATAATCATGCCCGGTTTCTTCCGGGTGCTCATTTAAATAGTTGCCTTGAGTAAAAGCCTCAAGCAACAGTTTTTCATTCGAAAATCTGATTCCGAAATCTTTATTTATAGCCTTTTGAATAGTATCCATTAATCCTTCAATTATAACAAAATGTCCATCCATGAAGGACGGACAAACAGGTGATCACTTGATCAATTTTAATAAATCAGCTTTCCTGGCCGACTTTTTGTAGCTAATATCATTTGCATCAAGATAAGCCTTGATTTCAACGATCGTATTCGTCATATTCGGCACACTCATTTTCGCATCCGGATACAAATCAGCCGTTGTGACAGTTTTCTCAGTAACAGCCGTTTTTTGAACAGGATGTTTAACAATACTATCCCTGCCAATTGCAGTCTGCTTATGAGCTAATAGCAGAAATATGCCAGCCAGCAGATAAACGAAAGGCGCCAGCCAAAAAGTCATCATAACGATTGATAAAATCGAGGCAGCAATGCCCAGCCAATGACCCGTTAAGCTGTAACCAGCACGACGAAACTGCATTAAACCAACAAGATGCAAAGTCAGCATGATCAAACCAGGAATCACAAGCAGGATGGCTCCCCACACAAGCAGCACACTTTGCATACTGACATTTGCATCGCTTAAAGCCTGTATATCACTGCTCGTCATATAACCGGCACCCAGTGTGATCAAACCATATAATAAATTGCCTGCAATACCGAGAAAATCAAATACAATGGTGATAATTTTTAACGATTTTGAAATATGAATAGAATCAGTCATTTAACGCGGTCGCCTGTATGAGCGTATAGATAATCCACGGTTGACTGGAAAGTAATCATCTTTGCAGCATCTTCATCAGGAATTTCAATATCGTACTCATCTTCTAGTTCCATGACTAATTCTACAAAATCAATCGAATCTGCATCAACATCTTTCGTAAAATCCAAATCAGCATTAATTTTTGTTTTTGGTAAATCAAAACGTTTTGAAACTTCGTCTGCCAACTTAGCAGCAATTTCATCTTTTGTCATTTTTCCTCCACACTCACCTTGAATTGGTCTACATGTTCATGAACATATTTAGTGATGTCAGGAACCAAGCCTGATATCAAAATTTCTTGAATTTGGCCAATTGTATTAGATACAGCTCTTGCTTTAGCTGAACCATGCGTCTTGACTACTGGTGCTTTTAGTCCAGCGATCACAGCGCCACCTGCATTATTATAGTCCAGCACACCAGCAAATTCTTTTAGAGCCGGCTTGACTAATAAAGCACCTATTTTTGTCTGCCAATTACCAGTTGAAAGGACTTTTTTTAAGCCGGTGAACATCGTCAGAGCAGTTCCTTCAATTGCTTTTAAAGCAGCATTACCAGAAAAGCCATCGGCAACGACAACATCAGCGTGACCATTTAATAATTCACGACTTTCAATATTACCTGTGAAATTTAATTGTTTGGCTTTTTTTAATAATTGGTGTGCCGCGATATGAATTTTATCGCCTTTGTCTTCTTCGGCACCATTATTTAATAAACGAATTTCTGGTTTTGACCGCTTTAAAATATGGGTGGCGTAAAAATCCCCGATCACGGCGAACTGGTAGAGATAACTCGGCTTTACCTCGGCATTAGCACCAACATCCATAAACACCCAAGGGCGTTTAGCATCATCAACAGATGGCAAAACGGTCAATAAGCCCGGCCGCTCAATGCCGTTAATACGGCCCACGATAAAAATACCGCTAGCTAGAAGGGCGCCGGTGTTGCCTGCTGAAAATAAAGCATCGGCTTGACCATCTTTTACCGCGTTAGCGGCCACGACCATCGAGGAATCTTTTTTCTTGCGAACAGCTCGCACTGGTTCGTCACCCATTTCGATCGTTTCAGTCGTATTAATGACCGTGATTCGTTCTTGGCTGCTTTGACCGATAATTTCAAGAATGCGGCCTTTGTCACCATACAAATTCAGCTGTAAACTTTTATAGTTATCGCGGGCAAGCAAAGCACCCTTCACGATTTCTTCTGGGGCATTGTCACCGCCCATTGCGTCAATTGCAATTGTATATGTTTTATCCATTAATCAAAGTCCTTATATCGATACATCGTTAACGACAAGTATTTTACCAGTCCAGCATTATTTTTGTCAGTATCCCAATTCTCACGGCTAGTAATCTCAATGGCTGACTGTTGAGCTGTCTCCATCATTTTAAGATCATGGATCGGATCACCAACATTAAATTCCGGCATACCCGCTTGCTTAATGCCGATCACATCCCCTGGTCCACGCAATTCTAGGTCTTTTTCAGCAAGAACAAATCCGTCCGTCGTAGCTGCGATCGCTTCCATGCGGTCGATACCGTATTGCGTCTTTGGGTCGGAAACCAAAATTGCATAAGACTGTTTATCCCCCCGACCCACACGACCGCGCAATTGGTGCAACTGTGCAATACCAAAACGATCAGCGTCTAAAATAACCATGATCGTTGCATTCTTGATGTCAACGCCTACTTCGATAACGGTCGTCGTCACCAAAACCTGAGTTTTGTTATTCGAAAAATCGTCGATCACTTGTTGTTTTTCATCATTCGTCAAGCGGCCGTGGAGCAAAGAAACTCGGTAAGGCAGCAGTTCTGATTTTAAGCGGTCATAAATCAACTCTGCGTTTTGGACATCCAGACTTTCCGATTCCTCAATCAAAGGCGTGACCACATAAGCTTGTGCTCCTTTAGCTAATTGCCCTTTTATCCAATCGAAAACATGGTCAGTTTGGTTACTTTTAACCCACTTCGTGATGATCTTTTGCCGACCCTGTGGTAATTCATCAATTGTTGAAATCGTCATCTCACCATAGGCTGTAATAGCTAAAGTACGCGGAATTGGCGTAGCTGTCATAGCCAAAATATCTGGGTTTTCCGCTTGTTTACGCAAAGTCGCTCGTTGTTTAACACCGAAACGATGCTGTTCATCGATCACGGCTAAGCCCAAATGGTGAAAACGGACATCAGGCTGGATCAGCGCATGTGTTCCGACGATCACATCGATCTCACCATTTTCTAAATCTTGAAGAACTTGCCGACGCGCGGCTGCTTTCAAACCTGAGGTCAATAATTCAACACGCAGATGCAGACCGGCGTTTTCGTATAGATTGCTTAAATTGCTTGCATGCTGCTGGGCCAAAATCTCTGTCGGAACCATAATGGCCGCTTGAAAACCAGCGCTGATACTAGCCAGCATCGCAACAGCTGCCACGATTGTCTTACCAGAACCTACATCCCCCTGCAGCAAGCGATTCATGTGCAGTGGTCGTTTCAAATCAGACAAAACTTCTTGAATCACTTTTTCTTGCGCGTGAGTCAGTTGATATGGCAGTTGAGCAATAAAATTTTCAATGACGGCCGCATCATAATTGATCTGCCGACCCTGATGTTTAGCCGACGAGATCTTCAGCAACTGAATACGCATTTGAAACAAAAAAAATTCTTCAAAAGCCGCTGAACGCCGTGCTAATTTGGCAGCCTGCGCTGAATCGGGGAAATGCATGTCGTGGATCTGCTGAACGCGCGGTAGCAAACGAAAAGTCTGCCGTAGATCTGCTGGCACTATTTCAACGATTTCATCAGCATATTGCTGATAAGCATGAGCAACTAATTGCTGAATCGTTTTTTCATGGATCGATTGGCTGGCCGGGTAAATCGCTGCCAGTGAATCATTATCAGCATGAATGATCTTTTGTCCGCTTAAAGACGCATGAACAGCATCAAAAACACCGAAAACAGCCATTTCCTGACCCAGCTCAATTTGTTCTTTTATCCAAGGCTGATTAAAAAAAGAAACTGCAATATTATCATGGCCAACCAATAAATGAAAACTAACTCGTGATTTCTTATAGCCAAAACGTAATAAAAGTGCCGGTGAACTGATCGTTCCCTTGAAAGTGACTTTCTGTCCATCGTCTGTTTGACTGGGCAGCCGTGAAGCTAGATCATCATAACGATAGGGATAGTAGGTCAGAAGATCTTCGATCGTGCGGATACCGAGTTGTTTTAGAACAAGTGCACGTTTTTCACCAACACCCGGTAATTTTGTAATTAAGTCAAAAAGGCTCACAAAAAAATTATATTACTTAATTTTTCAAAGACTGACCGCTAACTTAATTGCCAAAATAAAAAAGATGAAAAATCACCTTTTTAAAAGCTTTACTCAACTGAAATCAGGAAAGGATATAGGGGTTGGTCGCCTTCATGAATTTCTGTTTCCAAACCATTTTTAAGTTTTGTAATTGCCTTAGTCAGCTGTTCTGCTTCTTTTTGATTTGATTCGCTGCCAAAAATAACAGTCACGATCTCAGAGTCGTCGTCCAACATAGTTTTAACAGCATTCAGGGCCACATCACGGATTTTGCGGCCGTTCGATTGGATCTTGCCATCGACGATCGCAATATATTCACCCCGTTTGATATTTTTGCCATCCAAGCTTGTGTCGCGAACTGCTTTTGTGATTTCTGCCGATTTGACAGTCGTCAGCTGATCAGTCATCTCAGAAGCATTTTCTTTCACGTCAGCATCCGGATTAAAACCAAGCATCGCCGTTAAGCCTTGTTGAATCGACCGCGACTTCACAATTTCGACCGGAACCTTAGCCATTTCTGCCGCCTGACTGGCAGCCATGAAAATATTAGCGTTGTTTGGCAGAATGATTGCTTTTTTGGCTTTGCTGATCGTGATCGCATTTAGCAGATCCTTCGTAGATGGATTCATCGTCTGGCCACCGGTAATCACATCAGTGACACCCATCGATTTGAATAGATCCGCAATACCGTGTCCGGAAGCCACTGTCAGTACAGCAGTATCAACTGGTGGTTTTTTTTGGCTAGCTTGTTCTTTTGCAACACGATCGATTACTTCCTGCTGCTGATCACGCATGTTATCGATCTTGACCCACTTAATTGAACCATAATGAGTTGACTCGCTCAAAACAGCACCAGGATTTTCAGTATGAACGTGTGTTTTAACAAGCCCATCATCTGCGATCACTAAAAGCGAATCACCGATTCCGGCTAAATATTTGTAAAATTCATCATAATTCCAATCACGATCTTGGGTGGTACCTTTACCAGTTTCAAATAAGACGGTCGTACAATAACCATATTTGATATCTTTGGGATCCAATGATACTTGGGCATCGAATTCACCACTTTTTTCATCAAACTGAGCCATATCAGGCGGCGTTGATAAATCATCCTGCGTTGTCTTGCCAGACAAAACCTCATACCAGGATTGGAACAAAAATACCAAGCCTTGACCCCCTGAATCCACAACACCAACTTCTTTTAAAATCGGCAATAAATCAGGTGTTTTGGCTAAAGCTTTTCTTGAAGCCTGCCAAGTTGCCTTTGTGACCTCAACTAGGTCGCTTGATCTATTTGCGGCATCTCCAGCAGCAGCAGCAGATTCGCGGATAACCGTTAAAATCGTACCTTCAGTTGGTTTCATAACTGACTTGTAGGCAGATTCAGCACCAGCTTTCAAAGCATCGGCAAATTGTTTGGCATCCAAAGTATCGAAATTGGCAACAAATTTTGTAAATCCGCGCATAATCTGTGACAAAATAACGCCTGAATTACCACGGGCGCCCATCAAAAGTCCTTTTGACATCGCAGCTGACAAAGCAGCAATTGAGGTTTCGGTTGAATCACGTTCGTATTGAGCACCTGACTGCATCGTCAAACTCATATTTGTACCAGTATCGCCATCCGGCACCGGGAAAACATTTAACTTATTAATATGTTGCGCGTTTTTCGTCAAAATTTGGGCAGCCGCGTTCACCATCCTGCCAAACTCAACATTCGTAATTAATTCCATTCGATCTCCCTTAGGCGCGGATGCCTTCGATAGTAACATTTACTTGGTTAATTAAAACACCCAAATTCTTTTCCAAAGAATAACGAACCTGTTTCTGAACTGCCTTTGAAACTTCTGACAATTTTGCCCCATATTCAACAATAATATGTACGTCGATCGTTAATTGGTCACTCTCTTCTGAAATCAAGATACCGCGACTATAATTTGGGCGTTGAAGAACTTGATTTACGCCATCTTTAAACGACTTTGATGCCATTCCAACGACACCAAAGGATTCAGAAGCTGCTGTTCCAACGATCGTTGAAATAACATCGTCACCAATATTTACTTGGCCAATCTTGGTTTTCATCTTCAGACTCATGATTTTACCTCTGATTAAATTCTAACAGTATTTTAAAATTGAACTTCTGATTTCTGAATAAAAAAAACCGCTTCAAGCGGCTGAATTATACTCGTTCGATCGAACCATTCTTCAAACCTGCACGTAACGTGCGAGCAGTCAGATAAACGGTCTTAGCAGCAGCACCGTTGATTTTAACAGTCACTTTTTGCAAATTTGGTTTCCACGAACGACGATTAGCATTCAGAGCGTGCGAACGTTGATTGCCAAAACGAGTACGCGCACCTGTGATAGCATCTTTTGCCATAGCGTCCTCCTTACATGTAACTGTTAAATTCTATCCGATTTATCCCCGAAAAGCAAATTAATTAAATGAGAGGATTTTAACTTTCATTTAATTCTGCTTTTAATTTGTTTTAATATTCAATTTCGATAATTATTTTTGTTCCAAGGGAAACATTCCTGACGAACAAGCTTCATAATTGACTATCCCTTCCAAATGGATAAAAAAACTCTCTCTTAATAAAAATCCCTGGCACCGACTAGATCGGTGTTTTTTATTGCCATAAAACTAAGCATCATGATAGAATGTATGAGTTATGCGGATGTGGCGGAACTGGCAGACGCGCAGGATTTAGGTTCCTGTGGGGCAACTCGTGCAGGTTCGATTCCTGTCATCCGCATCGAAAATAATCATAAAGTAAGATCAAAAAAGCATTGCTGATTCAGGCAATGCTTTTTATTAATGAAAATGCAGCCGATCTTTTGACTTGACAGAAAACATAAAAACTGTTTTAATTCTCTTTAAGCAAATTATTGAGGAAAATAATTCAATGAAGAAAGATTCATTAACTAAACAAGTGATTATTAGCGTCGTCATTATTCTGTCCTAGATGACGAGCTAACATTTTCTGCTGCTCATCGTCTAATAAAGATAATGAGCAGTTGGGACGTTGAATGAACCATTTCAAACGATCAGCTGTTGCAAAGCAGTTGATCGTTTTTTGTTTATTAAAGGAGAAATTATGTTGAAAGAAACAAAACATCGCGATACATTTTTGATCGCATCGCTAATTTTTGGAATGTTTTTCGGTGCCGGGAATCTTATTTTTCCGGTACAGATGGGTCAAAACGCAGGAGGCAACTGGCTGCCTGCCACATTAGGCTTTTTAATTACCGGTACAGCCGTACCTTTTCTAGCAATGCTAGCCGTCAGTATCACTGATAGTACTGGCGTCTACGATGTTGCCAAGCCAGTTGCACCTTGGTTTGCAACGCTATTTTTGATTTTGCTGCATCTGACGATCGGACCATTTTTCGGCACGCCAAGAACAGCTGCCACGGCCTTTTCAATGGGAGTTGCACCCTTTTTACCAGCGCGTTTTCAAACTTTGGGAATGTTGATCTTCTCTGCGCTATTTTTTAGCTTCGCCTACTATCTCACGACCAAGCAATCCGACTTAGTTAAATGGATCGGCAGATATTTAAATCCGCTCTTTTTAGTTCTGTTAGTTTTAGTGCTCGTCCTGTCGTTTGTCTTGCCGATGGGCAGCCTCAAACAAGCTGTTCAGCCGACCTACGCTAGCAATACCTTCTTCCAAGGATTTTTAGACGGCTACAACACAATGGACGGTCTAGCACTCTTGGCCTTCGCTGTCACGATCGTTTACGCTGTTCAAGGCTTGGGCTACAAAAAAGAACAAGTTCCAAAAATGCTTGCAAAATCTGGTCTCTTTAGTATTTTAGCCGAGGCTTTGCTTTATGTTGGACTGGTTGTTTTAGGAACGAGCAGTTTGAGTTTATTTAAAGCAGCTGCTAACGGCGGCACGGCATTTTCCCAGATCGTCCATCATTATCTAGGCAATTTTGGACTATTATTTACGGCTGTTCTCGTCACATTGGCTGTGTTTACCACTGCGATGGGACTCTTTGCCTCCTTCTCGCAAGATATGCATAAACGATTTCCAAAGGTCAGCTATCTGGCATGGTTAAGGATCACGGCTGTTGGATCCTTTATCACGGCAAACGCCGGTTTAACCAACATCATTGCCTGGGCCGTACCGGTTTTGATGCTCATGTACCCTCTGGCACTTGTTCTAATTCTGCTTTCGCTTTTCTCAAAATTTTTCAAACGGTCCAGAATCGTTTATCGTGCAACTATTTTTCTGACTTTGCCAGCTGCTCTTCTTGATCTATGCGCTAATCTGCCGGTTACGAACCTGCCTGTGATCACACCTTTAGTTGATGGCTATCATAAATATCTGCCGCTGGCTGCTTTAGGTTTAGGTTGGGTATTGCCAGCCTTAGTTGGTGCCTTCTTAGGGCTGTCACTTTTTTACTTTAAAAATCGGCTAAATTCGCAACCAACCAAAGCATCAAAAGAAGAAACTGCTGCAGAAAACAGCTAAGTAACTGATTTTGAAAATGATTGACTAAATTGCTAACTTTTGCAAAGTTTGTTAAACTATCTTAGTTGGTCATTTGCCGACTTAGCTCAGTTGGCTAGAGCACCTCACTAGTAATGAGGGGGTCGGAGGTTCGAATCCTCTAGTCGGCATCAAAGGTTAATTCAAATATAATAAAAAGCTCTGTGACCAGAGCTTTTTTCTTTATAAACTAAAATAATAATTACTTTAAGATACCGGCCAGCGCGTCCATTGCTGTTTGCCAGACGGCTTGTTTCGGATCAATAATTTCAAAATGATCCGCCGTTGGACTGCTAATAAAATGAATTGGATCACCTAATTTAATCGCTTTTTCATAATAATCATTGCTTAATTCAAAAGGCACGACCTGATCTTTTCTGCCATGAAGCAGAATTTGGTTAACCTTGATCGGCAGCAGTTCATAGGGGGAAACAGACTGATAGCGTTCAGGAAATTCTCGCGGGCCGCCGCCGATCAAAGCTGCTACATTATCGTCACCTTGCTGACTGTCCTGATACCACATTTTTTTTAGATCGGAAACACCCGCTAAACTGGCAGCCGCTTTGATCGATACTTGTAAGACATCTCCCAGTTCATCAGTCTGCCGTTTGTTCAGCCGTGACGCCAGCCAAAGGGCCAGCTGTCCACCGGCCGAGTGACCGATAACAACAACACGAGATAGATCGATCGGAAATTTCTGCTGGATCTGCTGCAAAAAATTGACAGCTGTCACACTATCGATAAAAGTACCAGGCCAGCCGCCAGCCGTTTGACCGACACGCCGATATTCGATACTCCAACTAGCGTAACCACGCTGAGCTAAATCTTCAGCTATTGGATCGATCGCTTCCAGCCCAACTCGCGCTTTCCAAAAACCACCATGAATGACCACGGCCACTGGTGCTAACTGTTTTTCATGTAAACTCGGCATTCGTAAAAGACCAAATTGTGACGGATGCTCCCCATATGCAAGATGAATTGGCACAATAGTTTCCATGATAATAACCTCTGTCTTCTATTTTAGAATGAAATAATCAATTTGGATCATCACCGAATCCCGGCTGGCTGATAAAAAATCGCTACATAAATTTTCGACTCACTTGGTCGAAATGTTTATCACTTAAAACAGCAGCCATGAAAACCGACATTTTGGCACCGTAACCAACCAAATAACGTGTTTTGGGATTTCTGCTGGTCAGAGATTTCAGAATTGTTTTCGAAATCAAGGATGCCCTGCTTAAATGTTTATTAATATCCGCATCGTAAGTTCTTTTAAAATTGGCAGCCGCTTGCTCAGCCAATTGACTATATGGTCCATCTGATGAATTTTCAAGCATTTTTTTCGTGGCGATCTGAGACCAATTGCTTTTAACGGCACCAGGTTCAATGATGATCACTTTGATACCAAAATCCGCCGTCTCCAATCGCAAAGCATCGGAAAAGCCTTCAACCGCAAACTTTGCCGCGTGATACCAGGCACCTAATGGCGTCCAAATGCGTCCAGCCATTGACGAAATATTAACGATACGCCCAGATTTTTGTTTTCGCATCTGTGGCAGCACAGCTTTGATCATTCTGGCCATGCCAAACAAATTCACGTCCAATTGTGCTTGCGCTTCTGCGATAGGCACATCTTCCACAGCGCCATAAGAGCCATAGCCTGCGTTATTGATCAGCACATCTAAGTGACCATTTTCCTGAATGATTTTGTCCACTAACGGCTGAATCGTCAGTTCATTGGTGACATCCAAGTGCAGCGTCACAATACCCAGTTTGGTTAGATCACTCATTTTATCAACATGCCTGGCCACGGCATAAACGATGTAACCGGATCGGCTTAAAAGCTCAGCTGTTTCATAGCCGATGCCAGACGAAGCGCCCGTGATCAACGCAATTTTCTTATTCATATGAGTCAGTATAGATGATTTTAAAACAAACAATTAGCCATGAGCTTAAATCAAGCAAACAGCTCTCGATCATGATGGTTACAAAAAAGACCAAATGGTCTTCTTAGAAATTATCGGGCATTTTCTTTGGTAATGCGATCTTCGCCAAAGTAAGGACGGAGGACTTCCGGCACCGTGATCGAACCATCTTGATTTTGGTAATTTTCCAAGATGGCAGCTACAGTCCGACCGACCGCCAAACCAGAACCATTTAAAGTATGCACAAAATGCAATTTGCCATGATCATCACGATACTGAATATGGCCGCGTCGCGCTTGGAAAGATTCATCATTTGAAACAGAAGATATCTCACGATACTTATCTTGTGTTGGGAACCAGACTTCCAAGTCATAAGTCATAGCAGAACCAAAACCCATGTCGCCTGTAGAAAGACGAATGACATGGTATGGCAATTCAAGTTTTTGTAAAATGTTTTCAGCATCAACTGTCATTTTTTCTAATTCGTCGTAGGAATCTTCTGCTTTTGTGAATTTCACCATTTCAACCTTATTGAATTGGTGCAAACGAATCAAGCCGCGCGTATCTTTACCAGCCGCTCCTGCTTCTTGACGGAAAGCTGGCGACAAAGCCGTGATATAAAGCGGCAGTTCAGACTCATCTAGGATCTCATCGCGACGCCAGTTGACCAAAGCAACTTCAGCGGTCGGAATCATCGTCATGGATTGATCCTTACCGACCTCGTAAGCGTCATCAATAAATTTGGGAAACTGGCCAGTGGCATACATTGATTCATTAGTGACCATGTAAGGAGTCAATAATTCTGTATATCCTTCTCGGCGATGTTCATCCAGCATGAAATTGTAAACGGCTCTCTCCAAACGTGCACCAGCACCCACATAGTACAAAAAACGTGCGCCCGACACCTTGGCGCCGCGCTCAAAGTCCAAAATGCCCAGATCTTCACCGACTTCGTAATGGGCCTTCAACCAAGATGCGGTCTTTGAAAAAGCTGCTGGGCGGCCATTTAGATTGGCTGGTTCCCATTTGCGCTGTTCGACATTATAAGCATCATCCGGACCGACCGGTACGCGCGGATCAGCCAAATTAGGTAAATCCGCCTCTTGATCGTGCACCAACTTGTCAATTGCTGCTAATTGCCCATCCAGCTCCTTGATCTGATCGGAAACGGTCTGCATATCCGTAATCGCTTTTTTAGCTGCTGAATCATCCTTGGTTCTCTTAGCAGCACCAATTTGATCAGAGACTTGGTTCCTTTTGGCCTTTAACTGTTCAACTTCTTGAATGATAGCACGACGTTTTTCATCATCAACCAATAGCTGGTCCAAAACACCATCTGCCACATTGCGATCTAGTAAACGCTGATTGGCTTCATCTCGATTATTTCTCAAATATTTAATATCTAGCATACATTTGATTATACATTTGACAAGAAAAAAAGCCCTTAAATGGGCTTTATATTTCAGCTACGATGCTTTTCTTTTGATATCCTTAACCGTAAACTTACGATCATCCAAGGTAATTCTCACGTCTGCCATACTCGCCACCTTTTGATCATGCGTGATAACGATAACGGTCTTCTTGGATTCATGAGCTACCTTTTGAAAGATCTGCGTAATTTCCTTCGTATTTTCCGAATCCAAATTGCCAGTTGGCTCATCGGCCACGATAATCGGCGCATCAACAGCTAAAGCACGAATAATTGCCACTCTTTGCTGCTGACCACCAGACAATTTTTGTACGTTCTTCGTTGTCAGCTCGCCTTCAATACCTACAGAAGCTAATAGGCCAGTGGCATACTTCTTATCACCAGCGTGTTTCGATTGCGTGATCGATAAAGCCGACATCACGTTTTCCAGTGCCGACATATAAGTGATCAAATTATAGGCTTGGAAAATAATCGTCACATCTTGATTGCGATACTTGGTCAAACCGATTTTTTTAATATCCTTGCCATTAAAATTAATCGTGCCGGACACCGGTGAATCCAAACCAGCGAGAAAACTGACGAAAGTTGTTTTGCCAGACCCTGATTCTCCAACGATCGCATACAACTTGGCCGCTTCAAATTTCAAGCTGACATCTTTGTATAAGTAGTCATCCGGGTGATTAAAATAATGAGTTAATTTTTGAACTGTTAATGTCATCTGTGCTCCTTATTTATTCCGAAATCAGAATTCGTTTTGGCTTCAAACTTAAAATCGGTATTGATCCTAGCAAAGTTGCAATACCAACAATGACAAGACCGAATGCACCAAGCTTCAATAGGGTCCCAACTGTCAAGTGAGTAGAAAGTTTGTTCAGGCTGGAACTGCCAGTCAAATTAGATCTAAAGTTATTGAAACCGCCCGTACTGCGATTGGACCGATTATTATTCGTCTGATTGTTTCCAGCAGCATTATTTGCATTACTGTTTCCCGGCATACCGCCAGCAGAACCACCACCGCTAAGCGTCTGGCTTGAAGTTGATTCTTGAGAAACTAGTTGTTTGCCAATAACATTGCCAAAGAAATTGCCGAAAATACCTGCAAAACACAAGGACACGATTAACACGGAAACTGTTTCTACGAAAATCTGTCCAACAATTTTACTTTTAGCTTCGCCTAAAGACATGAGAATGCCGATTTCGTGTTTTCGTTCACGGATCATCAAAATC
The DNA here is from genome assembly GCF_004102045.2 of Oenococcus sicerae. Taxonomy (GTDB): domain Bacteria; phylum Bacillota; class Bacilli; order Lactobacillales; family Lactobacillaceae; genus Oenococcus; species Oenococcus sicerae. The sequence continues at coordinate 974,517 of NZ_CP029684.2, read as the reverse complement.
AAGACAAGAGTCAGAATTGCGATTCCGGCAATCGCAACGATCCAAACGATTTTAGAGGCGATGCTCTCGATTGATTTAACTGAACTAGACAATAATTCGTATGTTTGATCAGATGTTGTCAGCTGCAGTTTGCTCGAAATAATTTTCTTAGCTGACTTAACAAAAGCCTTCTCTTTGCTGGAATTAGTCAAGGTATAAGTCACGCCAGATACATTGCCGCTATTCCCAGACAAGCTTGATGCCAATGTATAGCTAGCGTAAATCGTGTTGGAAGGATCTGCTGCCATTGGATCAGACCCGCTAGTCGAGGCTTTCGCTTGATAGATACCAACGACATTCAGTTTGACGATTTTGCTATCAGAGTTTTTAACGGAGATCGTGCTGCCAACTTTGATACTGTTGTTAGCTGCTAGCGTTTTTTCAACAATGACATTATTTGTGTTTTTATCGGACGTTTTGATACCACGACCTTTTTTAATGACATAATTCTTATCTTTGAAATTAGAATCGGCCGCGGTTGTTGAAACGCCGGAAATACTTGTGTTGCCTGATTGAGAAGACTGAGTCCTACCCGGAAAACCGCCTTGTCCGCTAGTTGAACTAGAACTTTTCACAACCGTGAAAGATGATGCCGTAACATCAGCCGTTGATGTCATTTGATAAGCTGAAACGTTACTCAAATTAGCTAGTTTTTCAGCAGTTTTTTGGCTAATAATTGTTTGATTGATACTTGTAAAACCACCAGAAGTCGAGCTGGACGACTTTCGATTCTGTTGAAACAGCTTTTGTCGGTTAGCTGACAAAGTGACTGTCGTTCCAACTGAATTTTTGGTGTTGTTAACCGCTGATATAGCAGCGTTTTGGATAATCAGACCAGCTAGGACAAAAGTCATAATTGCCGTAATGACTAAAGTCAGTAACAAGCTGCGTCCGATTTTCCTGCGTAGATACAAAAAAGCACGTTTGATAAAATCCATGAAATCTCCTAACAAGAGCAGATTATTCTTGGAAAATTAAAAACTGCTTAAACGAGTATTAAACGAAAATTAATTGCTCTTTTCAATTAGCCGACTAAAATGCCTAAATCAAACAGCTTCTCATCAATTTGATTTAAAACCTCATGAGCAGCAGTTTTTGACTCGACAAAATCATACTTGTCGCCATCGATCTCCATTTTGGGTCCGCGATCATAATTTTTGTACCAGCTGCGATAACGCTGATTGAGTTCTTTGTAATAAGTATATAAATCGGGATGAACTGCGATTTGTTCAAAGTCACGACCGCGTTTTTCAATCCGATCCAGCATATTGTCAAAAGAAACAGACACATGAATTAACAAATCGGGATCTTTGGAAGGCAGTTCATCTAGTTTTTCCATCATGTTGCTGAGCAAAGATTTATATATGTCGACTTCTGTTTGTGTTGAACGTCCTAGGTCTGCATTCAATTGGAATAACAGCGCATCTTCAAAAATGGATCGATCGATGACGTCAAGTTTGTTTCCCTGAGCTAGTTTAATGTTTTGCAAACGCTTATTCAAAAAGTAAATTTGCAGCAAAAAAGCATATTTCTTCGGGTCGTCGTAAAATAAGGGCAAAATTGGATTATCACTGACACTTTCATATATCGCTTTACTGCCCAAATGATTCGATAACAGGTCAGTTAAGCTGGTCTTGCCAGCTCCAATCGTTCCAGATAAAACAAGCATTCTCTCATCTCCCACATTTTTTTACCTTATTTAATTTGGCAATATATTGCTTAAATGTCAAATAATTTAAATCCAACTGCCGCGAAAAATTTTCAATCTGACAAAAATACGCGCGTAATTATAATAGAATTCTTCGGACAGCAAAAACCATGCGTAACCAAAGAACAGTGCCGCAAAAACATCACTGATCGTATTATAACGATAAGCAACAACGGCAAAGCAGACAAGAACCAGCCACAAAATAATAATGGCAATAGTGCGATTCTTAACTTTTTTAGCACGCTTATTAAATTCCGGCACCACGATGACAAAGAAAAACTGAATCAATAAAAAAGTCATCAGCACAGCCAAACTGGGAAACGATCTGTCAATAGACGATGGTTTGCTAACTGGAAGCGGCCAGGGTGTGATTAAACTCAAAATCATTTCAGCCAGCATTGAACCGATCATTGTAAACAAAAACCAAGCGGCGGGGATCTTAAAATTGTTTCCCCAAAGCAAAAAAGCACAAATGAGTGTCAAAATAAAAGAAATCAGTGGGCGGCTAAAATTAGCACCCATCCAAAATAAAATGGACAAAATAATGTTATGACTGCTCGAAAGAATTTCTGTTGTAAAACTATCTATTAAATAGAGAATCGGCGACGAAAGCCAAGAAAAAATAGCAATAAACAAAAAAAGAGCAATAAAAATATAAATAAGTAATTTTCTGATGCGATCCCGATCAACTATCATAATCCAACGTTTATTGTATCAAAGCTATCTTTTTTTAATGCATTAAACATGTCTTTTAGATAAAATGTAGGGTATGCGAAAATTCAAATCACCTCAAGCAGGAAAAGAACGCCGACCGGGTCGTAAAAATAAGCACTTGATCAGAAATATCGTTCTCACGACCTTCGGAATTCTTTTTATAGCTGCCGGTACAGCCTTGGCAGTTATCTATTCTAATTTCAAGGGGGCTATCAGCCAAAACACCTTTGTTCCCACGAAATTAAAAAAGATGCGCAATGTTGATTCAGTTCTCAGTAATGGCAAACCAGTCTCGATTCTGCTAATGGGAACTGATACTGGCGAGTTAGGACGCACGTGGGTCGGCAGAACCGACTCAATGATGCTGATCACGATCAATCCAAAGACAAAAAAGACCTTAATTATGTCTATTCCACGTGATTCAATGATTGCGATCCCGGGCTACGAAGATACTTTCCCACAAAAAATCAATGCTGCTTATGAATATCCAGCGAATGGTAAAGGGCATCCAGAAACTACCATCAATACGATTGAAAAGTGGTTGAATGTTCCCATTGATTTTTACGGCATCATCAATATGAATGCCCTTGAGACAATCGTCAATAAGGCTGGTGGTGTTTCGGTCAGTTCACCTCTGACTTTCTCCTACTCTCAAGATACAGCCCATGATTACGGCGCTCACCTTTACAGTTTCACAAAAAATTCCACGCAATATAAATATTATGATAATGGCAGCACACTGACTAAAACCTCTAATACAATGGATGGAGCCGCTGCCTTGGCCTTTTCCAGAATGCGTTATAACGATCCCTTAGGAGATTATGGCCGAACACTCAGGCAACGACTCGTTTTTGAAGCGATCGCCAAAAAAGCTGGAACACTTGTGACTCAGCTCATCAATCAGAAGTTCTTAAATTCAATTTCCAAACAAGCGAAAACCGACCTCACCTTCGACGATATGATCACATTGGCGTCTAACTACCGAAATGCTTTAAAGAAGACTTCATCAGACCATTTACAAGGAAATAGTTACAGTTACAACGGTATTTCATTCGAAGTAATACCAACCAAAGAAAAACAGCGAGCCACTAACAAATTGAGGAAATCTTTAGGCTTAAAAGCCGCAACGACCGGGCCAAAATTTGCTGGTACAGTCACAAACGGCGTCACGATCGGTGATGGAGACAGCAGCAGTGTAGCCACAACGACCACAGATTCAACGACATCCGCCTATTCGGCTTCTGCCCAGCAAAGCTATAGTTACACAGCACCGGCGGTATCTTCATCATATTCAGCTGCCGCTACTTCATCAAGCTACGTAGCGCCAGCAGTAGCAGCAACAAGTTCAAGTTCTGGCACGCCAACAACTCCTTAAAAATGGGCGGGTATGCGAACGCTTGAGTACAATTCTACAAATAAAAATAGTGCTTCCATTCAAGAGGAATAGAAGCACTATTTTTTTGGATCGAGATACAAATGCTAGCTGACTGTGACAAAATAAAAACTCGCAAGGCCTCAAGTTGGAGTCCTCACAAGTCTTATTTATCTTGACGATTTAACTTAGCGATTAATTGCTCAATATGATCACCATATTGAATCGCCATATCACGTTTAAAAATTAAATCAGGAATTCGATAGGTCGTCATTTTTTTAGCAAGTTCCCGTTTAATCAGTCCTTTAGCTGCTTGTAAACCATCAGCAGCCTTCTCAGCAGAACTAGCTAAATCTGAATAGATGGTCCAATAAGTATAAGCAATCGAGAAATCAGGCGTCATATCAATGCCTGTAATTGTGACGTCTTGGAGCCTTGGATCCGAAACTTGTTTAACAAGAATCTCACTAATATCTCGCTGAATCGTGCCTTCAACACGCAATAAACGCGCTGATTTCTCACGTTTAGGCATTTGCTTTGACCTCTTCCATCTTATAAGCTTCGATGACATCGCCAATTTTTTCATCATTATAATTAGCGATCGTCAAGCCAAGTTCAAAGCCTTTTTTAACCTCTTTCACATCGTCTTTCTCATGTTTCAAAGAACCTAATTCGCCATCATAAACGACCACACCATCACGAACTAAGCGAACTTTAGCATCACGTGTGATTGAACCATCAGTGACCAAGCCACCGGCGATTGTGCCAATCTTAGAAAAATGGAACAAATCTCTCACAGCAACAGAACCTAAACTCTTTTCAACATAAACAGGTTCCAGTTGCCCCTTCATGGCTGCTTCAACTTCATTGATTGCATCGTAAATAACATTATATAGACGAATATCCACATGCTTTTGCTCTGCACTAGTTTTTGCTTGTCCAACTGGACGAACATTAAACCCAATAATAATCGCGCCTGAAGCCTCAGCTAAATTAATGTCAGATTCATTAACCGCACCAACAGCAGCATGAAGTACGTCAACTCTGACACCTTCTACTTTGATCTTTTTCAATGAAGAAGCCAGTGCTTCAACGGAACCCTGTACATCGGCTTTGACGATCAGAGGAACAGTTTTCATTTCTTGTTTGGCCATTGTCGAGAACAAAGTATCAAGCGTTACAACAGTGCCATTGTTGCGTTCTTCTTCCATGGCTGTCTTGGCACGCGATTCGCCAGCCTCACGAGCATCCTTTTCAGAATCCATGACTACGAAATGATCACCAGCCTGTGGTACCTCGTTCAATCCAGTGATTTCGACTGGTGTTGCTGGCAAAGCCGAATCGATACTTTTATGCGAAGCATCGTTCATTGTTCGAACACGACCAAAGGTGTTGCCGACAACGATCGGATCGCCGGTCTTTAGAGTTCCTTGCTGGATCAGCAAAGTGACAACAGCGCCACGGCCTTTGTCCAACCGAGCTTCAATGACAGAGCCTCGGGCTTTAGCGGTCGGATCAGACTTTAGTTCCATAACATCTGCCTGAAGCAAGATCATTTCCAACAGTTTGTCCACATTTTCGCCTGTTTTAGCAGAGATAGGTACTTCAATTGTACTGCCGCCATATTCTTCAGGCACAAGATCATATTCCATCAATTCATTGACAATTGCTTTGGGATCTACACCAGGAATATCGATCTTGTTAATTGCAACAATAATCGGTGTTTTAGCCGCTTGTGCATGATGAATGGCTTCAATAGTTTGCGGCATAACACCATCATCAGCTGCAACGACCAGAACAGTAATATCAGTAATATTCGCACCACGCGCACGCATTTCTGTGAAAGCCTCATGCCCTGGGGTATCTAGAAAAGTGATCAAACGATCATGCAAACGTGCTTGGTAAGCACCGATATGCTGCGTGATGCCACCAGCTTCGCCTTCGGTCACATGAGTATGACGTAAATAGTCCAATAGTGTTGTCTTACCATGATCAACATGACCCATAATTGTGACAATTGGGGCACGGGCTACTAATTTCGATTCATCGATATCGTTATCAGCATCATCAAAGAAACGATCGATATCAGCAACGTCAACTTCTTCTTTCTGCTTAGCTTCAATGCCATAGTCAGCAGCTAATAATTCAATCGTATCAGCATCCAAGCTTTGGTTTTGATTAACAACTGCGCCAAGTAAGAAAAGTTTCTTCAAAATTTCAGAAACATCTCGATGAATGATCTTAGCGATATCTTGTACGTTCATGCCCAAACGATATTCAAGAACACTTGGAAGTGGTTGTTCTCGACGTTCGTTTTGGCGGTTTCTAGCAACAGCTGCAGCTGCAATGCGCTGAGCTTTTTTAGAACCTTTTGGCTCGGACTTGCGGTGAGTACCAAGTGCTGGGCCAGTCGTAAAGTGTGTTCCTGGAACAGTCGTTGTCGAATTGCGGCGACGTGTATTATTCCGAGCAGAGTTATTGCCCGAAGCTAAAGCGCCACCAAAACGGCCACTACCATTTTGTGATGCATTTGGTTTGTGAGCAGCGTTATTATTGCGATTATTCGCATTTTGGCCAGTCAACGGACGATTACCATTACGGTGATTATTCCGTTGATTGGTCACGGGATGCTGGTTTGGCAATGGATTATGTGGATGAGCACGTCGAAGCGGCTCAGCGCTAGATACATTATTTCTCGAACTAGGGCGCTGACGCTGTTGCTGGCTTGAAGGCCGCTTTGCTTGTGGTGATCGTGTATTCCTAGTTGGTTCATTAATCGAACCAGTCGGTGCACTTGCACTACCAGCGTGAATTGGCCGATGATCCTTTGGAGCAGGCCGTCCCGTATTAGAATCAAATCCTGTGCGTCGACGAGAACGAGGTTCCGGAGAGCTAGCTGGAGCTTTATCGACCCGTCGTTCGCCCTGAGCGCGGCTAGAAAGACCAGCTGCATGCTGTCTTTGGGAAGCTGGAAGTTCGGAGCTGGAAGCCGATTGTTTCCTAATGTGATGTACCAATGGACGCCGTTTTTGTTCTTCTTCAGTCATAAAGTCACCTCCTTCAATAACTTCTTGATTTGTTTCGCCATGCCTGGATCGCTAATGCCAAGAATTTTTCTCGTCTGGCCGATCGCTTGGCTGATTTCTGTACTTGAAAATTGATTAATTATTGTAATTCTTTCCCGGATTAAGTCTTCAAAATCCTTTTTTGTATTTTCACTGGCATCACTTGCAATGACTACGATTGCAACTTTTTGCTTTCTAACAGCCTTTTCAACTATTGCCTGCCCAGTCACCATAAAACCGGCTCGTTTTGCCAAGCCTAGGTAATTAAGAATTTTCTGCTTTGATAATTTGTTCGTGGCTGAATAGTTCCTTTCTGGCTTGCTGGTGTTTCACAAAACTAATTAATTGATCATAAAAATCATCGGCAACAGTCATTTCAAAGACAGAATCAAGAATTTTATCTGTTTTTGCCTTTATAGCTAGTGTAACATCTACACCCAAGTAGGCGCCGTGGCCATTTAGTCTACCAGTTGGATCCAGTTTTAATTCGCCTTGAGGTGTCTTCACGATACGAACTAGATCCTTTTTAGGAAACATCTGGCCGCTCACAATATCTTTGCGCATTGGCAGCTTACGAGCTTTTAATTGTTGTTGTTTTTTGACCATGAAAATTAATTATTTACTATCGTCCTTTTGATCATCTTCGCCCTCTTTTTCTTCTAAGATGGCATCGAAATCGACGTTATTTAAAGCAGCTGCAAACTCATCTTGTGCTTCTTTATTTTCAGCTTCGGTCATTTTGGGTTTTACTGTCGGTGAGGCTGAGCCGGCAGCTGATGATTCTTTAACGGCTTCGCTTGCCTTCTGATCATTCGTGTTGTCAGCAGCAGATTTATCATCTTCAGCGAAATAGTCGTTAGCATCAGTATATTCGGTTTCATCTTCTAATGCTTCATTGTCTTCAGCTTGATCATCTTCATCGGCGTACTTAGCAGATTCTTCTAGAATGGCTTGCAATTGAGGATCATTTTCAGCTTGTGTTTCAGATTTGATATCAATTTTGAATTTAGTGAGCTTAGCCGCCAAACGAGCATTCTGACCACGTTTCCCAATCGCAAGGCTCAATTGATAATCGGGTACGATAACCGTGACTTCATTATCATTATTAGGATTGAAAATAACATCAACCACTTCAGCTGGATTTAAAGCATTCGCAATATACTGGGCTTCATCTTCGACCCATTCCACGATGTCCATATTTTCGCCATGTAATTCATTAACAACAGCTTGAACACGAGAACCGCGCGGACCTACTAGCGTACCAACGGGATCCAGATTAGTATCCGTAGTACGAACGGCAACTTTTGAACGGTCGCCGGCTTCACGGGCAATCGATTCAATAACGACTGTGCCGTCATAAACTTCAGGCACCTCTTGTTCAAAAAGACGTTTAACGAGTTCCGGACTTGTGCGTGAAACATAAATTTGTGGACCTCTCGTGGCTGAATCTTCAACGCGGTTGATCAAAACTTTGATCGGGTCGCCAGTCTTGTAAGTTTCACCAGGAATACGATCTTTGTCACCCATAGCTGCTTCTTGGCCATCGGGCATCGTGACCCAGAGAAAGCGCTGATCTTCTCGAGCAACACGAGCCGAAACGATTTCGTGCTCAAATCCTTCATAACGGGCATGAATCGCTTCTTTTTCTTTTTCGCGGATTAATTGTGTAGACTTATTTTTGCCAGATTGTGCAGCCAAACGACCGAAATCACGCGGATTGATCTCAAATTTAATTTGGTCACCAACTTCATAGGCCGGATTGATTTCGCGCGCATCGGCTAAATAAATTTCTGAATATGGATCGATCATGTCACCATCAGTAACAACTTCTTTCAGTTGAAGCAGATCGAATTCCTGTTTCTCAGGATCAACGTCGACTTCAACATTGGTCTCTCCTTCAAAATTCTTTTTATATGCCGTAACCAAGGTGTCTTTAAGAGAAGCAATTGCGTCTTCTTGGCTGATACCTTTTTCAGCTTGCAGCGCTTGCAAAGCAGAAAATAATTCCTTTTTGTAATCTGATGCCATATTTATGCCTCCTGATTTAATGAAATTTTTGAGATTCTCTCTCTCGGAAAATAATTGATTTGGTCTGCGGAAACTTCCACCCCGATCTCCGTATTAGAGAAGGACCTTAAAATACCTCCGGCCGATTTACTGTCATCAATTTTTTCAAACAAATTTAGTTTAACTGGTTGCCCTATAGCCCATTTTAAGTGTTCATCGCTTTTAATGGATCGATCAATACCCGGTGAAGAAATATCGAGATTATATTGATCTGGAAAAGGGTCAGGCGTGATTTGGTCCAAAGCTTCACTGATCAGAGGGGTTATTTCAGAAATTTGGTTCATTGTAATCAATTGCTGGTCTTGGCCATCGATCAGAACCGTTAAAAGAGCCGGATGCCCGCTAAAAAAAACAACATCCCACAGCAGCAATTCTTTGTCTAAAACAATTGGCTGGATTTTTTCTTTGATTGTCTCGATTTGTTTTAAATTCATTAGTTTTTACTTGACCCATAAAAAATGAGCTGGCAGATGCCAACTCATTTACTTCAGTAAATCAAGTTAGACTCATTATAACCTGAAAACCACTAGATATCAATAACTATATAAGTAAATAGTTTTAAAATTACTGCCACTATCGCTAGATAAAATAGATAGCAGCTGATTCGAACCATAAACCGATATTCTGATCGGTACGTGGTCATTGAAATATTTTGGTGCCGTTTGAGAAATATAAGTCGTCAACGCTTTAATTTCAGAAACAGAATAAAAGCTTGTATTAACCGTGATATTCATACCACTCAATGTACCGTCTTCATAGTGTGCTTGTGCCGTAGCTGAAGAAATACTTGGGAAAAAGTTTTGGATGGCAGTTTGAAAATTAACAAAACTCGTATTATCTTGGCTGCCGACCGAAGTCGTACTACTATTCTGTTCGGGAAAAACCAGATTCTGAATATTAACATTCGTCCATTTGCTGATCTGTTCACCGGATTTAGACAAAAAATAAGCATAAGGTGCGCCGCCGACTAGGGAATCCTCTGACGCATTCGCATACATGACGATCAAAATTGGAATATCATTGCCAATTTTTTTATTTGATCGCAAACGTTTCAGAACCTTACTGGCCATCGCATTCCCTTGAGTAACCATTTCTGCTTTTGAAATATTTTGCGTATAAACCGGCCCGTTTGTCACCTTTGAATAACTATCAGTTCGATTCATGGCCAATCCAATTGTCATGCCTGCCAAATCAAGTTTAGAGCCATTCACTTGGTTCATAAAATCGTTTTCTTCAAGTGATTGTATGTAGTACGGATTACGACTATTGTTTTTTTGACCATTATCAGCCGGATTCAATCCACTTGTATTACTGCTGGAATAACGTGAAAGCCAATTATCAATCGTATTCGCTGAAAGATATTGGCCTTCTTGAAAAATATACTTTTTCGTTGAAAAGAAATTTTTGGATAAATCATTCAACGATAGTTCAAAAGACTGCGCATTAAAATTCGACTCGGTGGTGACCGCGATTCCACGAGCAGCAGAAGTCACATAATGGCCATTAGAAACAACCGAACGGTACTCGCCTTGACTATTATTTTGGTTGATCACCTGAATCGTATTTTTCGTCGTGCTCGTTGTTGATGTCTGTTGTCTCATGTTGAAGAAGTACAGTCCTCCAACGACAATTAAAAGAACTGCAAACAGCAGAATCAAAACTTCTATAATTGTTAATCTACGTCTAGTTTGTCGCATTACTTAAATCAATGAAATCTTGTTCACTGATGACCCGCACTCCTAATTTGTTCGCTTTATCTAGTTTACTACCTGCATCGCTTCCTGCAATTAAAAGATCAGTTTTTGAAGACACAGATGATGAAACATTAGCACCATGTTCTTCTAGCCAGGCCTGCATTTGCGGCCGTGTCCAATGGATCAGTTTACCAGTTAAAACAATTTTCTTGGCAAAGAAATAATTATCTTCATCGACATCATTAGCTGCTAGATATTTGAAATTAACTTGAAAATTATCTAATTCATTAATTAGTTTAGCAACAGATTCAGAAGCAAAATATTGAACCAATGCATCCGCTACCACTTGACCAACGCCGTCAATAGCTGCAATTTCCATCGCTTGTGCATTTTGTAGATTTCTTAAATTTTTAAAATGAGCAGCTAAAACCTTCGCAGCCTTAGAACCAACGCCGCGAATACCTAAAGCAGTGATCAAGCGTTCAACTGAATTATCACGTGAGCTGGCGATTGCCCGAATCAAATTTTTGGCGGACAGATCAGCAAATTTATCCAGTTGTGTTAACTGATCTTCTTTTAATGCATAAAGATCAGATATTTTCTTGATCAATTGTTTTGACAACAATTGAGAAACAACTCTTGGTCCCAAGCCATCAATGTTCATCGCATTTCTAGAAGCGAAATGTACTAGACCCTCTTGAATCTGAGCTGGACATTCTGGATTAATACAGCGCAGCGCCACTTCGCCTTCAACATGAACCAGTTTAGATCCGCAAGAAGGACAAAAAAATGGGATTGAATAAGGCTGGTCGGCATTGGCTGGCCGTTTGCTTAGAATAACTTGTCCAATTTCAGGAATAATATCACCAGCCTTATGTAGCGTGACCGTATCGCCTAAACGAACATCTTTTTCCTGCAAATAATCTGGATTATGCAGACTAGCTCTTTGGACAGTTGTGCCAGCCAGCAATACTGGATTCATGATCGCCGTTGGTGTCACAACTCCTGTACGACCGACTGTCCAAGTAATATCTTTAACAATCGTGAGGGCTTCTTCAGGAGGGAACTTATAAGCAATCGACCAGCGTGGGATCTTTACTGTGTTGCCGAGCTCGTTTTCCATATCCAAATCATTAACTTTGACCACCACACCATCAATACCGAAAGGCAGGGTATCGCGCTTAGCGGTAAATTCGTCGATATACATTTTCACATCTGACATTTTGTCAATGACGCGATTGTCAGCATTGACTGGAAATCCCAGCTGACGAAAACGAGCTAATACACCAGATTGTGTATTAACACCCAATACCGTGTTTTGTGCCGTGTAATAAATAAATGAGGACAATTTACGCTCGGCAGTTATTTTAGCATCCAGCTGCCGCAAACTACCAGCAGCAGCATTCCTTGGATTGGCGAAAACAGTTTCACCAGCTTCATCACGCTGGCGATTCAAGCGAGCAAAGGATTCCTTGCCCATGTAGATCTCACCGCGCACTTCGATTGTCAAAGGCTCCTTTAAAACTTTTGGAATCTCTGTAATCGTTTTAACGTTGGCAGTCACATCTTCACCGATCGAACCGTCCCCGCGCGTCGAAGCCTGAATCAGTTTGCCTTGTGCATACTTCAAGGAAATAGCCAGCCCATCAATTTTCAGTTCCAAATTATAACTCTGCTGTAAACCGGCATTCTTCGTCGTCACAGCATCCCAATCAATGAGCTCTTGGACGGAAAAAACATCCCCTAAAGACAGCATAGGTACTGGATGAATGACTTTGCTCAGACCACGCGAACTCCCGGAAACAGCATTCCCCGCAGCGACTCTCTGCGTAGGCGAATCCGGCATCATCAATGTTGGATAGGCTTTTTCTAAAGCGACCAGGCGTGCATAATGTGCATCATAAACGTAATCCTCAACGCTGGGATCATCATCTTCGTAGTACTCGCGACCCCATTTGATCAAATCATCCGAAAGATCTTTGATTTCTTGTTGGGCCTGAGTGACTGTCAAATTTTCGATCGCTGTAAATTGTTCGTTCGGATTCATGATTTATATCTTCTCGATCGGCGCAAAAGAAGCCATTAATTGTTTGATACCCCGAGAAGCGAATGCGATTTTTAATAATTTATCTTCACCATCATTATTAATTGCCACAATTCTGCCAGTTCCAAAAATTTTGTGCTTGACACGATCACCAAGCTGCCAATCTGTCTTCTCGGCTCCAGTACCTTGATAAGTCGGCGCAAAAGCCGCTTCATGTTTTCGACTAGCAGAAGCCGACTGTCGATCAAAAGGCATTGGTCGATCATAGTCACCAGAAACATTTCGAACGCCAGCCGCAGCGGCATTTTCTTTATCTAACAAAGCGTCATTGATTTCGTCAATAAACATGGATGGCTCATTGGATTGTGCACGGCCATACAGCAAACGTCCGTAAGCATTCGTCAAATAGAGTTCTTGTTGAGCCCTTGTGATGGCCACATAAGCCAACCGTCTTTCCTCTTCAAGACCGTCCCGTTCCATCATTGCACGAGCTGATGGAAAAATACCCTCCTCTAAGCCAACGATAAAGACTACAGGAAATTCCAATCCCTTGGCAGCATGTACGGTCATTAAAGTGACTTGACCAGCGGCCTCATCGTAAGAGTCAAGATCACTCACGAGAGCTGTCTGCCCAAGAAAATCAACTAAGGCATTTTTTGTTTCGGAAGCTTCCTCATCATAATCTTCATCAAACTGATGCGTTTGCGACAAAAATTCATCTAAATTTTCAACTCGTGCTTGTGATTCCAAATCACTTTTTTTGACATATTGTTCACGGATGCCTGTCTTAGTAAAAATCTCATTCGTTAATTCCGTGACAGGCAAAAAATGCGATTGATCCTTAAAATCATGAACCATTTGTGCAAATTGGCGAAAGTTCTTTTGCGCTTTGCTGGATAGCTGGCTCTCATCGTCCAAAACAGCAATCGCTTGCATCAATGAAAGATTATTTTTTACAGCAAAAGCACGTAATTTTTCCAGTGAACTGTTGCCAATTGCCCGCTTGGGTTCATTCACGATTCTTTCAAAAGCTGTGTCGTTGTCCAGATTTGCAGCCAATTGTAAATAAGCCACAATATCTTGTATCTCTTTTCGTTCGAAGAAACGTGTACCGCCAACGATTGTGTATTGAATCCGATTCGCACTAAAAATCTGTTCAAAAACACGTGATTGAGCATTCGTACGAAAGAGGATCGCAAAATCATTCAAACTGCGGCCAGCCTTGACGCCGTCCTGAATTTTCGTCAACACATAATGTGCTTCGTCCGACTCGGACTGCGCACGATAATAATGGATCAAATTGCCCGCTTGATTTTCTGTCCAAAGATTCTTCGGCTTGCGTTCGATGTTGTTTTGAATGACTTGGTTAGCTGCTGTGAGGATATTTTTCGTTGACCGGTAATTTTGTTCCAAGACAACTGTTTTAGCACCAGGAAAATCTTTTTCGAAGTTCAAGATATTGTTCATATCAGCACCGCGCCAGCCATAAATACTCTGGTCAGAGTCACCAACGACTGCCAAATTTTGTGAACCAAAATCACCGGCCGCCAGCATCGCGACCAACTTATACTGAGCAGCGTTCGTATCTTGATATTCATCAACATGAATGTATTTAAATTTGCGCTGATAATAGTGCAATACATCCGGTGCTTGCTTAAATAACTGAATCGTACGCATGATTAAATCATCAAAATCCATTGATTGAGACTGTTCTAGACGGCGCTGGTATAAATCATAAGATTCGGCAACAGCTTCGTCAAAAGTTGTTTTAGCAGCGTCTCTAGCATCGTGAGGTGTTTGCAGTGCGTTCTTAAAGTTAGAAACAGCGGCCAAAATTGATTTTGGATCGTATTGGTTGCTATCGTAATTTAAATCATTTAAAACATGTTTCATCAGGGTCTTTTGCCCGCTGCCATCCAAAATTGAAAAGCTAGTCGTAAAACCGATCTTATCAACATCGCGGCGCAGAACTCGAGCCGAAAGCGCATGAAAAGTCGATACCCAAATCGCGCGTGCATCTTCTTGATCGACAAGACGTGCAATTCGTTCTTTCATTTCACGGGCAGCTTTGTTCGTAAAAGTAATCGCCAAAATCGACCATGGATCAATATGCTTCTGCTGAACCAAATATGCGACACGATGTGTCAAAACTCGCGTTTTGCCAGAACCCGCTCCGGCCATAATCAAAAGCGGTCCTTCAGTGGTCAGAACCGCTTCTTTTTGTTTATCATTTAAACCTGCTAATAAATCCTTCACGCAAATTATTTTAACATTGAATTTTCAGATAATTTTTTCAACGCTTTAATCGTAAATATTTAGATAATATTTTTTGATAATCCGAATGATTTTGCTAGCATAATCTGGATCAGTTGCATACGCGCTTTTTACCAACGCTTGTGCACCGTCAACATAATTCTTAGCATCCAAAACCGCTTTGTACTGATTTTTGTTCCAGGTCGTACCTTTTAAAAATAAACGATTGTGCTGATAGACAGAGGTTTGCCAATTTTTATAAACGGCAAAATTACCTTTAACTTTAATCCATTTGCCATCTGTAAATTCGCTAGTTTCTAACTTTACGGATTTTTTTGTATCATTGGACCAGCTCTTCACGCCAAAATAATTATGATATTTTGAAGCCAACCGACTCTTTCCCCAATCTGATTCCAGAATCATTTGCGCCAGTGTGATCGAAGCTAGAATCTTATCTTGACGTTGCCGTGTTTGAATATAAGGCGCTGTCCGATCAATAAATTTCTGTTCCTCGATCAAGCGGCTTTCCTGCTTTGATGGCGTGGATTTATCAGCTAAGCTGGCATTTGCCATGACATAAAAGCTCACGAAACAAGTTAACAACAAAATAATAAGAGCTGTAAAAAAATGAATCATGTTAAAAAGAACTGGCGGCTGCAGTTTTTTGTTAATTGCGATTTTCAGTTTGCCAAAATCTAATTTAACCACGATCAATCGTTCTTTAAATGTCACCTCTCTTTTGATTGTATCGAAATTAAAAAAGCCCACATTAACTGTGGGTTTAATTTAATATATTTTATTTGAAAAATATTAATATTTAACGGTGTTTCTCGTTTCCGTGCCATTAACAAAGGCGACAGCGGCATCGAAACTTTGATGAACCATTTCCAAAACGGCTTTAGTTGTATAAAAGGCCGTGTGTGGTGTAACAAGCACATTGGGACGGGCGATCAAGTCAGCTAAACGTGCATCTGGGAATTTTTTGCCTTCCCAATCTTCATTAAAGATACCAACTTCATTTTCATAAACGTCCATAACCAAGCCGGAGAGCTTGCCAGAATCCAAGGCAGCGATCACATCATCAGTATCCATCAAATCACCACGAGCGACGTTAACTAAAATAGCACCATCTTTCATCTTGGCAATTGATTCTTTGTTCAGCATGTGAATGTTCTCTTTAACAGATGGGACATGAACTGAAATAACATCAGATTGTGCGTATAACTCATCTAATGAATCAACATAAAGACCTTGCTTGTCAATATCTGGGTTCTTAAAGATGTCATAAGCGACGATCTTAGCACCAAATCCTTGCAAAATCTGAATCAAAACACGGCCAATTCGACCGGTTCCGATGATACCAACTGTCTGCATGCGAACTTCTCGGCCAATCGTTGGTGCCCAACGCAAATCATGTTTAGCGACTTTGGCATCAAGTTCTTTGCTGCGACGTAAAACACGTGCCAACTGAATTGCTGCATGTTCAGCGATAGCATTTGGTGAATAGGCAGCAACGTTAGAAATTTTGAAGCCTAACTCTTTAGCAGCCTTTAAATCAATGTTGTCGATACCAACATTGCGGAGACTCAGCTGATGAATGCCTTCATCAGCAAGAGCTTGCAAAATTTCGCGCGTATAAGGTAGTTGCTGATAAACAACAACACCATCTGAACCGGCAGCCTCTTTTGCACTTTCCGTAGTTAATAATTCTTGAGTATAAGCCACTTCAATTTCAGGATGAGCTGTTTCCCATCCCTGTAAAGCTGGCTTCTCATCATCACGAATTCCATAAGCAAAAATTTTCATTATTTTTCTCCATTCAGATATCACCTTTTATTATAGTAAAAAACTTAACAAAGCTGTGAAATAACTTCGCAAGTCAAAATATTGTCAACATTGGAAATAAGAATCCGTATACCAGTTGTTTAAACAAACAAAAACCGTCAACTCAATGATGGCGGTTTTATTATCGTAATGGCCCAACCCGGAATCGAACCGGGAGCTTAGACTTAGGAGGTCCGTGTTTTATCCAATTAAACTATTGAGCCAGGAAAAATCAATCGTTGTCAGCTGAAAATCTAATACCAGCCGATTTGCGTAAATCAAACAACAGTTGAGTCACTTGAGAAGCTGTTGCCAGCCAATCTTCATATTTATCTGAATTAGCCTTGGCATAACGATCATTTAACACACTGGCAAAATCCTTTACTTCATCCAAAAGTGGGTTTTGACCGTTTCCCTGAACAATAATCCTGCTGTTTTGGCCATCGAATGCAGTTACCTGATTTAATTCGGACGGACTATCAATTCTAATTGTCTCTTTTAAAGCAAAAATTTCACTTTGCGATTCGGAATTAAAGGTCTTTGAAATAAAGATACCGATTGAAAAATTATCGTACTTCAAATGAATCCAGCCAAAACCATCAACACCACTTTTTAGCAATTGAGCTTGATAGTCAGCCTCTTTAGGATAACCAAACCAACCAACGACATCATACAAGGGATAAATGCCTAGATCATAAAGTGCGCCGCCAGAAAATTTCGTCGTAAAGACATTTGGCGGATTATCCGGATTGGCTAAGTATTCATCAAAACGACTGGAATAATGCGTATAAAATAAATTAGCAGCCTGAAGTCCCGCCAAATTCGTGATGGCCTCTTTGATTGCTTGAAAATTGGCATCATGATAATTTCTAGCTGCCTCAAATAATCGAACCTCCGGGTGATTCGCTAAACAATCAAGAATGATTTTGAATTCGCTCGGATTAGAAACAACTGGTTTTTCAACAATTGCATCAACACCATGTTCGATCGCAGCTTTAGCATGTTGAAAGTGAAAAGAGTTCGGCGAGGCTAAATAAACAGTCTGAATACCCGAGTCTAAAAAAACATCAAAATCATCATATAAAACGGCCTGCGTCTGATGAATTTGTTCAGCAAAAGCGAGCGCATTCTTTTTTTGCCGGGAATAGATCGCAACAATTTCATAATTACCCGATGCGATCGCAGCTTCGGCGAACTGCGCAGTGATCCAATGGGTGCCCACCAAACCAAGTTTTATCATTTTTCAATTCCTTCAGAGAATTTTTTTAGGTCTGTTTTACTACCATCGAAGGCCGATATCGGCAAACGAAATGAACGAATTCCAGAACCTATCTTCCCATTAGCATTATACTGGACAAACTGAACGGCAGAACCAATGTTATCTAAATTATTTTCAATCAGCCAGTACTTAATATTCAGACTGGTCAACTGGCTTTGGACCTTGTCATAAATTGCTTTATCACAGCGTACGATAACTGAGTTATTGGGATAATAATCCTTCAAATCTTGAATTAATCCTTGAAGGTTCGTAATCGAACCACTGTCCGTGATCGAATCATCACTAACATAGATGGCAATTGGCAAATTGCCAGTTTCTTTGCCAACTTTTTGAACAAAATACAAATAAGAACCATAAGCAGTTGTTGACGAATCAAAAACCAACATAGCACCTACCGATAGGCCAGCATCTTTGGCTGACTTGATAGAAGAGGAAAATAGATTATCAAGGCTACTGCTGCCAGTAGTCGCCCGAAAATAAGCAAAACTAATACCTTGAGATTTTAAATAAGGATAATCCGTATATGGCTGGTCCGAGCTCAGGGTCGTTCCCAAAGCAAAATTTTTCTGTTTTGCACTAGCAAGTTGCGCATCGGAACTGCTTGAAGAACTGCTTGTTTTACTGCTCGAATTTTGCGAACTTTTTTTCTTACTCGTTTGATTATTTTTTTCTGAAATGCTTCGGCTATTATTCGGCTTCGACCCAGCTGAGCCGCTTTGTGCAGGACTTTTGGCTGTTGACCATAATGCAATTGTCCAGACAAATCCAAGTGCTACTAAGATGAAAAAAAGATAGTCAAGAAAGTTTTTCTGTTGTTTGCGCTTCTTTTTTTGCACGTTTCTTATTATAACTAAGTCTTTCCGATAGCTATAATATATTTATGCTTGATAGGGCCAAAAACTATTACCGGCGAAAAAGAAACATGACCAATTATGTTATTTTCGGCGTTTCAGCTTTTATTATTAGTTTTTTAGTGTTTGCTCTTTTGGAGCAATTAACATCACTAGACTGGGCCACAGCTAATATCATCGCTTGGATCGCAGCAACGATCTTCGGCTATTACACAAACAGATCATACGTATTTCATAGTCATCATGAAAAATTTATTGCTGAAGCAATTGAAATGGCACGATTTTTTCTTGGACGCGGTTTCACGCTCATCGCTGAACAGCTAATTCTGTGGATCGGCATCCGTTTGCTTGGCATATATGCATTAGTAGTTAAATTGCTTGCCCAGATCATCGTCACCATTTTGAATTATATCATCAGCAAATTTCTTGTTTTTAAACAAAAAGAAACAAAAAATGGGAAATGAATTGGCCAGTTATTCAAAAACAATAGTTAATAAAACCAAAAGTATCAGGGCATGTGCTCAAAATGAAAAGAGAATTTGATGCAAAAAGCAACCGAACAAGAAGCATTAACCTTATTAGATCAATCCGGCATTAAGTACCAGCGAATTGAGCATCCGGCAATTTGGTCAATGGACGATCCAAATGCCCCCAAAAATCTGCCCAAGGTAAAAAATTTGCTACTGAAGAAAAAGAACGGCAGCAAGTTTTATTTGTATTTAACTAATAACACGAGAGTAGATTTTAAAGAATTGGCAGAAAGTTTAAAAATTTCAAGAAGCCAATTGGTTTTTTCGAGCGAGACAGAACTAGAAAACCTGCTAGGCCTAGTATCCGGTATGGTAACACCCTTATCTTTAATGCACGACGTTGAGAAAAAAGTACAAGTATTGATCAATCACGATTTAAAAAACCTGCCCCTTCTTGCTGTACATCCCAACACCAACCGAGCGACGATTCTATTAACATGGACTGATCTATTGAAACTACTAAGACAAATGGGCTATGAAGCAAAAATCGTCTAACAGTTATCGATTGATGACTGGTAGGCGATCTAATGAATCAACTTATTCGCTTTAGTTTTTTCTTCTAGTATTTTTGTCAAATAAATAGATGACTGCCGGAAGAACGGTTAGGGCACTGATCAATGAAAAACCAGTATCTAAAACCGTAATCAGGCCAAAGGTCTGCAATACCGGGAATGATGCGAAAATAATCGCAGCAAATCCACCCATGACAGTTAAACCAGAAACGGTGATAGCTTGACCGACCGATGAAACAGAGCTGATGATTGCTTGCTTGCTTTCAATACCTTGATCCCGTTCCTCTTTATATCGTTCCAAAATCAAAATAGTGAATTCAGTTCCGATGCCCAGTACCAATGAACTCAGGGCGATCGTGACCGGATTATAGGGAATATTCATCAGATACAGCGATAATGGTGACAATCCCAATACGATCAAAATAGGAATAACTGGCATCATAGCAAGCTTTAAATCACGATAGACCAACGCCAAGACAATGAAAATGATAGCTAGTCCGGCAAACATAATCAGGTCGTGGTTGGCAGTCATGTTGACTGTGCCGTTTAGCATCATCACTTGTGCACCGGCTGGAGAAATTTTCAAACCATTGTGTGAAGTTTTTTTAATATCTCGATTGATCTTGTTCAACAAAACCAACTGTTTTTTTGCCACTAATTTATTCTTGACCTTGAATTGAATGGTTGCAAATTTTTTATTACTGCTAATCGTTGTTTGGCGAGCAGCAGACGGCAGATTTTTGATAGAACTGCTTACGCCAAGTGCAGATAATCCTTGAATATGAACATTATTTTGTTCCAGCAAGGTCGCAACTGATGTGACACCAACAATACCAGAGTATTTCTCATTCTCGCTGGCGCCAATTCTTTTAATGGTTTGAATGTCCTGAACATCTAATTTTTTGTTGGACTTAACCAAATAGGTCAAATAGGTAGTTGAGCCAGCTTTTGTTTGCAGATATTTTGTGTTCTTCAACGTTGACATATTCTGCGGAATCATTTTTAATAAATCCGTTTGAACGCCAACTTTAGGCTCAAGCGAAAAACCGATCCCCATGGCAATTAGCCCAACAGCAAGAACCGCTTTGGCGTGATGAATGACAAAACCGGCGTATTTACCTAACAAAACTGATAATTTAGAATCTTGTGTGGCCTTGATGGTTTTCGTTGGATTCTTGTGATCCAATAATGTTAGCGTTGCAAACATTAAGACGATCTCAACAATGTAAGATGCAACTACGCCAATTGCGAGTGTTAGACCAAATTGCTGCATCATTGGTGCTTTTGCGAGGAACATAGTTAAGAAACTTAGCGACATAACGATCAAAGCAATACCAACCGCTGGACCCATATTACTAATGGCGATATCAGCAGCTATTTGGGAATCATTTTCACGACGATATTCTTCCTCGTAACGATTATGGAATTGAACCCCGAAATCTGTGCCCAAACCAATGATGATCGGCAAAGTCGCCATCGTGGCTAATGTTAACGGAATACCTAGCAGGCCCATAATGCCAAAGGTCCAAATCAAACTCACAACAACAAACAGCAGTGATAACAGACGCCGTCTAACCGGGAAAATAAGATATAAAATAACGATCATGATAACAACCGCTAGTCCTAACATAGTTCCCATTGTTTTGAAAACTTCATTTTGGACCTGTCCTTGAACAACAGGCAGTCCGGCAACACGTATTTTAATACGATGATAAAAATTTTCTTTATTGATCAGCCCGTTAATATCTTTAGAAAGTTGAACATAAACTGACATATCTGTTTTATCTGAAGTATTAACAACAAACAACAGATGTTTGCCATTTTGGGGCAACAATTGATTTAACTGCGTCGGTAATTTGCCATTGTTGGAAAACAACAAATTATGCAGTAATTTTGAATTCATATTTTGAACAGCTGGCAATGCCTTAATAACTTCTTTTTGGAGAATCGCTTGTTGCTGAGTAGTTAACAGTGAAGAAGAATAATTTTGAATTTGTTTCGTCTGAGCGGTTGTCATAACGGCCGTCGTAGCTAATTGTGCATTCTGACCAGTAGCAATTTTCCCAGCCATCTCGCTTTTTTGGCTAGCAGACAATAAATTGATCGAATAATTTTGAATTTTACTTTTCTGCTCAGTATTCAATAAATTTTCAAGCGTTGTCTGAATTTTAGCTTGCTGCCCGCTTGTCAGATTAGCCATGATTTCATTTTGACCATCTCCAGAAATATTAAATGAAGAGGTCGCCGAACCATTTGCAGCATTTTTAAGCTGTTCATTCATGACACTGACGATATTCATCGTGCCGCGAACGTTCTTAACTTGCTTAAGGTCATTTGACAAAATGGTAATTTTCTTAAGATTTTTTTGGCTGAGCAAGTCGCTTTGTTTGCCCGACATTAAAATATAAACACCATCACCGCCAAAATGCTTTTGGTAGGTCGTTGTATCCTTAAACACCTTGGAATTTTGACTGACAAAAATTTCATTGCCCATTGACAATTTTATTTTTGATAAACCCATTCCAAAAACGCAGGTCAATATTAAGATAATTGAGATACTTATTTTTGCATGAGCTTTAATCCATATTGCAAATTTATCAAACACTATTTTCATAACTTTACCATCCTCGTAAATGTAACAGCAAAAATATTATCATATAAAATAGTGCGATGATAGTATCAAAAAAGAACATGTATCTTAAAAAAAGACACATGTTCTTTTTTGATGTTTTTTTGAAAATTTAAATTTGGTTGGTCAAGTCAACAAGTTCCATCAACAGATTAATGACGGTATTGGGTTCTTGGAGCATATCCGCATTCATCCATTTATACAAAACACTGACCATACCTCCAGCCAGCATATAGGCCATATATTCTGGTGTTTTTGATTTTATAAACAATGCTTTGATATTTGACTGCATGGTCGTATTGAGATTGGGAATACTATCAGCCGACAAAAAAAGATTAGCGATCATGTTGACGAACAGTGGAATCGAGGCTGCTCTATTCCTGACGGTTAGATTTTTCATAAAAGCGCCATGGTCATGAACGTACATGACGATGCTGCTAATGAATTCTTTTGGTGTATTATCATTCGGGTTTTGTTCAATGATCCGTTGCAGCAAAAAAGAAAACGTGTCCGCAATCAGAAAATCCTTGTCCTGATAGTATCGATAAAAGGTAGACCGATTTATCAAAGCTTTTGTCGTAATGAGTTTGATCGTAATGGTGTCAGAAGGCTGTTTTTTCAGCAATTCTATAAATGACATTTGAATATTTCGCTTAGCTCTAACCTCTGCGTTTGTCAACATGGCGCAAATCTCCTTTACGTTTTTAAATAAACTATCAATCAAAAGCCATATGCTTTTTGGCTAATTATCCAAATATTGTAGCCAGCAGAATTTCGTTTGCAAGTTCGACTACTCATCTTATTATCGGATCAATTCCTTTATAAGGCAAAAAAAATAAGCTCATTATGAGCTTATTTTATTTCTGGAGAATCATTAATAGCAATCCCAGCAGCAACCAAATAACGCCCATGATAGCCGTTGCATGCTTCATAACAGATTCAAAACCTCTAGATTTTTGTGTCTGAAACAGATCGCTGCCCCCACCAGACAAAGCACTTAATGCATCCTGCTGCTTACTGGGCTGCATCATAATACTGATGACGAGAATAATTCCTAAAATGATCATTGTCGTTAAAATAAAATGTTCCATAACGATTTAAGTATATCAGACTGAGTAATTAATCAATGCCATATTTAGAAGTCCAAGCAATAAAAAAGGGCTTCTAAATGGAAGCCCTTCGTGAAACGATGTTAACAACCGTTAGTCTAACTTAGCAAAGTAAAGCAATGTGCGAATCATGTTGCAAGTAAAACCATTCTCGTTATCATACCAAGAAACAGTCTTAACCAACTGGTGATCGCCGCCCGTTACAATTTGAGTCTGAGTTGGATCAAAAACAGCACCATGAGTATCGTTAATGATATCAGATGAGACAATTTCATCATCGTTCCAGCCAAAACTGTCGTTGCCCTTAGTGTATTCTTTGAAGGCTTCGTTAACTTCTTCTTCAGTAACTTTCTTTGAGAGAATAGAAACTAATTCAGTCACAGAGCCATCAATAACAGCAACACGCTGAGCATGTCCGTTCATTTTGCCGTCAACTTCAGGTACAACCAAGCCAATAGCCTTAGCAGCACCGGAGCTGTGAGGAATCGTATTGGCAGCAGCTGTACGGTTACTGCGTTTCTTAGAGCCGCGAGGTCCATCAAGAATCATTTGAGTAGATGTATAAGCATGAACAGTGGTCATGGTGCCAGCTTCAACACCGAACTTGTCCTGCAGCAAACGAGCCATTGGCGCTAATGATTGGGTCGTGCAAGAACCAGCTGACACAATCGTGTCTTCAGCTTTCAAAACATCTTGGTTAACGCCAAATACGATCGTCGGAATATTGCCGGCAGGAGCAGAAATCAAAACTCGTTTTGCACCAGCGTCAATATGGGCTTGTGCCTTTTCTTTTGAAGTGTAGAATCCGGTACACTCAAGTACATATTCAACACCATCGTTCTTAACCCAAGGAAGGTTATGAGCATCTCTTTCGGAATAAATGTGATAGTCTTTGCCGTTAACCGTCAAAGTAGCAGTCTCATCATTCGCTGAAACGTCGGCGTTCAAAGTGCCATGAGTGGTATCGTACTTGAGCAAGTAGGCTAGCATTGAAGGTGTTGTCAAATCGTTGATCGCAACAACTTCAATATCAGAAGCCTTATCTTGCAAAGCTAAGATCCGGCGGAAGGCCAAACGGCCAATACGACCGAATCCATTAATACCAATCTTTACAGTCATAGAAAATTTTCTCCTCTTATGAATAATTTGGATATTGTCCTTCAATAGTATAACACGGGCTTCTGACAAAGCTTGACCATTGGGCTATTCTGACAGCCTTTTCGGAGCTTGACAAAAAAATAACTTGCTTTATTTTCTACATGATGTTCAGCCAAGCAAAAAAAGATAATTCCGGCTGATAGTCTAGTATAATGGTAATGTTCGCGCGAGTAGTGTAATGGATCATCACGTAGGATTCCGATTCCTGAGATGAGGGTTCGATTCCCTCCTTGCGCATTTTTAATTAGTTTTGCTGCTAGGACTCAATATTTTTCAAGATAGCCTGAACAAATCAGAATGTATCACGCGAATCAATGATGACTCGCATAAATAAGATCAAGTAATTGATTGCATAAAACTGATAGAGACATTACTTGGATTTTACTTGTATGCCTGCAATCACTTCATCAGCATACTGTTTAAATGTTTTCGCTGGGTAGCCCATTAAAGCATTGAAGTCAAAGGGGTTGCCAACATAAGGATGGTTTGAATGGTAAGCCATCATCCTGCCATGCATATCGTTTGCATGAACCGAGGGCGTATCTGGCGCTGAGATCATATTAACTTTGGCTTCTTTACCAATTTTGCTGCAGATATACTCAAGATCTTCGCGCATGGTCTCGGTTCCTTTAGAACAGAGATCTAATGAAGCATAATAATATTCGTCTTGACTCAACAGCACTTTACAAGCTGCCGCTGCAATATCTTCTAGGCTGATCATCGTTCCTGGCTGGTCCATTCCGATAAAAGTTGTCACTTCCCCTGTTTCAAAAGCGCTATTCGGCCCGGTAGGAAAATGCATCTCCATATAACCGCTTGGCTTGAGAATTGTGTAATTCAAGGTCGAGCCCATCAGCATATCCTCGACTTCATACTTTTCCCAATGCTGAAGCAGTTCCATAACAGTATTCATACATGAAGAAAATACAAAGTGTTTCACATGCTCACGCTTAGCAGCATTAATTAGCCGCTCGGACATAGATACAACACCATCCATTGCATCGGGCAAAATGAGAAAAATCTTATCTATGCCATGCATTGCTTTATCAATAATTTCATCACGGCGCAAATCACCAACAATGACTTCGCTAGCACCTAAATCTTTTAAAGGTTGCACGTTTTTTGAGTCAGGATCAACAGCCCGTACTTCAACACCATTCTTGGCAAGCATCGGAATCAAATGGTGTGCAATTCTGCCATATGACGCAGTAACAAAAACTTTCATAGTTTTCTCCTTGATTAGTTCCATTTAAAAATGGGGTTATTTAATGTCCGGTCTTTAGCAAGGACGCGTCCATAAATTTTTTTGATATTCGCTTCTGTTGGTTCGTAAATCGTATTTTCATGATCAGGAACTTGGATAGTGCCAGTACTCAGAAGCCACAAAAAGGTATTAATACATTTACGCTGCAAAGCCATCTGCGTATTCACAAAGTCACCTTTGACCGTCAAACATTTAATAAATATTTCGCCATAATTTAATAATTGCGGATCGTTATTGCCAGTGCAAAAGACGGTCGTTCCCAAAGTTTTGGTCAAGTGAATCGCTAAATTCATACCAGCGTTGCTGCCAGACATATCAATCGCAGCATCAACACCACCGGCTAGTTTTTTAATAAGATCCTCGATAGCAGCTGCATCTGATGGATCTAGCGCATAATCGGCACCGTTTTCTAAAGCCCTCTGACGACGGTTTTCCTCAAGATCAAATGTCACGATCGGATGAAATCCACTTGCTTTCGCTACTTGGGTCGCGATTTGTCCAACCACTCCTTGACCGATCAATGCAATTGAATGTCCTAATTTCAGTCCCGAATTTTGCAGCGTATAAATCGCCGTCATTCCAAGATTGTAAAAAACCGCATCATCTAAGTGCACATTTTCAGGAACATGGTAAACATCTTGCTGTTTAACATATGTCAGATTAGAGTGTGCACCATAAACAGGAGCGCCGATGACCTTATCACCAACTTCAAATCCGCTAACGCTGGCACCAATTGCTTTTACATATCCAACTGAACTATATCCTGGAATAAATGGAAATGTCGTACCCAGGACCACATGAGAACGATCGTTTTCAAGCCACTCCCTTTCACTGCTTTGACTAACCAAAGAGTAATGATTTTCAATCAGAATGTCATTGTCTTTCGGCTGACCCGTATCCTCTTCATGATATTCAACGTCTTTGGCTTTTGGCCAATAAATAGATTTTCGTAGCATCACTATCACCAATAACCTTTCAAATATTAAACTACACCCAAATTGTAAGCGCTTCTAAATATGATTGAAATAAAAAGCACAAGCATTTATGATAGATAAAACTCATAGTAAGGAATTAAGATTTATGAACTTTGAAAAGTTATGGTGTTTCATCGCTGTTGCTGAAAACAAAAATTTTACACGTGCAGCTAAGAAACTCTTTATGACGCAACCAGCAGTTAGCTTTCAAATCCAGGCATTAGAAAAAGAACTTGGTTTGACATTATTTAACCGAGAATACCATTGTATAAGTCTTACTTCGACAGGCAGAAAGTTCCTGCCGATCGCAAAAAAAATCCTTGCTGACTATGATCAAGGCACCAAGAATCTTAAAACAAATATCGCGACAAAAGCATCTACACAAAAACAATTTCTACGATTCGGATACTATTTCTCGCCTGGCTTTGCGCCAATCACGCAATCGATCACTAAATTTGCTGAAAAATTCGAAACAATACAAATAACAACTAGCAAATCAACTGGCACAGAAGCACTTCAAGCTGTCAAAAGCGGCAACGTCGATTTCGGTCTCAGCCTAATCAACGACACGAGCGATATCAATTGGATTCCGGCTCTGGAAGATAGATTTATCATTATTAAAAACAAGCGCTGGACTCGATCAGATCAAAAAGAAACAAAACTTTCCGATCTTGAAAACACGAGTCGCATCAGATTAGATTTAAAAGCTGATGATATTTTTCAAAAGTTAGAAAATAACATTTTAAATTATCCAAAAAAAAATGAAAAAACAATTCAAGTTTCATCTAGGGAATCAATGTTTGCTAATTTAGCCCAACGAAATTCTTTTGCGATCTTGCCTGAATTAGTTGCTAAACAAAATGATGATAATCTGGCAATTTTGCCCATCGCCGATCGAAGCAAGAGAGAAACAAATATACCAATTGGCTGGGCTTTCTCAACTCACGCTAGCAAATCGGCGATTCTGGCATTTAAGAAATTTATTCAAACAACCGTTTAATTTTCATCTTCAAAAAACATCGGTGCGCCATCGTGCAAACCTTAAAACACGATATTAAAAGTCCTGAAGAAATATTTCACATAATCTTAATATTGTGGATTACTTTTGTCGGCCTGACACTATAATTAATTCTCACAGGTCGAGGAAGGCAAATAAAAGCATGGCGTCAAGCATAAAATCATTAAAAACAGACAAAATTATTAGAAAACAACATAGCGGAATTTTAAAGGTTTGGGGACCGGGCTTGATCGTCATGCTAGCAGACACAGATGCTGGCTGTTTGATCACAGCAGCACAATCGGGCACACAATGGGGATATACAATGGTGCTGCCTCAACTGATCCTGATACCAATTTTATATATGGCACAAGAAATGACGGTTCGTTTAGGAATTGTAACAGGCAAAGGCCATGGACAGCTGATTCGTGAAAATTTTGGTATGGGCTGGGCTATCTTATCCGCTGGAACTTTGGCCTTGTCAGCCATCGGTGCTCTGCTGACTGAATTTGTCGGCATTGCAGGTGTTGGGGAATTATTCGGCATATCTAAGTGGATCACAGTTCCTATTTCAACCATTATTCTCGTAGGTATTGCCTTTAGCGGCAGCTATAAAAGAGTTGAAAAAGCCGGCATCGCAGTTGGGCTGGCTGAATTAACCTTTGTTATAGCGATGTTTATGGTCCATCCGAAAATGCATGACCTTTTGTCGGGGCTTATGACCATTCCGCTAGGAAATTCGTCTTATATTTATTTAGTAGCAGCTAATGTCGGTGCTGTGATTATGCCCTGGATGATTTTTTATCAGCAAGGCGCTGTGATCGACAAAGGTCTCAGCAAAGACACAATTAAAAAAGAACGTCACGATACCGCAATTGGCACTTTGATTACTCAAGGCATCATGATCGTTGTGATCATTACTTTTGCAGCGACACTCGGACGGCTTGGCAGCCACACACCACTGAATACAGTTGGAGAAATTGCCAATGCTTTAGCACCCTTTATCGGCTCAGAAACATCCAAAATACTAGTCTGTGCCGGTATTTTAGGCGGCTCGCTCGTCGCAGCGCTGGTCGTTGCACTAGCAGGCACTTGGGGCATCACAGAAGTCCTAGGCTGGGACCATAGTCTTAATGAACGTTTGAACAAAAAGAATGTCGGTTTTTATACAATGTATGCACTGGCTCACATTATCGGTGCTGTCTTAGTCCTTGCCAATGTTGGGCTGGTCTCTCTCGCTATTACGGTTGAAGTCATGAATGCATTGCTGCTGCCAATCGTGCTGGGTTTTTTGCTGGTATTAGAAGCTAAAGCCTTGCCTGATAAATACCGCATGCATGGTTTTTATAAATGGCTTGTTACTTTTCTTTGTTTGGCGGTCATGCTTTTCGGTCTTTACATGATCGGACCGGTACTTGGTATTTGGTAAATTAATTTAAATTAAACTAGCATTATTTGTCAAAAAAAGTCTGGTATGCGCCGGACTTTTTCGTTATCAAAATAATGCTAAATAAGCTCGTAAATTGGCATCCAAATAGTCATCTACCACAAGATCAACACCTTCATGTGCAAACGCGGCATTATTGTGATTAGTCGCAATCGCAACGACATTGCCGATACCTGCATTTCTTGCTGCTAATATACCCGATAACGAATCCTCAAATACAATGCAGTCTTGGGGATTTTTTTCTAGTATCCGACTAGCCTGCAAGTAGTAATCAGGTGACGGTTTACTTTTAATCTGGCCATTATCATAAATGATTTTTTCATAATCAAACCACTTGGCTAAGTTAAATAAACTAAAATAAAAATCAAGATTTTCTTTCCCTGCTGCCGTGGCGATCGTCATCGAACGCTGCTGCCTGCTCGCATTATCAAGCAACTCAGTTGCGCCCTCAATTAAATGCAGTCCCTCTTGGTCATCCAAACACAGCTGCCGATAAATCCGTTCCTTTTCTGCTGCAACTTCGTTTGCTTCGCTCACGCTAAATTTTTTCTTAAAAATAAATTCGATTGCTTCTTGGTTGGTGCGACCGTGAATATATTCTTGAAACTCAGTCGCAGAAATGGGCCGAGACAGATGTTTGGAAGCAAATAATTGCCAGGCTTTTTCATGCTTCTCGGAATCTCTATATAAAGTACCATTGAAATCGAATATAAGTCCCTTCACTATCCCATACCTCTTTTCGCTAGGTGGTTTGTGCAGACAACATTGTCTTTACTAATTATATTCGTAACCCTGATTATTCATAAATAAAAACCTCTCAAAATCAGATTTTCCATCTAACTTAAAGAGGCTTATGCAAGCAAAAACAATACTTATTATGAAAAAATTGTCATAATGTTTATTTTTCTGAAGCAGCGATTTTTGGTAAAACAAGATTCAAAATGATACCAATGATCGTTGCCAAGGCAACACCTGTAAATTCCAATGTCGAATGTGCCAGCGGAATCTGTAAGTTAAAATTACCGATCCCAATAACTAGAATGGGTGCAGCGATCATGAGATTACGTTTCTTAGAATAATCAATTTTATTATCAACGATTATTTGCAAACCAGCGGCAGCGATCACGCCATAAAGCATAAACCCCACACCGCCAATAACAGCGCCAGGGACTGTTTGAATCAAGGCAGATAGTTTGCCCACAAAACTCAAAACCACTGCCAAAACGGCCGCACCACCAATGACCCAAACTGAGTAGACTTTACTCATCTGCATGACACCAATATTTTCGCCATAGGAGGTCACTGCAGGGCCACCCACTAAGGAGGCAGCAATTGAAGCAGTACCATCACCAGCAAGTGTTTTATTCAATCCTGGATTCTTAAAGAAATTACGTCCTGTAATTTTATTAAGCACCATAACATGGCCTAAATGCTCAGAAATCGTGACTAGTGCCAATGGCGCCATCTCGATCACTGCTGAAGGATAAAATTTTTTGCTGGCAAACAGCGAATTGAAATTCGGCAATGCAAACCAATGAGCAGCTGCGACTGCCTGAAAATCAACAAGTCCAAAGATAGTAGCAAAGATATAGCCGGTAATAATACCGAGCAGAACCGGAATCATACCTAAAAATTTCTTAAAATACATGTTGTAACAAATTGTCGCGATCAATGTCAGAAAGGCGACAAAGAAAATTTTAAGATCATATTTGTTTGTCAATGAATTGATCGTCGCATTAGTAGCGGCAGAATTCGCCAGCGACAATCCGATCATCATGACGATCGGGCCGACAACGACCGGAGGAAAAATTTTGTTGATCCAGTCGGACCCGATTTTTGACACAATTAAAGCAACGATCAAATAAACCACGCCGACTGAGAAAACACCTTGAGCAACAGCTGGATATCCAAAGGACTTCATCAAACTCGTCATAGGAATAATGAAAGCAAAACTCGAGCCCATGTAAGCCGGGATTTTTCCATGGGTAATCAGCATATGCAGCAAAGTACCAATACCAGATGAAAAAATAGCAACACCGGGATTCAGACCAACTAATAAAGGTACTAGCACCGTGGCACCAAACATACTGAATAAATGTTGAAAACTTAAACCGACTAAAATTGGAAACGGTGGTCGATCATATAAATCATAAATAGCACCATTCGAACGTTTTTCTTCCATAATCTTTCTCAATTCCTCCAAAATGTGCTAATTAAGAAAAAACGCAACCATCACCCGGAAAAATGGGTGATAGCTGCGTTAAAGCGTCTTGCTAACTTGTTTTCTAATTTTTTGCACTGTCAACAATTAAAACAGGACAAACGAGACTTGTCAATAGTTATTTATCGCCAATCGTAAAACGTTGGCCAAGAAAACGCGGTTCTTCAACCTCATTTAAAATAGCAGTTGCGATATTGCCTGAAGTGACATGTGATTTGCCATCAGCGGCATAAAGCAGGCTATCACGCCCGGTCATATAGCTGGATTTTGGGCCATCAACAAATTCCTGTTGCGGTGAAACAGCGGTCCAATTAAGACGTTCATCATCGTGTTGCAACAAATATAATTCATCAACACCATATCGGGGTTCTTTAATCCAAGATTCGTTATTAGGCAGTTGGGACATGACGTCATATAGCAAGCGATCGTCTTTTCTTTTCAAAGAAGCAGCACCCAAGATAAAAACAAATCGTGTTTTCAAACCACGACCAATTCTGATTAAATGAGCCAAGGCATCAAGATTGTTGATTGGATTTTCATGATCAGCGAAAGCGTTGATCACAACATCAAACTCAGTCAGATTAATCGCTGCAATCTGATAAATACTTTTTTTAACGAACTTGCCAGCTCCTAGAAGCTTAATTGCTTTTTTTCGATTGCGGACAAAAGCAGTGACATCATGGCCGCGATCAATTGCCTCTTTGTACACCGCTCGTCCAGCCATCCCCGTTGCAGCGATAATTGCGATTTTCATACTAAGTGCTCCCTAAGCAACCTCATACCGAATACCAAGTATTTCCGTCTATGCCGCAGTTACAAAATATTCAGTATTCACAAAGAAGAGTTCTCAAAATCTCACAAAACCATTCTTAGATTCATTCTACTCTAAGCAGGATCAAGATTTATCAAGTAGTTTTTCACGATTTTCATCACGCAACATAATTGGTGCCAAATAACAGCCTGTATAAGACGCTTGAACCTTGATAATATCCTCTGGCGTACCGGTCGCAATAATGCTACCGCCGGCTGCACCGCCCTCTGGTCCTAAATCAATAATCCAATCGGCTGTTTTGATCACATCTAGATTGTGTTCAATCACGAGCACGGTATTACCAGCTTCCACTAATCGGTGCAGGACCGCTAGCAAACGTTTGATGTCGTCAGTATGCAGGCCAGTCGTCGGCTCATCCAAAATATAAAAATTTCTGCCAGATTGCAGACGATGAAGTTCACTGGCAAGTTTCATTCTTTGAGCTTCGCCACCAGAAAGAGTCGTTGCAGACTGGCCCAGTTGGACATAACCCAAACCAACATCTTGGATCGTTTGCAATTTACGGGCAATTTTTGGAATTGTCGAGAAGAAAGGCAGCGCCTCATCAACAGTCATAGCCAGCACTTGCGCAATGTTTTTACCTTTGTATGTTACCTCGAGTGTTTCTGAATTGTAGCGTGTGCCGCCGCAAACCTCGCAAGTCACAAATACATCTGGTAAAAAGTTCATCTCAATTTTAATAATACCGTCCCCTTGGCAATTTTCGCAACGGCCGCCCTTCACATTGAAAGAAAAACGTCCTTTGGCATAACCACGCATTTTAGCCTCATTCGTCTGCGCAAACAAACCGCGAATGTCATCAAACACGCCTGTATAAGTAGCAGGATTCGATCTAGGTGTACGGCCAATTGGTGATTGATCAATATCGATCACTTTTTCAATGTTTTCAAATCCTGTGATCGATTTATATTGACCCGGTCTCTCTGAGTTGCCGTTCAATTTTTGTTTTAAGGCACGCTTCAAAATAGCATTGACCAGAGTCGATTTGCCAGAGCCCGAAACACCTGTAACAGCGATAAATTCACCTAGTGGAAATTTAACGTCAATTTTTTTTAAATTATTTTCGGCAGCGCCTGTGATTTCAACAAATTGGCCATTACCTTGGCGGCGTATTTTCGGTACCGGAATAAATTTTTTACCAGACAAATACTGGCCAGTAATGGATTTACTAGACCGCTCGACTTGTTTTGGCGTGCCAGCCGCCATCACCTGGCCACCTTGGTCACCAGCACCCGGACCAATATCGATCAGGTAATCAGCTGCCAGCATTGTATCTTCGTCATGCTCAACCACCACTAAAGTATTACCTAAATCACGCATTTGTTTTAAAGAACTTAATAGTCGGTCGTTGTCCCGCTGATGCAAACCAATCGATGGTTCATCAAGGACATATAAAACGCCGGAGAGATTCGAACCGATCTGGGTAGCTAGACGAATTCGCTGACTTTCACCACCGGATAGCGTACCGGCTGAACGGCTTAAAGTTAAGTAACCTAAGCCAACTGAAATCAGAAAACCTAAACGATCAGATATTTCTTTCACGATCGGAGCTGCGATTTCTTGATCATTCGGACCAAGCGTTAGTGCCTTAAAGAAAGCTGCTTCATCAGTGATTGCCAATTGAACGACCTGACCGATATTTTCATGATTGATTTTCACAGATAAGGCGGCTGGATTGAGTCGATAGCCGCCGCAATCGGGACAAGCCATCTCATCCATATATTGACTCATGACATCACGTGTAAATTCAGAATTAGAATCTGTATAACGACGTTGAACATTGTGCAAAACGCCCTCAAATTGATTGTCGCTATCGCGAACACCGCCAAAGTCATTCTCATAATGAAAATGAAAAACCTTTTTGCCAGCACCATTCAAAATCATGTTACGCTGCTTTTTCGGTAATTGATGCCAAGGAGTATCCTCATCAATACCGTTTTGCTGAGCAAATTGGGACAGCATTTCCGGATAATAATTTGAAGAGATTGATTTCCATGGCGCGATCGCACCCTGTCTAAGTGTCAAACTGTCGTCGGGCACAACCAATCCTAAATCTACCTCTGGCAAAACACCTAGTCCTTGGCAGGTCGGACAAGCACCCATCGGCGCATTAAAAGAAAATAATCTTGGTTCCAAACGACCGACACGAAAATCTTTCAGCGCACCAACATAGTGGTCCGAAAACTTTGCCTTGACGCCATCGACCTGCTCAACTAATACTTGGCCATCGGCAATTCTCGTAGCTGCCTCCATCGCGTCAAACAAGCGCGATCGGACGCCGTCTTTTAAAATGATACGATCAATCATAATTTCAATCGTATGCGTTGTTTCACGATCCAGCTTCAACTGTTCAGGATCATCCAATTCCACAATTTGACCATCAATTCGAGCACGAATATAGCCAAGTTTTTTAGCGTTTTTTAAAGATTGTTCATGCGTACCTGCAACCTTTTCAATGATGGGTGCAAAAATCTGTAAACGGGCCCCGACATCGAATTTCATGACCCTTTCAACCATTTGGTCAACCGTTGTCAAAACAATTGTGCCGTCTTTTGGCGCATCAGGCCGACCGACACGGGCAAACAGCAACCGCAGATAATCATTGATTTCTGTAACAGTGCCAACAGTTGAACGCGGATTATTATTAGTCGTTTTTTGATCAATAGAAATAGCTGGCGACAAGCCTTCAATTGAATCAACGTCTGGTTTTTCCATCTGTCCCAAAAACTGCCGAGCATACGCCGACAAACTTTGAACATAACGGCGTTGTCCTTCAGCATACAAAGTATCAAAGGCCAGGCTAGATTTCCCGGAACCTGACAGTCCGGTTAAAACTGTCAAACTATCTCTTGGAATATCCACATTAATATTTTTTAAATTATGAGAACGAGCCCCACGAATTGAAATGTATTTATTTACCATAAATAATATTCTAAGGCATTTGTGAATAAAAAAAGCGAACATTCGTTCGCTTTAATCATTTTGCGAGAATTGCGCCTTAAGCCATTTGGCCGCCGTCAGCCGTAAATTCAGAACCGGTCGTAAATTCGCTTTCATCTGAAGCTAAATAAGTGACTAGTTTTGCAATGTCCTTCGGCTGGCCCAAATGCCGCATCGGCGTTGTAGCTACGGCCATTTCTCTCATCTTATCAGGAATGATCTCAGTATCAATCCAGCCTGGGTGGACAGAATTGATCCTAATTTTCTTGCCCATCTGTAAAGCTTCAAGTGCTGCTGCCTTAGACAATAGCCGCGTACCGCCTTTAGAGGCAGAATAATCAGCTGCACCGGGAAGGCCGCGTAAACCAGCAACTGAAGAAATATCGATCACTGAACCCGGTTCAGCCATTTGGTTCAAAGCAAAACGGATACCAAGAAAATTACCAGCCAAATTAATCGACTGTGTCCAGTTAAACTCATCCAAAGACATCTGAGCTAAAGGCTTGCCAACGCCACCAACACCAGCATTGTTGACCAAAATATCAAACTTGCCGAATTGATCGATCGTGGCATCGATCACTTTTTTCCAATCAGCTTCTTTGCTGACATCCTGCTGCATAAAAATAATATCGCCAGCAATATCCTGAACGGCTTGATCGCCTTTTTCTTGATTTCGACCCGTAATCACAACTTTTGCGCCTTCAGCAATGAAATCAGCTGCGATCGCCTTGCCAATACCGGCATTTCCTCCAGTTACAATAGCGACTTTGTTCTCTAAACGATCAGTCATATTGGATCCTCCATGTGAATAATTTTACTATATATTCATCATATTCATTTTATCAAATTGAATAAAATAATAATTATTTTTGCGTCATTTTATGCTTTAACTCAATCACAGAATCACGCAGCTGGGCTGCTTCTTCAAAATCCATGCGTTTTGCGGCGGCTTGCATTTGTTCGGTCAGATTAGCCAGCATTTCTTTTTGATCCCCGATCGGCATATCAGCAAACGCGATCTGTGTCAGATCCATCTTCGATTCATCACTGGAAGCCACATCGTGTGAAATTGCGATGACACCGCGAATATCTTTTTTGATCGTCGTTGGTGTAATATCGTGGTCCTGATTATATTGCATCTGAATCTTGCGACGACGCGCTGTTTCATCAATCGCTTTTTGCATATTTTCCGTGATCACATCGGCATACATAATGACATGGCCATGGGAATTTCTCGCGGCACGACCGATCGTCTGGATCAGCGACCGTTCATTACGCAGAAAGCCATCTTTATCCGCATCCAAAATTGCCACCAGGCTAACCTCGGGCACATCCAGACCTTCACGCAGCAAATTAATACCGACCAGCACATCAAACTTGCCTAAACGCAAATTCCGTAGAATTTCACTGCGTTCCAAAGTCTTGATATCACTATGCAGGTACTGGACTTTGACGCCGTTTTCCTTCAAATAAGAGGTCAGATCTTCAGACATACGTTTGGTCAAAGTTGTAATAAAGACACGTTCATTTTGTGCTGCACGCTGGTTGATCTCACCCAATAAATCATCAATTTGGCCCATGATCGGCCGAACTTCGATTTCCGGATCCAACAAGCCGGTCGGTCGAATAATTTGTTCAGCAATATGATCCGGTGCGACACGTGCTAATTCGTAATCACCAGGCGTTGCCGACATATAGACGACCTGATTGACATGTTTTTCAAATTCAGCTATTTTCAAGGGACGATTATCTAAAGCCGATGGCAAACGAAAACCATAATCGACTAGTGTCTTTTTCCTCGCTTGATCGCCATTATACATACCGCGAACCTGCGGCATCGTGACATGGCTTTCATCAACAACCAGCAGAAAATCATCGGGAAAGAAATCCAGCAGCGTAAAAGGCGGCTCTCCTTGTTTGCGGCCATCCATCCAGCGGGAGTAATTTTCGATCCCATTTGTATAACCCATTTCCAGCAGCATTTCAATATCGTATTCCGTCCGCTGTTTGATACGCTGAGCTTCTAGCAATTTGCCCTGTTGTTGGAAATTTTTGACTGATTCCGTCATTTCTTGGCGAATGCCGTCAGTGGCTGCCTGCATAATGCTGTCATTAGTCATAAAATGTTTGGCTGGAAAAATTGAGATAAAATCATCCTCTAAAATAACCTCACCAGTCAGTGGATTGATTTCGCGAATGCGATCGATCTCATCACCAAAAAATTCGACACGAATGGCTTTTTCATCTTCGGAAGCCGGAAAGATTTCGACAACATCACCGCGGACTCGGAAAGTTCCGCGAGCAAAATCGATATCATTACGAACATATTGAATATCGATCAAATGACGCATCAGGCTATTGCGGCCGTACTCTTTGCCAACGCGCAAACTGATCACATGATCTTTATATTGATGGGGATCGCCTAAACCAAAAATCGATGAAACCGAAGCGACCACGATCGTATCATTTCGAGAAAGCAGACTACTTGTCGCACTGTTACGCAGTTTATCTATCTCGTCATTAATACTGGCATCTTTTTCGATATAGGTATCTGATGATGGTACATAAGCTTCCGGCTGATAATAATCATAGTATGAAACAAAATACTCGACAGCATTATCTGGGAAAAATTCCTTCATTTCGCCATAGAGCTGACCGGCTAAAGTTTTGTTATGCGACAAAATCAACGTAGGTTTGTTCTCGGCCGCGATCACGTTGGAAATGGTAAATGTTTTCCCGGTTCCGGTGGCACCAAGTAAAATCTGTTCTTTGACACCAGCATTCAAACCGCTGATCAATTGTTTGATCGCAGTTGGCTGATCACCAGTCGGCTGATATTGACTATGCAGTTTAAATTTTCCCGGTAAAGGTGTTTCTAATTTCATAAAACTATTATCTCATTTTCAATGATGGCAAATACAAAAGGACCCCCTGATGGAGATCCCTTGCACAAACTTTAAAAGAATCATTATTGATTGACGTATTCCTTGGTCGCAGCAATAATATCTTGCAAACCTTTTTTGGCATCCGAGAAAAACATTTTCGTATTATCCAAGGAAAACAGCGGATTAGAAACACCCGCATAACCAGACCCCATCGATCGTTTGATGACAACGACCGATTTTGATTTATCAACATCCAAGATCGGCATACCAGAAATATCATTACCGGATTCGCGGGCTAATGGATTAGTAACATCGTTAGCACCGATCACTAAGGACACATCCGTATCTTCGAACATTGAATTAGCTTCATCCAGCTGTTTCAATTGATCGTAAGGTACATTCACATCCGCTAGCAATACATTCATATGCCCAGGCATTCGGCCAGCAACTGGATGGATCGCATAATTGACGTTAATATCGTGATCCGTCAAAAGTTTTGCCAATTCAGCCACTTCATGCTGTGCCTGAGCAGCAGCTAAGCCGTAACCGGGCACGATCATGACGTTATGAGCATAAGCCAGTTGCAAACCGATATCATCAGCAGATGTCTCAACTACTTTAACGGGCGCACCATCAGTAGCGCTCGGAGCAGATGATTGAGAATCACCAGTCCCAAAACCGCCAGCTAAAATATTAGCCACTGATCGATTCATAGCATCGGCCATTTGCAAAGTCAGGATCGTACCAGCAGCACCAACTAACGCGCCGGCGATAATCAAAACTTGATTGTCAATAACGAAACCGGCAAAGGCAACAGCTAAACCAGTAAAGGCATTGAGTAGTGAAACAACAACCGGCATATCGGCGCCGCCGATCGGCAGTGTCATCAACAAACCGAAAATCAAACTAGCTGCCAAAGCTAATAGCAGGAACCAACCGTTTTCTGGCTCTGTGATCATGAAAAAGGCTGCAGCAATGGTCGCGATGACAACGACAATGTTGGCTAATTTAGCAGCGGGGAAAGTAATCGGTTTACCGGAAACCTTTCCCGAAAGCTTGCCAGTTGCAATCAGAGATCCTGAAAAAGTAATACCGCCGATGATCACATCCAGCACCACTGGAATCGACAGCATGAGTTGCAAATTTCCAGAAACAGTCACGTAATCAAAGATACCGATCACGGCTGCAGCGCCACCACCAACAGCGTTAAACAGTGAAACTAACTGAGGCACATCAGTCATCGGAACCTTTTTGGCCCGAGTAAAACCATAAAAAATACCAATGGCCAGGCCAGCAATCAAAGCGATCCAAGCAACAGTTTGGACCTTGCCAGCTGTCAATAATTCGAGCAAAATCATGATAACCGCTAAAATCATACCGACAAAAGACAGACGGTTACCCTTTTTAGCCGTTTTCGGGCTGCGCATCAGATGGACACCGATCACATAACAAAAAGCTGATACCAGATAGACCAAAGAAGCAATTGTTTTCAAAGTACTCATTATTTATCCGCCTCCTTTTTGTCACCAGGCTTGCGGTCAAACATGCCCAGCATCCGATCTGTGACCGTATAACCGCCGGCAACATTAATAGCTGCAAACAAAGCCGCGAAGAAAACCAGCACATACAAAAACCAATTATTTGCTTCTGCAGCGATCGCAAAAGCACCCACAACAACCACACCATGAATGGCATTTGCCCCAGACATCATCGGCGTCTGCAAAGTCGACGGAATTTTTGACATAACTTCAAATCCGACCAGCAGGCTTAAAACAAAAATTGCTAAATTAGCATAGAGTTCCTGACTCATTTTGCCGCCTCCTTTTTCACTTCGGGCTCAATTTTAGCTGCACGCTTTTCCAAACCAAGCCGGCCTCGCAAGAAATTAGAAGTGATTTCTCCACCAGCAGTGGCTACTAAATCAGTCAAAACATCATCATCTAAATCGAGCACAATTTCACCATCTTTAACAATGTAGTTGATCGTGTTTTGAATATTTTTTGCGTACATGTCCGAAGATGATTTCGGTAAACGGCTAGCTAGATCCCCGGCACCAACGATTAAGGCACCAGATTTTGTGATAACTGTTTGACCCGGTTTTGATCCTTCAACATTGCCGCCAAGATCTGATGATCCCAAATCAATAAAGACGGTTCCAGCTTGAGCATTATCGACAGCCTTTTTGGAAACAACGACCGGCGGTTTACCGCCAGGTACTTGGGCAGTCGTAATAATGACATTATTTTCAGCAATGAAACCTGCCAATTCAGTTTGTTGAGCCTGCCTTTCATCGGCAGTCAAGGCCCGTGCATAACCGTTTTCGTCTTTAACTTGAACGGCTGAGATCAGCGCTTTGGCAGCTAGTGATTCGATCTGGCCTCTTGCATCTTCACGGATATCATAACCAGAAACCACAGCTCCCAAACGGTGCGCTGTACCAATTGCTTGTAAACCAGCAACGGCAGCGCCGATCACAAGGACTTTAGCCGGTCTTGCCGTTCCGGCAGCGGTCATCATCATCGGAAAATACTGCGGGTAGGTATCAGCCGCTAATAAAGCCGCTTTATAACCTGCGATCGACTTTTGTGATGAATTGGCATCCATATTTTGAGCACGCGAAACAGTACGCGGCAACAGCTCAAAAGCAAGTGAATTAACACCGGCAGTCGATAGTTCTTCAACGGCTTTTTTGTCGCCCATCGGATTCAGCATGCCGATGATCGTTTGACCCTTGCTTAATTTTTTTAAGCTGGCTGCCGTTGGTTCATTAACCACGGTCACGATATCAGCCTTTAATGCTTCAGTTCGATTAAC
Source organism: Oenococcus sicerae (assembly GCF_004102045.2). Taxonomy (GTDB): domain Bacteria; phylum Bacillota; class Bacilli; order Lactobacillales; family Lactobacillaceae; genus Oenococcus; species Oenococcus sicerae. The sequence continues at coordinate 933,295 of NZ_CP029684.2, read as the reverse complement.
AACTTCGGCGCCCGCGTTTATGTAACCATCATCCGAGTAAAATGCCTTAACACCAGCATTTTTTTCCACAAGAACTTTAAATTTGTTCTTGACTAGTTTGGCAGCGATATCTGGTGTCAAAGCGACACGATTTTCGCCATCAGCTTCTTTTAGAACAGAAACAACAATTGCCATAAAACTCCTTCCATCAAACAGTTCACGTCGCGATTTGTGCAAACGTTTTCACAACCTCTTAATTTTATAACTTTAAAAAAAATAAAAAAGCCACCCAAATGATCGCTTTTTACTTATAAGAAAATTAAATTAAAGGACGGCCGCTCCTAACACATTTTCGAAATGTGCTAACGCCCACTCTTGACCCGCCTGCGTCAAAGCAGCCACTGCATTTTTGTGAATGATGGTTTGATAATTTAAATCATAGGCATCGACCGCTGTATGGAGCACACAAATATCTGTACAGACACCGACTAAATGCAAAGTATCGATTTTTCGTTCGCGCAAACGAATATCGAGATCTGTACCGGCAAAAGCACTATAACGCGTTTTGTCATACATGTAAACTTTCGGATCATTTTTATTTGCCTCATACCAGTCAGCAACTTTACCATAAAATTCGCGCCCCCAACTATCACGTACGTTGTGCGGCGGGAATAATTTCGTCTCTGGATGATAAGGATCCTGCGGCGTATGCACGTCAGTCGGCAAAATCACCCAGCCACGATCAGCTTTGACTTGACTAGCCAAATCAATGATCGATCCATCAAGAAGCTGTGCCGGCTTGCCGCAGGTCAAAGCCCCCTTATCGTGCACGAAATCATTCGTATAATCAATAATCAGCAGTGCCTCATTTTCTGCCATCAGTTCAGTCTCCTTTTTGGGTGAAAGATCTTTGCTTTCACTCAGCTAAATTGATTATAAACGCTCCAATAGCGAACAGAGCCAGGCAATCTTGATAACCGTTCATTGTGCCTATTGATTATTTTTTAATCTTTTCAAAATCAACATAGTCAGTATTCTAGTCTACTAAATTGCCGTCTAGCCACAAGGTATAACAGCAAGGCATAAATCCAGTAAAGCTACATCAAATAATCTGCATCCTCACCGTGTTCGCCCCGATCCAGACCATCGCGCTCTTCTTCAGCAGTCACACGCATTGGCAGCCACAACTTTAATAATTTGACGATCACAAAGGAGATAATAGCCGCAAATAAAATGGCAAAGACAGTCGCAAATAATTGCGTGCCGAATAATTTAAAACCACCGCCATAAAACAAACCGTCCAACGCGATCGAGGGGTTCACTGCCCGACTAGCAAATAAACCTGTTAAAATACTACCCACGATACCGCAGACACCATGGCAGCCAAAGGCATCCAGAGCATCATCCAGGCCGATCCGATGCTTAATTTTATTGACAAAGAAATAGCTGGCTAGCGCAGAAATCAGCCCGATCCAAAAAGCACCAGCTACAGTTACATATCCAGTGGCCGGCGTGATGCCTACGAGACCACAAAGAGTGCCATTGCAAACACCAGCTAAGCTGGCTTTGCCTTTGAAGGCCATTTCGACCAGCATCCAAGTGATCATCGAACTAGCTGTCGCAACTGTTGTTGTTAGAACTGCTTGCACAGCGATCTGGTCCGTTGCTAAAGCCGAACCAGCATTAAAGCCGTACCAGCCGATCCAAAGGATCGAGGTGCCCAAGAGTGCCCAAGGCAAGTTGTAATGCTTCTCTTCAACGCCTTTGCGAAAACTTGCGCGCTGGCCCACACAATAGGCTAATACCAAAGCCGTGACACCGGCATCAATATGTACGACCGTACCGCCGGCAAAATCAATCACGCCCAGCTTAGCCAAAAAACCATTTGCCCAAACCATGTGCACAAGCGGGTAATAAATGAAAATGGACCACAGCACCGTGAAAGCTAGTAAAAATTTAAAACGAATCCGGCCAACCACAGCACCAACAAACAGAGCTGGTGTGATGACGGCAAACATCATTTGGAAAATCAGATATAAACTCGTCGGAATTTTAGTAGCGGTCAAGGCTGTTAATTTAACACCATGCAGCAAAAAGGCGCTAAAATTCCCAACGATCCCAGCGAAATCTCCGACAAAAGATAAAGAGTATCCACAGATGATCCACATGACGATCGCCAGGCCACACATGATAAAGACCGAGAGCATCGTGTTAACAACGTTTTTCTTATCTCCAAGTCCTCCGTAAAAAAAAGCCAGACCAGGTGTCATAAATAGGACTAAAACGCTCGATAAAATTAAGAAAAGAGTATTGGCTGTATTCATTATTTTACTAATATAAACTAGCTAACACTTGTATTCGATTCTCTTGTTAGCTTATATGACAGCGGTCTAGACAAAATAAAAACCACTTTTCTGAACAGTGGTTTTTCATAGTTAAAAATTATTTTTTTAGTAATTGACTTAATTGGTCTTCCAGATAAGTCAGCTGCTGATTAGCTGCCTGCATGTCCTGACCTTTAGCAGCAATATAAATTTTCAGTTTTGGTTCAGTTCCTGATGGCCGCAAAGCTACCCAAGAACCATCCTCCAACCAATATTTGATCACATTGGCTGCAGGCAAAGAAATATTTTTCGTTGCACCAGTCGTCAGATCTTTGGAGATCCGCAAATCGTTATCTTCGACAATTTTTATTTTGATGTTGCCAATTTCCTTAGGTCCTCGATTCCGGAATTTGGTCATCACGGCAGTCATTTCCTCTTGACCTTTTTCACCTGGGAATTCTGTCGCTTTGGATTGCTCAGCAAAAGCACCGAACTTAGCATAGATTTCGTCTAGACCATCCCCGATCGTCATGTCGCGGTCTTTATAGTAAGCGGCTAATTCAGACATAAGTGTGATAGCTTGAATCGCATCTTTATCATGAACAAAGGGCTTGATCAAAAAACCATACGACTCTTCAAAACCAAATTCAAAAGTATGATTCTGTTTCTCATCAAACTCAACAATTTTATCAGCAATATATTTAAAACCAGTTAAAACCGTAAATTGCTTAATTTTAAATGACTTGGCAATCAGTTCCGGCAGATTTGAAGAAACATTTGACGTAACGATGGCACCATTTGCTGGTAAAGTACCAGCTTTTTCTTGAGCTGTCAAAATGTAATTAACCATTAATGCAGCGATCTGGTTACCCGTTAGATAATGATAGCTGCCGTCGGATCCTTTGTAGCCGACACCCATGCGATCAGAATCAGGATCAACTGCTAATTCTATCTCAGCACCGTAGTTTTCGGATAGTTTAAAAACCTCATGGAATTCGGGATTTGGATATTTAACAGTTGGAAAAGTGCCATCAGGCGCAAATTGTTCTTTAACAACTAAAACTTTGTTAAAACCGGCTTGTTTCAAAGCCTTAACACCTAGATCACCGCCAGCACCGTGCAAAGGTGTAAAGCTGATCGTTAACTGATCTCCCCATTTTTTGATTAAATCAGGATTGATCGTGATCGTCTTGATCTGCTCAAGATAGGCCTTATCAATATCAGCACCTATTTTTTTGATACCGCTGGCAACTTGTTTGATATGAAAAATGTCTGTGATCGCATTTCTTTCTTCCACGATCTCATCGGCTGGCTTCGGTGGCAATTGACCGCCGTCTTCACCGTATAATTTATAGCCGTTGTATTCTTTTGCATTGTGGCTGGCCGTAATCATGATGCCGGCGTAAGCATGCAAGTACCTTAAGGCAAAACTCAATTCCGGCGTTGGATGCGGACCATTAAACAAATAAACCGTAATATCGTGTGTGCGCAATACTTCTGCAGAAACTTTTTTAAATAATTCCGAATTGATTCTGGAATCGCCAGAAATCGCAACACCGCGCTTTTTAGCATCAGCGCCTTGCTTTTCCATATGACGTGCCAAGGCCTCAGTCGTTTGGGCGACCGTAAAAATATTCATACGATTTGTCCCAACGCCTAACAAACCGCGCATACCAGCCGTGCCGAAATTAAGATCCTGATAGAAAGCATCTTCTAACTTATCCTGGCTTGCATTGGCAAATTCTAAGCGCAAGCCTTCAGGAAGATCCGCCACTTCCCATTCTTTAATTTTGTCTTGAATCGTTTTTTCTTTAATCATAGTCCCATTGTAAAATTTTCTCGGTTAAAATAGTTGTATGAACATAAAATTAGTAGCAATTGATGTTGACGCAACCTTATTGAACAGCAGCAACGAATTAACTAAATACACGATCGACGTGTTAAAAGAAGCAATCGCTCAAGGGATAAAAATCGTCATCACTTCTGGACGACCTTTGCTGGGTACGGAAGCTTATTATAAAAAGCTTGGCATTGATCGTCGTGATGATCAATATGCGATCAATTATAACGGTGCCACGATCCGGACGACATCAGGCAAAATGATTGCCGAGACACCACTATCGATCCAAGACTACAAAGATCTCTATGAATTATCTACGAAAATCGGTATTAAAGTTCACGCGGAAACTGCTGATTACATTTATACGCCCTACTTATCAGTGCCGAAATACACCAAATTTGAAGCCAAACTAACCAACACAAAAACCCGTCACGTCCGCATGCAGGATCTAAAAAAATCTGATGTTATCGCCAAAGTGATGTTCGTCGATGAACCAGAAATTATTGAAAAAGCCAAAAAAGAATTGCCAAGCTGGGTCTATGAACGTTTTAACGTTGTACCAAGCTCACCTATTTATTTAGAATTTATTGATAAACACGTTTCCAAGGGTAATGCCGTTAAAACTTTGGCTAACAAACTCAGCATTGATATTTCACAAGTAATGGCTATTGGCGATCAAGGCAATGACCTATCTATGGTCGAAGCAGCCGGCATGGGTGTTGCAATGGGCAACGGTATTGATGCTGTCAAGTCAGTGGCACAATTTGTTACAGGAACTAATGACGATAATGGTGCTGCTTTTGCAGTTAAAAAATTTGTCTTAAATCAAGAAAAGATCGAAAATTAATTCGGTCTTTTTTTACGGGCGGAATTTTTCTTATTTTTGACACTTGATAATATTTTTCGACCAAAACAGCCTATGTAGCCACCACGTGTCGCTGGAATCAATTGTCTTTAATCTTATGTTCTGTGGCATGACTTCTGGAAACGATCAAGGTCGTGACCGGGATCGTTAATAAGACACCGATCATGGCGATCACAAGGTCCAAAATTGCTGCAACAACTAGTTTGCCATTGATCAATTGTGCAAAAGAATAATGCAGACGGATATAAAAAATGGCCAAGGATAAATTTTCTCCAAGAACACCAAAAAAGAGCGTATTTAAAGCCGTTCCGATAATTTGTGAACCTATAATAATGCCTTGCTTATATAAACTAGCAGTCGATATTTCCGGCGTACTTTTGATCAGCTCGTTCAAATCTGCAGAAATAGCCATACTTGCTTCGGCAATCGCACCCAGACTGGCGATCACAGTTACAATAAAAGCAATATTGCTGAAATTCAAACCGACTGCCAGCAAAAGACCCTCTAATTCTTCTGAGGATTCAGTTGAAAAACCCTGTACATTCGCAATGCCATTAATCGGAATGATCAGCAGTGTGATGATCGCCAGCACAATTAAGCTGGAAGCAAAAGCATGATTAGTCACTTTTGGATTATCAGCCGAAAGGTAGATCGAGACAGCCAGAATAACAAAACTAATCAAAATTGTCACTAAGTAAACATTGAATTCCCAGTTGATCAAAATGATCAAGAGAAAAATGGCAGCTAGATTAATAGCTAAGCCAAAAAAAGCTCTCATACCCTGTTTACCAGCCACAGCAAGGAGTAGAACAAATAAAATTAGCAGCAGCCAAAGAAAAGTACTCATTCGATCACCTGCTTTTTCCTTGTCAAGATCGTGGCAGCCAGCCAAGAAGTGATCGGCACGGTCAAGACAATGGCGATCGCGGAAATGATCGTTGACAATAATCCTAAGAGCATCGTCATTTCAATCGTGTAAGACCAAGTATTGCCGTTTCTCAAATACAGAAAAACCATCGGCAGTGTGTCGGCAATAAAAACCATAAACAAGACATTTGTTAAAGAGCCAACAATATCTCGGCCAACGGTCATGCCGGACATAAAGTAATCTTTAAAAGTGCGTTCGGCGCGTTCTCTTTGCATGCCCAGCAGCATGGCTGAAATATCAGAAGCCTCATCCATTGAGGCACCAAGCACACCGATCAACAATTCCGAGTAAAAAAGCGGGATCGGAAATTGTGTGATAAAGTCCATATATTCAAAATGGATGCCGTTTGCACCATTCAAATTAATCGCGATCGCACCAATGCCAACGCCTGCTGCCGTTGATAAAACCGTGGCTGCAAAGACGATCACAAACTGGCGGCTTTTTCCCAAAACCATAAAAAGCGTAATAAAGGTAAAAATAATCGTCAAAGCCGCAAAGACAATGATCGGTGAAACTGTTTCAAAATTAATATCAAATAGAATAGCCAGAATAAAAAATAGAAAATTCAAAACAAGGCTAATGATAATTTGCAAGCTGAGACGGTTAGCAAAATAAACCACTAGACCCAACATCAGCGCAAGTGTAAAAACCAGAATCGTATCACGTTTTTGGCCAATGATCGACCACCATTTTTTATGGCTCAGCAGAATTTCTTGGCCGACACGATATTTTTGGCTCAAAACTTGCGAATCAACATATTGATTACTGATCGTCATGTTTTGTCCCTGGCGCTTCGTATTCAAAAATTTTAAGGACAATTTTTGCGTGACCGTCTTGTCTTGATTGCCAAAATAATCTTTCGTCTTTTGACTGGATACTTGTTTAATACTTGTAATTTCAGCAATCGGCGTCTTATAAAAAACAGCATCAAAATGCGTTAACAGTGTTAGACCGATAACTACTGCAGCGATTATGAGACCCTTATAATTTTTCCAAGAATGTGAAATCATTTAACTGCATTTTAACGCAAATAAAAAAACGCATTGCGTTTTTAGTCAGCTTCTGGCAGCTTTAGATCCATTGGCTCAATGAAATGAAGTTTTTTAACAAACAATAAATGTACCGAATAAGCTAACACTAGTGGGATCATCACAAATTCCAGCAGCAGCAAAAATAGATTTGTTGTGCCTGTCGCAAAGGCACCTAAAGGACCGATCAGACCGGAAAAACCAAAGCCTGCTGACATCGCTGTGCCGCCCACTTTCAACAAAGCGCCTTCTAAACCAGCTAGCGCCGAAACGATCACAATTGGAATGAACAATTTTGGTTTGCTCAGCATATTGGCCATCTGCACTTTCGGTGTCCCAATGAAATGGCTTAAAGTACCGCCAAGGCTGTTGACTGATGAACCCATTATCGCTAAAGCAAAACTGGCCGTCGTAATACCTAGATTGGCGGCACCTGACCCAATACCAGTTAATCCGATCGCCATGGCAATAGCAACCGAGGAAATCGGCGACAAAATCAGGACTGCAAAGACAATACCCATCAGAGGTCCCATAATCAAAGGTCGTAAACCAGTTAAATCATTGATGGCGCTGCCAAGAGACGTCGTGATCGAATGAACATATGGCAATAACAGTTTTCCTAAACCGCCAGCAATCGCTAAAAGCAGAATAGGAGATAAAATGACCTTCAATTGTCCCAAACGACCAGCTAGTAATTGAATTAATAGTACAGCGATCACAAGCGTTACGCCGATATTAATGATATCGCCAGGGCCATTCAAAACAAAAACACCTTTTGGACTAACAGTGGCAGCACCTGAACCCATAAAAGCTGCTAAGGCCATTGACCCTGTATCGATCATGGAAAATTTAAAGGCTTGACCAACAGCCATCGCGGCGATAACAGCTAATAAGCTTTGTGCCAATGTCGTCATTTGTCCAATCGCCAAGGCGGTTGGATCATTAGCAAAAATTTTCATTAATGAGCCTAGGATCGCACCAGGAACCAGTGCGATAATGACACCAATACTTAAGCCATTTAATATTTTTAAAATAAAATTCGTTTTCTCTTTTTTCATAAACATCCCTTTTCTACTCTGGAGATCAGTCTCGTGAAATGAGCCGATTTTTCATAACTATTTGGCTTGTTTTTCAGCCTGTAAAAATCCAGCAAGACGTGAAACAGCGATTTGCAATTTTTCCAACGATGTCGCATAAGAAAAACGCAGATAACCAGACTGTCCAAAAGCAACGCCTGGTGTGACACCCACTTTGGCTTCTTTAGCAATTTGACGAGCTAATTTAAAACCATCTTGCTGTAAATAAGCAGGTATTTTAACAAAGAAATAGAATGCACCATCGGGATAAGCAAAGGACAGCCCCAATTTAGTAAAGGATTCGATCAAATAATCACGACGTTTTTTATAGGCGATCCGCATGCTTTCGGCATCATTTTCACCAGCACCAAAGGCCTCGGCGGCAGCTGCCATCGTCACACCAGGCAAAGTTGTCGTAATCAGCTGATGGACCACGGCAATTTGAGAAATAAGCGCATGCGGGCCTGCAATGATTCCCACTCGATAGCCAGTCATTGCATGCGATTTGGAAACGCCATTAAATAAGATCGTTTGTTCAGGCAAGGCTTTAGCAAAAGAAGCGTGTGGTCGATCATAAGTCAATTCAGAATAAATTTCATCAGAAATGACAAAGACATTATGCTGTTTGAGAACTTGAGCCAATGATTGGATCTGTTCTTCTGTATATGAAACACCAGTCGGATTACCCGGTGTTGTCAAAACAATTGCTTTAGCCTGAGGATGATCAATCAAGGTCTGTGTTAATTTTGCCACTGTCAAAATAAAGCCATCGGCAGCTGTTGGAACATGAATAACTTTTGCACCAAACGCTTTAGCAGCTAAAGCATAAACAGGAAAAGTCGGTTCCGGAATAATTATTTCATCACCAGGATTTAAAATGGCTTTGATACTGACATTAATGGCCTCAGTCACACCTAGCGTTGCCAAAATCTCACTTTTTGGATCATAGTCTAATTGGTAATGGTGCTTCAAAAATGTCGCTGCATTCTGCAGCAAGTCAGCTGTACCATTGGACGGTGCATAATGTGAATCGTTAGCAGCAATATCAGCGATGGCAGCTTGTTTGATATGCTCCGGTGTATTAAAATCCGGTTCACCGACCGTCAGCAAAACAATATCATCGATCGATTTAAATTCTTGATTTAAAGCAAGAATTTCGCTTGGCCCAGCGGCCTGCACGAACGTATTTGTCATCCGATCTAAATTTTTTCTAATTTCTGGCATGATTCTCTCCCTCATTTTCCGAACAAAAAAACACTCTTGGATTCATCCCAAGAGTGCTCGCGTAAAAACGTTTTTAAGAGGTCTCGGGATAAAACCCGCGACCAAAACTGGCTGCGCGGGTTAGCGCGTAAACCAGTAATAATAGCTGTGCATTTGTGACTGTTTTTCTGTCATCTAAATTAACAATAAGGGTAACTGAAAGTAATCGGCTTGTCAATCATTTATTTGTATCTCATTCAAATAGCCGTTTTTTATCAATTAGTTTATCTTTTCGTGAAACAGATATTTCGCCCGTAAAGCTTCAATATCTTCATTTTTCAGTTGTAAATAATCATGCAAATAGGTGATCGGATCACCAGACAAGCGTTTAACTGTATCGATCGAACGCTGCAAATAGTCAATATTAACAGTCCATAAAGAATGAATATTGTCTATTTCTGCTGAACTCGCACCCTCTTGTTTCATATGGTTGATTTTACCGTCGACAATTTCCGTTGAAAGACGATCCGTAATCAAATAATCATGCTTGATCTGTGCCTCGCTGATCTCCAAAAGATCCATTAATAGCATCGAGGCAACACCGGTACGATCCTTCCCCGCCGTGCAATGAAACACAATTGTCTGCTTTTCCTTTAACAGCAGCTTAAAAAACTCATGATAAGCTCGATTAGAATACTCATCTGAAATCAAATGCTCGTAATTATTGATCATACTCAAATAACCGGAATCCTTTTGCTGGTATTCCCGACTCAGCTGGGAATAATCAGCAGTTGATTCCGTGCGATCAAAATCCATGGCCGGAATATTCAGGTCAATAGCATGATTCGGCACATGATCAGGATCGTTTTTCACTTCAACCGGTGTTCGAAAATCAATGATCGTATCCACTTGTCGTTGAGTTAAATAGCCTAAGTCCTCGCTCGAAAGGCTGGCCATATTTGCAGTACGAAAGGCTTTTCCCCATTTGATCTTGCGTCCATCGGCAGCAGTATAACCGCCGATATCTCTGAAATTGTAGCCGCCGGCAACTGGTAAAACACGTCTTTTATCCATAAATTAATCTTAACGAATTTGCTTAAAAAAAAACCAGACACTCAGCCTGGCTTTCTGAAAAATTAAATATGAATCGCTAAACCGTCAGCTAATTCGGCAGTATCCATGATTGCTTCGCCCAAAGTCGGATGCGGATGGATCGTCAAACTGATGTCTTCGGTCGTTAAACCATTTTCAATGGCTAAAGATAATTCTGAAATGAGATCCGAAGCACCAGGGCCAACAATTTGTGCACCGATCAGCGCCTTTGTTTTGTTGTCTGAGATCAGTCGAATAAAACCGACAGCCTCGTTGATTGAAAGCGCACGACCATTGGCGGCAAAGGGAAACTTATAGGCTTTTGCATCCAAATGTTTGTCTTTGATACTGTCGGGTGTTTCTCCAGTTGTTGCCAATTCATAATTAGTGTAGGCAACAGCTGGCAATGAATAATGCAGATCATGAGCTTTGGCATCGCCAGAAATAGCAGCAGCAGCAATTTTTCCTTGGAAACTAGCTTTATGAGCCAATGCTGGTCCTGGTGTAATATCGCCAATCGCATAAATGTGCGGAACATTGCTGCGCATTGTGTCATCAACTTCGATTAAACCGTGATCGTTCAGCTTAACATTAGTATTATTTAAGCCGATATCGTCCGTATTTGGTCGACGTCCAACTGAAACCAACAGATAATCACCAGTCACAGTCTGCTCTTTACCATCGCTTTCAAACGTCACCGCGACATCTTCATCTGTCTGAAGGACCGATTTAGCCTTGGCACTTGTAAAAATTTCGCCGCCTTTGGCTTTAAAATCATTTAAGACGGGTTTGATCATTTCTGCATCAAAGCCGGTCAAAACATGGTCCAAACCTTCAATAACCGTGACCTTGCTGCCGAGATTAAGATAGGCACTGCCCAATTCAAATCCGATAACACCGCCACCGATCACAACAAGATGTTTGGGAATCTCCGGCAATGACAAGGCGCCAGTCGAATCAACGATCCGCCCAGAAAACTCAAAAGCAGGAATTTGTACTGGCCGCGAACCAGTTGCTATAATACAATTTTTAAATTGAAACAGCTGATGATTGTCGCCTTCAACTACGTTAATTTGTTCATTATCATTAAAGGATGCCACACCATGTACGATGTCGACTTTGTGTTTTTTTAGCAGCATTTCAACACCGCCGGTCAGCTGATCAACGACTTTTTTTTGCTTCCAAGTCTGAGCAGCTGCCCAATCAAGCCTTACATTTGAAGCCTTCAAACCAAAAGGCTGATCAGTGATCGCATCTTGATAATGATGGCCGACATTAATTAAAGCCTTGGATGGAATACAGCCAATGTTTAAACAAACGCCGCCAATAAAAGTACTTTCGATAATGGTCACTTTTTGACCCAGTTCAGCCGCACGAATTGCTGCTACATAACCGCCAGGGCCAGAACCGATGACCACTGTATCAATCTCCGTTGCTTGTGCGCCAACAACCATTATTACACCTCCATCAGCATATAAGCCGGATCGGCCAACAAGCTCTTCAAATAGTTGACTGAAGTTTGACCAAGCATGCCATCTATCAAACGATGATCGTAACTCAAACTTAATTTCATCATTTGGCCAACCACGATCGTGCCGTCATCAGAAATAATCGGTTCTTTAACGATCGAACCCAATCCTAAAATGGCAACCTCTTTAGCATTAATAATCGGCGTAAACCACGTACCGCGTGCTGAACCAATGTTCGTAATCGTAATCGTTGCACCCTGCATTTGTGTGCCCTTAATCGAACCATCACGCACAGAAGCAGCCAAATCAGCAATTTCACTAGCGATCGTCATGATTGATTTTTGATCAGCATGAACTACGACAGGCACATAAAGGCCGGTCGGTGCACTAACAGCAATGCCAATATTGATATCGTCATGGTAAACAATTTCCTGTTTGTCCATATCGATCGATGCATTGAGTTCTGGGAACTTTTTAACAGTCGCAGCCAACGCTTTGGCAACATAAGCTAAATAAGTCAGATGAATATTCTGATCTGCCGCAAGTACCTTGAACTGTTTTCTATGAGCTACCAGTTTGGATACTTCTATCTGATCAAAGTTTGTGACTGTCGGAATCGTCGCATTCTGCGTGGCCATAGCTTTCGCGATCGCTCGACGGACAGGTGTCATTGGCACACGTCCTTCTTTGAGCGGTTCAGGAACAGGATTAGTCTTAGCAGCTGGTTTAGCTGTTTCGATCGCTGTCGCAGCCGCTTCTTGGACAGGAGCAGCCGTAGTTGCTGCTGTAAAGTTTTTGACATCATCCATGGTGATGTGGCCATGACGACCAGTAGCTGGCACAGCTGCTAGGTCAATGCCTTTTTCAAAGGCAAAATGACGCACAGATGGCATGGCTAAAACATTGCCATTCGATGCCGTTGCCGCGCCGGCAGCAGTGACTTTTTCAGCAGCTGCGGGCTGGGAATCGACAGTTGCCGGTTTAGTGGCCGCGGTCGGTTCGGAGACAGCTGCTTTTTTTGTATCGGCAGATTCAGCGGCTGCACCGCTACCGTCACCATCAAATTCAATCAACGGTGCGCCAACTTCAACAGTCGTGCCTGCATCAACAAAAAGCTTTGTAACTTTTCCTGAATAGGGCGACAAAATTTCTTGCAGCAGTTTGTCATTCTGCACTTCGGCGACAGAATCATCTGTCTTCACTTGATCGCCTACTTTGACCAGCCAATTAGAAATTTCGCCTTCAGCCATCCCCTCGCCGATATCAGGCATTTTAAAGATTTCAGTCATAATTCACGACCTCCTTAACTTTTTCGACCACGTCATCGGCATTAACCATCCAATCATTTTCGGCTTGAGCAAATGGATAAACAGAATCAGGTGCTGCAACACGACCGATCGGTGCTTTCAAACTTAAAATAAAGCGTTCAGAAATCTCCGCCATGACAGATGCACCAATACCAGCCATTCGTTGTGCTTCTTGAGCCACGACAACACGACCGGTTTTTTTAATCGACTCGCCGATTGTTTCAATATCCAAAGGCGAGACAGTTCTAAGATCAACGACTTCGGCATCAATGCCTTGTTTGGCCAAGGTTTCTGCAGCATTTAAAACGACTGGCGTTAAACCGCCATAAGTAATAATCGAAACATCTTTACCGCTACGGGCAACGGCAGCTTTATCCAATGGTGTTGTGTAATAGCCCTCAGGCACTTCCCCTTTCAAGGAACGATACAAATGAATATTTTCCAAAAAGACCACCGGATCATTGGACTCGACAGAACTCAGCAGCAATCCTTTGGCATCAGCTGGATTTGAGGGCATTACAACGCGCAGACCAGGTGCTTGAGCAACTAATCCTTCAAGGTTGTCAGCATGCATTTCCGGTGTTTTTGTACCGCCGCCATAAGGCGCGCGAACGACAATCGGCATCTGCCGGGTCCCGTTGAAACGAAAACGATTTCTTGCCATTTGGCCAGCCAAGGAATCCATCGCTTCATAAACAAATCCAAAGAATTGAATTTCCATAATCGGTCGATATCCTTGCGTTGTCAAACCAATTGCAAGACCACCAATTCCGGATTCAGCTAATGGCGTATTGAAAACGCGATCCTCGCCATATTTTGCTTGCAGACCATCCGTGGCTCGAAAAACACCACCATTTTTGCCAACATCCTCACCGAAGATCAGAACATTTTCATCATGTTCCAAGGCGAGATCCTGTGCCTCTTTAACGGCATCAATATAACTTTTAACAGCCATTTTACTTGCCCTCGCTTTCAAATTTTGCGATCTGTTCTTTCATCACATAACTCGGATTTTCCAAAGTATGTTTCAAATAATCGCTGATTTTTTGCTTATCGACAGCATCTGCTTTTTTGATATCGGCGTCAATTCTGCTATCAAGCTCAGCAAGATAGGCTTTTTCTTTTGTATCATCCCATAAGCCCTTAGCCGTCAAGTACTTGCGCATCCGAATTAAAGGATCCTTTTTCCACCAAGCATCAATGTCAGCTTGGCTACGATAGCGCAGCGGATCATCACCGGCAGTTGAATGTGCTTCAAAACGATTAGTTAATGTTTCGATCAAGACAGGTCCTTTGCCGCTAACAGCCCAAGCACGCGCTTTTTTAGCTGCCAAGTAAACAGCAATTGCGTCCTGACCATCAACAACCAGACTTGGGACACCAACAGCCCAACCTTTAGCAGCTAAATGCTGAGCAGCTGTCTGAGTTGGCCTTGGTGTTGAGATCGCAAACCCATTATTCTGAACAAAGAAAACTTCATTTGCGTGATAGTCGGCTGCAAAATTCATGCCCTCGTAAAAATCACCTTGCGAACTGCCGCCGTCACCTGTATATGCATATGAAACAGCATCTTTATTCCGTTTTCTCAAGCCTAAAGCGACGCCAGCTGCCTCAACGTATTGAGCGCCGATAATGATCTGCGGAAACCAAGAATTCACGCGTTTGCCATCATCAGTACTATATTCATTGCCTAATGCATGGCCACGACTCCATAAAATGGCCTTCCAAATCGGCCAGCCTTTAGCAACAATTTCCGGAATATCACGGTAGCCCGGGAAGAGCCAGTCCTCATCTTTAAAAGCGTATGCGGAAGCCATCTGTGATGCTTCTTGACCAGCTGTCGGTGCAAAGAAACCAAAACGTCCCTGCTTGGCCAACTTGGTCGAACGAATATCTAGCTGACGATTCAAAAGCATATTGTGAAAGATATTAATAAGATCCTCGTCAGTCAAAGATGCTTGTTTCAAAGCTGTCTGATCAAGAATTTGGCCATCATTATCCAAAATCTGCAATGTTGGAAAGGCATCGTCTTGTGCCTTTAATTGATAATCAAAATCCAAAATTTGTTCATTTACTTTTGAGATGTCTGCCATTTTGTGCCTCCTATATTTTCTTCTGATTCGGTGCTGAACATATCAGCCAAGTCGCGATTATCGATCGATCCAAAGTACTGACCACCAGCATTTTTTTGCAAAACATCATAGATCGTATTAGCATTGAAAGGCTGACCGATCAATTGGTCCTTCATTTCCCGCCAGTCACGGACACCTAAGAAATCACCTGTGAAATCAATATTCTGAATAAGTCCCTGCGCCACATCGGCATGCACATCGATCGCACCGCCTGCAAACTTGCGGTGATTGTTAAAATCAAACTTAGGGCTATGACCATAATTCCAGTTCCAAGTAGCAAAACGGTCATTTCGGAGTTTTAAAATCGCCTTTTTCTGCTCATCTGTCAAAACATATTCCTGATCCTTGCCTTCATCAGAAAGATAATATTGCAGTGCAGCCAGGAATCTTTCCAAAGTGAGACCACTTGGTGCATAATCTTTAATGTTGCCCACTCGTGAACGGACTGACGTTGCTGCCTTGGAAATAAATTTTTCATCAGCCACATTCAAAGACCGCACCATCGTGTCCACATTTGAGTTCCAAAGCAGTGTGCCGTGATGCATTAAGTAACCACCGGCATAACGCTGCGCATTACCCGAAACTTTTTTGCCGTCAACTGTTAAATCATTACGGCCGGTAATCTCAGCATCGATCCCCACTTCTCGCAGAGTATCGTACATAGGCTGGACAAATTTACGAAAATCAACTTCGCTGCTCGTCGGAACCGGTACAAAAAAAGTGAAGCAGATATTGCCTAGATCATGATATACAGCACCGCCTCCCGATACGCGTCGAACGACCTGAATATCATGCTGGTCAATATAATCCTGATTCACTTCCGCAAATGTATTCTGATTTCGTCCAACAATAACAGCATTTTTATTTTGCCAGAGCGAAAAGACCGGCTCTTTGGCTTTCAAATGATAAAGAAGCCACGTGTCCATCGCAATATTTGTGTATGCATCATTGCCAAAATATTTGATAAATTGCATTTCTTATCTCGAATTTGTGAAAAACGGCCACACTTCTTGTAAGCGCTTCCATTTCACACATCTATTCTAACACTGTCAAAAAAGTCTGCATACATACTAGAAAAACAATTAACTTTAGTGACTAATTTTTTTAAAGGTAATCGTCAAACTTTTTTTAATATGATTATTTTATATTTTTTTCACAAACTTTTATTTAATCGACCAAGGCGAGACTCATGACTGATCAGATATTTTATACTGATCTTATGGCATTTTTTAAAACGAACGATCAAGTCGCAATTAATTACCAGCTGCAAGGAAATCCGACTGGACAAACGATTATTTTTGTTGAGGGTTATTCTGGCAACGAAGCAACTTGGTGCGCACAAATAAGCGATTTCATCCAAGCTGGCTTTCGCGTATTAACTTATGATCGGCGCAACCATGGCCATAGTCAGACTGTTCCCTTTGGCATGCAAATTGCGCGTCATGGCATGGATTTAGCTGAATTGATCGCAAAGTTAAATTTGAAAAAACCGATTTTAATTGGACACTCGATGGGAGCTGGTACGATTTTTGCCTATCTATCGTTGTTTGGCTGCAATAATATTCAAGCACTCGTAACTGAAGATCAATCACCTAAAGCGATCAGTGACGATAATTGGCCTTTCGGTCTATTCAATGCCAACTGGCAGAATTTTTCCAAAAAAGCTCGCTTGATCGCAACGACGAAATTAACACGCCTGACGATCAATGATGACATAAAGCGCGCGTTAGGCCTTGCTTATAGTAGTTATCAACCTTTTGATTTTCAATTTAATTACCCGCTTTTAATTGATTCTTTAGTTCAGGACTGGCGGCCGGAAATTAAAAATGAGACAGTTCGGCATCTGTTTTTAGCTGGTTCGGCATCACCGCTATGGTCATGTGAACACGCCAAAAGCGCTGCATCGCTTAATCCTTTGGCCGAAGATTACGTTTTTCAAGGAGCAGGACATATTCCACATCTAGAATCACCAAAAGAATTTAATCAATTAGTGATCAATTTTATACATAATAATAACAATTAAAATTCGGTTTGCAGGCCGAATTTTTTTTACAACTCTAAATTTAAGTCTAGTGTTTTTGTCTTATTAGTAAAGTTTGAAAACTTTACTAACTTGTGATTTTTATACCAAAATTATTGTAAATTTATTCACATTGAGATAGGGTGAAGGCGGTTTCAAGGAAAAGGTAATAAGGAGATTTAAAGTTATGAAAATTAAAGCTGCTGTTGTTCCAAAAGTTGGTGGAAGATTTGAGATCAAAGATGATATTGAATTAGCTGACATGGATGACGATGAACTCCAGGTAAAAGTCATCGCGAGTGGCATTTGTCATTCTGATGAAGCATTAAGAAAAGGCGATGCTGGGTGGACCTTCCCGTCCATTCTCGGACATGAAGGCTCCGGTATTGTTGAAAAAGTCGGCCCTAAGGTTTCTCAATTCAAAGTTGGCGACCATGTCGTCATGTCATTTTATTCAGATGGCACTTGCGTAAATTGTCTAAAGGGTATTCCAACACAATGCCTAGACTACGCTAAGTACAATTTGAGCGGTACAAAGCCAGATGGCAGTGATCATTTTAAAGAAGCGGGTCACCATGTGAGTGATATGTTCGACCAATCATCATTTACGACTCATACGACAGTCCACGAACGTAACGCTGTTAAGGTTGATAAAGATTTGGATCTGCGTCGGCTCGGCCCCTTAGGCTGTGGTTATGTGACCGGCTCAGGAACTGTCTTGAATACTTTAAAGCCAGAACCTGGATCTACACTTGCCGTCTTCGGTACGGGCGCTGTCGGTTTAGCTGCCATGATGGCTGGCGTGATCGCCGGCTGCACACAAGTAATTGCCGTTGACATCGTAGCTGCCCGTTTGGACTTAGCTAAAGAAATTGGTGCAACAGACGTCGTTAATAGTAAAAATGAAAATGCCGTTGATGCCATTAAAAAAATAACAAATGGCCGCGGTGTTGACTATGCCGTTGATACGACAGGCGTTGAATCAGTCATGACTGATTCTATTAAGGCTTTGGGCGCTGGTGGTACGACTGCCTTAATTGCCGTAACACCACAATTAATCAAAATCAGCTCTTGGAATGATCTTTGTGTGATGGACAAAAAAGTAATCGGCGTCAACATGGGTGATGCTATTCCGCAAGTAGATATCCCAAGACTGATCCGTTACTACAAGCTTGGCAAGTTCCCATTCGATAAAACAGAAAAGTTTTATCCCTTTGAAAAAATTAACGAGGCTGATGCTGATTCCGTGAGTGGTAAAACGATCAAACCAGTTTTGATTATCGATAATAGCTACCAACCCGGTGACTAAAAAGTTTTTCACTGAAAAAAGTTTATTAAAAAGGAAGTAAATGATTATGGCTTTAAAACAATATCAAATGTATATTAACGGTGAATGGGTCGATGCCGATGATGGCAAAAAATCAACCGTTTACAATCCAGCTACGGAAGAAGCAATTTCGCAAGTACCATCTGCCTCATCTAGACAAGTAAAAGAAGCGATCGATGACGCTTATACGGCTCAAAAGTCTTGGAAACGCGTTCCAGCAGCCACTCGTGGCGCTTATTTAGTTAAAATTGCTGCTCTGATCCGCCAAAATTCCGATCGTCTGGCACATATTCTCAGTGAAGAAGAAGGCAAAATAGTTCCTTTAGCAACAGTCGAAGTTAATTTCTCTGCTGATTACATTGACTATATGGCCGCTCAAGGTCGGACTTATGAAGGTGAAGTGATTCAATCTGATAACGCTAATGAAAATATTGCTTTGCTAAAACAGCCTATCGGCGTCGCAGCCGGTATTCTGCCTTGGAACTTTCCCTTTTTCTTGATCGCTAGAAAATTCGCACCGGCCTTGGTCACGGGTAACACGATCGTCATCAAACCAAGTTCCGACACACCAAATATTGCTTTGGAATTTGCTAAATTAGCCGACCAAGTTGCTTTGCCAAAAGGCGTTTTGAACTTCGTAACAGGTCCAGGTTCTGTAGTTGGTAGTGAACTGTCACAGAATGAAAAGATCGGTATTATTTCATTAACCGGGTCTGTAGATTCTGGCAAGCGAGTTATGGCTGATGCTTCCGGACACATTGCAAAAGTTAGTCTGGAATTAGGTGGTAAAGCACCAGCAATTGTTTGCAAAGATGCCGATATTGATTTAGCAGTTCAAGCGATTATTGATTCAAGAATCGATAATAATGGTGAATTATGCAATAACTGTGAACGCGTATACGTACAAGAAGATGTTGCCGACGAATTCACAAAGAAATTAGTTGCCAAGATGGCAGCCACAAGTATTGGCGATCCCATTAAACACGAAGATATCGGTATGGGGCCGCTCATTAATCAAGCTGCAGTCGAAAAAGTTGACGGAATGGTACAACGCGCGGTTCAAGCTGGTGCTAAAGTCGCCTGCGGTGGCAAACGTCCCGAAGGTAAAGGCTGGTTCTATCCAGCTACGGTCGTGACAAATGTTAAACAATCTGACGAACTTGTCCAAGAAGAAATTTTTGGCCCAGTACTGCCTGTATTGACCTTTAAGACGCTGAATCAAGCTATCGATATGGCCAATGACAGTAAATTAGGTCTGACTAGTTCGATCTTTACTGAAAATATGGATGCAGCCGCCAGTGCTGCAAATGAGCTGGAAGACGGCGAAACCTATATCAACAGATATAACTTTGAAGCCATGCAGGGCTTCCATGCTGGTTGGAAAGAATCAGGACTTGGCGGTGCTGATGGCAAACACGGTCTAGAGGAGTACGTCAATACACATGTTATCTACCTGCAGCGTCATCCTGAAAAAGCTGATCAGTAAACCACATTATCTTGTTGATGAAAAATAGTTTTTAACGATACTATCCAGAATATTTCATTGTGAAATAATTTAAAAAACAGCCCAAACGGGCTGTTTTTCTTGTGACTAAAAATTATTATTTTAAAATATTCTGCAAAATGTTGACAGCGCTATTCAAATCACCATTAGCAAACTGAACATAATTAATAATCGTGTAGACATAGATCAAATTAACCAAAGCAAAGAAGAAACCAGCAATGCCTAATCTTCGTGGCGATTCAAAAAAACTAACCAAGGCAAAAACGAAAGCCAGCAGCAAAAGCAAAACACCGAAGAAAAACATCACGATCAACAATGATCCAAGATTTTCAATACTCGCTTTGTCCTGATATTTCAAAAGGACCTTGGGATTCAAGACAACCAACAACGGCGATAATGTGAATACAAAACTGATGATAGACAAAAGAACCGAATTGATACCATTTTTCGTGTTGACTTGACGGCTATTTTTTTTTAATAAACGTCGTTCTTTTCTACTAAGATGCTCATCAGGATCCGCATCTATGGAAACGGCTGAGGTGTCAGCGAATTGATCGTCGTTTTCCAAACTAAATTCACCGTTATTCAATGCTTTTCTGAATTCCAATGGTTTAGGATCGCGTCCATTAATTCTTTTAAAGTCTGCTAGCCATTCAGTCTTGCTCATGACCTTAGCGCCTCCTATCGGATCAAAAATTAATTATCATAGTCCAATTCATCTGTAACGTTAGCATTATCCAGAAAATTCCCAGCAACATTATAAACAGCAACTGTATCAGCCAAATCACGCGTAATAAACATATCGTTTTCATAGACCAGGCTGATGTTTTCATCAACGGCAATCTGTTTCAATTGTCTAGAAGAAACGACCTCCATTTGCAGCTGCTCAAATTCTACGCCATTATCATGCAAAAAAGTCTCTAGCTTTTCACGATGTTTTTCACGCAGACCTGAGTAAATTAATTTGACCGGATAGCTTGGCAAAGTAATCGGGATCCATTTACCAGTTAAAGCGTTCGTCGCAATAATGCCTTCAAAACGCATAGCTGCATCAGCTAGAGCAGCTTTCTTATGTGAAATATTCCATTCGTATAATTTCGGTTCCTCTAATGTTTCCAAATGCAGATCAACGCGCGTACCGCCTTTAGCCGTGGCATAGATTGATAAGGTTGTCACTTTTTTTGCAGTAGCATCATCAAGTTTCGTGATAGCCTGTTCAAACACACTGCCCTCATCTGTTGAATCGTCGACTAAGAGAATGTTGTTATAGGATTTTGGAAATTTGGCTGATTCTTCTTGCAAACGATAACCAATTTTTTCACTAGCTAAATTTGCGTTCAATTCATTGAAACTAACAACCGGTTTATTCAAAAACAAACCGATCAAAGTGGCGGGAATCATGCCCCGTCTAGGCAGGCCGACAATCAAATCAAAATCATAAGATTGTAAACGAGCCAAGTTTTCCTTAATTAAATTGTTCAAATCGTCAATAGTACGATAAAAATATTTTGGCATAATTCCTCCTTCCGATACATTATAAGGTTAGCTTATACCAATTAAGGAAATAAAAGAATTAAGCATTGACTATTTGTCAACAAATCATTAGTTCTTTTACAAAGCTAAAAATCGTTTTAAACGATCGAGGTTTCTAAACTAATGTCTTTTGAATATTCTGAAGAGTCCAACCCTTACCCATGACAGCTAAAATTTCTGGCAAGTTAGGTCCTTGAACTTCATGCGTCGTTATTAAGCGAATCGGATTCCAAAGTGCCCGTCCTTTAATGGCTAATTCAGCCTGTAAGCTGCGGATAATCTCCATGATTTTATCAGCAGAAAAATCGTCTGTTGTTAACGCTTCGATCTTATTTGCAAAAGCAGCAGCTACTTTTTTGCCATCATCAGTATCTAGCCAAGATCGTTGATCTGCATCAGTTATCTCATGCAGCTTAAAAAAAGGATAAGTCGCTAATGCTGAAATTTCACTCGTAGCTTTAATACCATCTACTCCGGCAATTTCAATAATTTTAGCTAAATAATCAGCTTGCTGGTCAGCTTGTGTTTGCGTGACCAATCCTGCTTTCACCAATTCAGAGATCAGTTGCGGCATGACCTTATTTTTTTCCGAGCGCATCCACTGATTGTTGACCCACGCTAATTTTTTTGCATCAAACTTAGCATTAGCCTTGGTAAAACGTGTTTCATCAAACATGTCTTTGAATTGTTCACGAGTAAAAATTTCATTTTCACCAACTGGTGACCAGCCTAATAGTCCAATAAAATTAAACATCGCTTCTGGCAAATAACCCAACTCACGATACTGCTCAATAAATTGCAGCGTATCCTCATCGCGTTTTGATAATTTTTTGCCTGTCTCGGCTTTAATGATCAGAGCCATATGTCCAAATTTCGGTGCCTGCCAGCCTAAAGCCTCATACACCATCAATTGCTTAGGCGTATTGCTGACATGGTCATCCCCACGCAGCACATGTGTAATGTCCATTAAATGATCATCGATCACCACGGCAAAATTATAGGTCGGCATGCCGTCGGCTTTTTGAATGACCCAATCGCCGCCAATTTCTTTGGAATTGATTTTGACTTTGCCTTTGACAATATCTTGCCAATCATAATCATGGTCCTCAGGTACACGAAAACGAACAACTGCTTTTAAACCGGCAGCTTCATCTGTAGCCTGAGCTGCTTGGATCTGCTGGGTGTCCATACCTGCATACTCGTAAACATAGTGTGGTGCTTGATGAGCTGCTGTTTGTGCTTCGCGTTCTGCTTTTAAAGTATCTTCCGTCTTATAAGATTTATAAGCCTGGCCAGAAGCTAAGAGCTGATCAATATATTTTTTATAGATTCCCTGAGCTGCGCGTTCAGTCTGACGATAAGGTGCATACTTCGGATCCGCCTTATCAGGACCTTCATCCCAGTCAACGCCTAGCCAGCTCAAATTATCAAGCTGGCTCTTTTCACCACCAACAACATTTCGAGCTAAATCAGTATCCTCGATTCGAATAATGAATTGGCCATGATAATGGCGCGCAAAAAGCCAGTTGAAAATCGCAGTCCGAGCATTACCAATATGTAAATGCCCCGTCGGACTAGGGGCGTATCTAACACGAATTTTTTCAGTCATAACATTAGTATAGTTTAAGCGGTCAAGCCTAAATTTGAGAAATTAATTTTTTTAGTGCTCGAGCACGATGTGAAACGGAATTCTTCTCTTTTTCACTAGCTTGACCAAAAGTCTTCCCTAATTCAGTTGAGAAAAAGATCGGATCATAACCAAAGCCATCCTGCCCTTCTTTATGATCTAAAATTCGACCGCGAACTTCACCTGTTGCAACAATTTCTTTTTGCAGACCAAGCAACACAATTGCAGCTGTAAAATGAGCCGTCCGTTTTTCACTGGCAACGCCATCTAATTCCGTTAAAACCTTTTTAATATTCGCCTCATCATCATGGTCGCCAGCATATCGTGCCGAAAAAATTCCTGGACGGCCATCTAAGGCATCAATTGAAAGACCAGCATCCTCAGCCATAACGAAAGAGTCCGGATATAATTGAGAAATTTTTTCAGCCTTAATTTCAGCATTGGACACAAAACTCGATCCATTCTCAACGATGTCCGGGAGATTATCCAAATGATTTAAATCAATAATTTCAAAGCGTTTTCCAAGTAAATCAGAAATTTCTTTGGTTTTGCCTGCGTTTTTTGTCGCAAATATAATTTTCTGCATGTCTTTATTTTAGAAGAAATCGGCCAGAACTTTGCAAAATTTCATGACTATTTTGAAATAACTGAATAAATTCACTAACAATAACAATTCATTGATCTCAAATTGTTCGTATTTATCAATCTCAAGCAGACCGCGAGCAGTCTATCAATGATTAGTGATCGAAATGACTTGAGTCAGAAAAATGATCAAGACCTAAGCCTAGTTTTAAAGCTTCCTCTAAAGTCGCCACACCAACAACCTCTAGATGCTGCGGCAATTCAATGCTGGACAGATTATTTTTCGATATGATAGCGCGTTTGAAACCCAATTTGGCAATTTCTTTCAAACGATCTTCGATCAACGAAATTGAACGTACTTCACCGCCTAAACCAACTTCACCTAAAAATACATCTGAAGCGTTAGTTGCTTTTTCATGGTAAGAACTCGCAACAGCTAAAGCAATGGCCAAGTCAGCAGCCGGTTCATCGATCTTCACGCCACCCGTGATGCGGACATGTGCATCTTGATTTTGTAAAAGCAGGTTAGCGTGTTTTTCAAGCACGGCTAATATTTGTGCTACCCGATTACGATCAACACCAGTTGTCACACGCTGTGCATTACCAAAAACAGTTGGTGCGACCAGTGCCTGCACTTCAACTAAAATTGGCCGACTGCCTTCCATGCTGGCTGTAATTGCCGAACCCGTTGCACCGGCCAGACGCTCTTCAAGAAACATTTCAGATGGATTAGCGACTTCCCTGAGACCGTGATCACGCATTTCGAAAATGCCTAGTTCATTGGTCGAACCAAAACGATTTTTGACAGTTCGTAAAATTCGATATTTATAGTTAGCATCCCCTTCAAAATACAAAACCGTATCCACCATATGTTCGAGAATTTTCGGCCCGGCAATTGAACCATCTTTCGTAACATGGCCAACAATAAAGACTGTGATGGCATTTGTTTTTGCGATCTGCATCAAATCAGCTGTGACTTCGCGCACCTGGGCAACTGAACCGATCGGCGACTGCATATCCGGTTCCTGCATTGTCTGGACGGAATCGATCACTAAATAATCTGGTTCAATTTGCTGAATAATTGATTTGATTTGAGCCATATCTGTTTCTGGATAAACGATGAAATCATCTGCACCAACACCCAAACGATCGGCTCTTAATTTTATCTGGTTGCTTGATTCCTCACCGGAAACATAAAGTACGCTGCCCTGATTTTTCGTCAATTGACCGGAAACTTGCAGCATGAGTGTTGATTTGCCAATTCCCGGATCACCACCGATTAAAATCAAGCTGCCAGGGACGATGCCGCCGCCTAAAACACGGTTAAGTTCCGTCATACCGGTTTTGACCCGCGGCATTTCATTGCCGGAAATTTCCGAAATTCTTTTCGGTTTTGCGACCCGACCATCAAAACTAATGCGAGCCTTGCGATTAATCACTGCATCCGGCACGATCTTTTCTTCGATAAGTGTATTCCATTCACCACAATTTGGACAACGCCCGAGATAGCCAGCAGTTGTATAGCCGCAGTTAGAACAAACGAATTGTGTTTTTGCTTTTACCATTTTTTCCTTTATTAATTCCGAGTTGCTTCAATCCCGATTAACGAGATGAATGGGTGTTTGCGGCAGGTCTTGGATAATTGGCCGTAAAGCCTTGGGCAAAAAATCATCCAAATTATCAGGATCACGCCAGATAATCGCTTGTTCGCTCTGGTCTTTTGCGAAAACAGACTTCGGGTCCTTAATTTTGACCAGCCATGTAAAATTGATCTCGTTATTGTGTTTTTGATGATAAGTATATAAATTTTCTGTGATCGCCAACAACCGTACTGCTTGAATTTGCAGCCCTGCTTCTTCGGCAAATTCGCGAATGACAGCCTGATCACTGCTTTCACCAAATTTTAACTTGCCGCCGGGCAGTGTGACATAAGGCAGATCGCCGCTATTTTTGTCTGGGTTCAATGCGACTTGACCCGTTTGATTGACCAGCACACCGGTCACACGAACTTTAAAATCATGCAGGTCGCTGCGAAACACAATATCGTCTTTTTCGTCAGCCATTACTTGTCTCCAGTCGACCCGAATCCACCAGTTCGGACTCCTGCCGCCTGATCATCATCAGCGATCAAAAAAGGAATAAAAATTGCCTGAACAATGCGGTCACCTTTTTTTATCTGAACATCTTGGCCGGAAATTGATCGCATCTGCACAAAAATTTCGCCCTCGTTCTTTTCATTATTATAATAATCAGCATCGATCACACCAACTGAGTTTGGCAAAACCAGACCACGTTTATAAGGACCAGACGAACGGTTGATTAAATAGAGTACTTCATCGGCTTGCATGTAAGCTTTCAGTCCAGTTGAAACTAGTTTGATGCTGCCATCGGCCGGAATCGTGATGTCAGCGGCCGCTTTGATATCGTAACCAGCAGCATTGGCCGTTTCCCGCTGCGGCAAGTCTAAGCCAGCATCCTTAAATTTTTTTACAATTTCGAATCCGCGTTTTTTTGTCATACAGTCAATTATACGAATTAAGTCGATCAATCGAAAATTAGGTAAACAAAAACCGGATAACTCCGGTTCATTTGCTATTGGCGCTTTCGCCTTGCCGATCAAGCATATGTTCGTTTCCGGTCATGTGCCGCTCATAAGCCTGCTCCATTGTTTCGATATGCTGATTTAAGTAATCCATTTCTTTGGCTGTTCCGGAATGAATCTTACGCCATTCCTCAGCCGTGTAATGGTCTTGTTTTCTAAACTTTTCTTTGTCCATACTCTCTCCTTCTTCATCATAGGCCTGAATGTGGATTCTGTACAATCGATGGTATTTTTTTGTAAAATTAATTTATGATAAATTATCCGATCATACAGGAAGACGGCCGTTATTTTATCAGAGATGAGCACGAAAAAATCATTGCTGAATTATCGTATTCAACCTTTAAACAGGGACGAGTAATCAGCATCAACAGTAGTCGTGTTGATCCACTTTGGCGTGGTCAAGGTCTTGCTGGCAAGTTATTGAACAAGGCCGTTTCTGATGCCGTTGATAAGGGACAGCTGATCAAACCGGTCTGTCCGTTTGCGAAGGCGGTCTTTTTGAAAAATACTGACTATCAAAAATACGAGTACAAAAACGATTGAAATTATTCTATAATTGGTAAACGCTTATCAAACGTGCTTGTATTAGACGCTTTTTTTGAAATAATTTAAAATGTTTTAGATTATTTTAGAGAAACATAAGATAACTTCAAGCGGCTGCTCAATTGTGGTTAAAATGAAAACAGAAACGAGGCAACAGTTAATGAATTACATCATCAAATTTTTAAAGCGCAAGGATGTACAGCTTTATTTAACACTCGCCTTTTTGATTTTGGTGATATATATCGTCCGCAGTTTCATCGGCGTGATCCTGCTGACAACGATTTTTGCATACCTAGCAATCAAATCCAGTCTTTATCTTCACAAACGCTTTAAGATCCCTTATCTGATCGCTGTTATTGCGCTATATCTTGTGGTTATATCCCTTTTTATCTGCGCACTGTCGTATGCAGCTCCGCTTTTAGTAAACCAGTTAAAAGTTATTCCAGCTATGATTTCCAAAGCGATTATCGATCATCCTGTCTTAAATAAAAATATCGATAAACTTGTCAACAATGCAATTCATAGCAGCGAAATTGTCTCGAATGGCAAAAATGTTGTTTTAACAGGATTTCGGGAAGCTGGACATATCGGCAAAGGTTTCACACATGTTGTTCTAGCGATATTTTTAAGTTTTGTTTATACACTTTCCCATAACAGACTATTGGCTTTTGGCCATGAATTCCTGCGATCAACTTACAAAGGATTTTTTGAAAACATCTATTATTTAGCACGAAAATTCGTCTTGATTCTCGGTAAAATAATTGAAACACAATTGTTAATATGCACAATCAATACCATTTTAATGGCAATTGGTCTTGCCTTGATCAAAATGCCAAGTCTGCTGCTGCTGGTTATCATTGTCTTTATCTTTGGGCTTGTGCCTGTAGCCGGGGTCTTGATCTCCATGGTTCCGCTTGGTCTGATCGCCTTCGCTACTGGTGGTCTAGTTCGTGTGGCAGAAGTTGTTATCTTAGTGGCACTGATCCACTTCTTCGAATCTTATTTCCTGCATCCCAGACTGATGGCTGATCGGACCGACCTGCCTGTTTTTGTCACTTTCATCACACTGATCGTCATGAGCCAATTAATTGGTGATTGGGGTTTGATCGTCGGTATTCCGATCGTATCGTTCTTTTTGGATATTCTTGGCATTCATAGCTCTGATATCAAAATAATTAAACGAAAAAAGATAGAAAAAACAAATTAATCGGCATCGTGCAATTCAAATTTAGTTTCTTTTTCAGTGACGCGTGCATATAAATGTTTGTCTGGCTGCGGGTCAAAAACACCAAAGTCAATCAAAGCGCCATAATCATCTTCAGAAACATTTAACAAGCGGTCTCCGATCACTTGTTTAAAAGCACGTACCATGACGGAATGCTGATCAGCATGTTTGACCGCTGATGATAATGTAAAACCTTCATCTAAATAGCCTTTAATAATACGCACACGAAAAACTGTGCCATAAGCAAATTTCTTTTTCTTTTCATCACCGCAGCTCTTGATATAGTTTTTTTCAAGCCAGTAGCGTAATTGCGTTTGAGAAACGCCCGTCGCTTCGGCTAAATCCGAGATGCCGATAACGACATTATCTTCGCGAATCATCGAATGAATTAAATGATTAACATTGAGTGTTTGACCAAATTGTTCAGTTGCTTTGTCTGTATCCATAGTTATTAGTTACCTTTAGCATATCTAAAACCATTTTATCACGGTTTATTATGACGATTCCTAGAATAATTGTACATAATTTCAGTGCTATGTAAAAATTATTTACATTAATCTGATAAAGGGTTATATTGAATTAGTTCATTTTCAATTAATTTTGTTGCGGCAACTGAAAGAAGGACGACTAATTTGACAAAAAATACTGATATTAATGGCCATACATACAACAAAACGATGCTAGTCGTCGTACTTCTTGTTGGCACTTTTTGCACGATCTTAAACCAAACTATTTTAACGACCGCTTTTCCAACGCTCATGAAGGCTTTTGATATTTCAACCTCGACGGTTCAATGGTTAACAACTGGTTTCCTCATGGTTAACGGTATTATGATTCCTGTTTCCGCATGGCTATCCAGCCGTTTCAATTCCAAATGGCTCTACATTTCAGCTATCAGTGTCTTTGAAATTGGCACCATTATCGCTTGGTCAGCACCCAATTACGCTACTTTGCTGACAGCACGTTTAATTCAAGCAATTGGAGTGGGTGTTTCAATGCCGCTTCTGCAAACGATTATGCTATCGATTTTTCCAGCAAATCGCCGAGGTGCTGCTATGGGATTAGCCGGCATCGTTATTGGTGTTGCACCTGCCATCGGCCCAACGCTCTCAGGCTGGATTATTGATACTTTCCAATGGCGGGATTTATTCGGCATGATCATTCCGATCATGGCTATCGTGCTGATTCTGGCACTCTTCTATATGAAGCCGGTCATCCAGACCAGCAAACCCAAACTGGATTGGCTGTCGCTGCTGCTATCGACGACTGGCTTTGGTTCGTTACTATATGGTTTCTCTTCTGTTGGCAATGATGGTTGGGGATCGAAAACAGTTTTGATAGGACTTGCCGTTGGTACAGTCTTGATCGCACTATTTATTTGGCGTCAATTGTCGATGACAAAACCATTCTTACAACTGCGTGTTTTCGCATCGGCAGAGTTCACGATCGCAACTTTTTTAAGCTCAGTTGTCATGATCGCCATGATTGGGGTCGAAATGATCGTGCCTCTGTACTTGCAGATCGTTCATAATATGTCGGCCTTCCAATCCGGACTAACTCTTTTACCCGGTGCTTTGATGATGGCTGTTATGAGTCCTATTACCGGTCAAGCCTTTGATCGAATTGGTGCCAAACGGCTATCGATTGCTGGCCTATTCCTATTGACTGCTGGTACTTTGCCTTTTGTGATGATCACAAAACAGACGCCCACGATTTACATCACGTTTCTGTACGCAGTGCGCATGTTTGGTATTTCAATGGTCATGATGCCAGCAACGACCTCTGCCATGAATGCTTTGCCAAATAATTTGATTTCCCATGGAACGGCTGTCAACAACACAGTCCGACAAGTTGCAAGCTCAATTGGTACAGCTATTTTAGTTTCCGTTCTAGCGAATGTGACTAAAGGGCAAATGCCTGGCAAGAGTCTGTTGAAATCAGCGCCTCTAGCATATAAAGTAAAGGCTTTTAGCGCAACGATGTCTGGCTACCAAGCTGCTTTCTCGATCGCGGTCGGCTTTTGTATTCTGGGTTTCATTATTGCCTTCTTTATGAAAGATAAAGATTATAGTTCACAGCAAAAAAATCAAGGGGGCAAAGCCTGATGATTCTCGCATTATTAGTTATTGGCGCAGTCGCCTTCTTTACAAGCTTTATTTACATTGACAAGCCTCTGCCACGAATGTTTTGGACTGTTATTTCTGCTCTGATCGTAATCGGCAGCTTGATTGCGATCGTGGCCAACTATCACGACCACTTCGGTCTAGAAAAAGTTACCTCGACAAGCACGAAGAAAATTTATTCGGCTGATACGAGCGGCAAAATGCAGCTTGTTTTATATGAACCTATCGGCACGAGCGGCAAAGAAAATGTCTATATCTATGTCTCTAAAGCAAAGAGTAAAAAACTTGTGCATACGCAAGCAGATGAGTTTACAGAAAATCGAGTTAAGCTGGTCAACGGCCAAATAGCCAATCTAAAAACACAAGAGACACGTTGGGAGTATAAACCAGGTATTTATAAACTTTTATTTGGCATTGCAAACAATGGTCATGAATTAACTAAACGAATTAACACATTCCGTTTGCCAAAAACATGGCTGCATTTATCCACTAGCCAAATTAAAGTCCTAAAAAAAGACTTGACAGATCCCGCGATGCAAGCAGAAGCCAAGACTCAAGCAAGTGCCTATGTGCAAACACACATGAAAGCGGCAATTGCTAAAAATAGTAGTTTAGCAACAGACCAAGCAGCGCAAGCTAAATTGTCAAAGAGGTTCGCTGCTGAATTCCAAGCGCAATTAATTCAAAAAATTCTTGCAAAATAAATAAAAAAGCAATCGCATTAACGATTGCTTTTTTATTTATTTAATTCCTGAACATCCTCGTCATTTGTAACCGGAAAGGATACATAATTATCATTTGCAAGCAAGGTCTGTGTTAATGAAACTTTTCTCATTCTCTGATTACTATAAGTTGCAAAATAATACGATTTTGTCTGTGAACTCATATAACTACTGTAGCAAGTATAATCAGATCCACCAGTTTCTGTTAATACAATGCCCTTAGGAATGCTAACCGATTTTAAAATATTAGCGGCTGCTGTGACCGTTTCCAGTTCATCCTTCGGCTGCTGAATGAAGCTTTTTAAGAAAGCCACACGCACGAATCTAGAAGTGGGTGTGAAATCTCCGGGCAGGCCAAAAGTCCCTGATCCTTGGCTAAAAGCTGTTAAATGTTTACCTGACCACGAAATTGATGAATGCTGCTTTGGTTGAACGGGTAGATAATTGCGCAGGTTCGTCTCTTGCCAGGAATAATCAGGGCTGTTGGTCATCACACCAAGTGAATCAGCATAAGTTTTAAGGCCTGTTTTAGTTGGTTCGACAATCAAAGATCGACCACTCTGATCCATAAAGATCCAATGCAAAGGTGGTGTGATCCCTAAGACCGGGTTGGCCTGTGCCACGATTTGAATATTACTTTCAAAAGCTTTTTTTACCTCAGCTAAATTCTTAAAATTAGCTAAAACATATGTCACAATCTTATCAGGTGAAACATCAATCTGATTAGCAATGCTTTTTTTAGTGTATTCGGCATATTGTGGAAAATAAAGCGTTGCAGCCGTCAAACCAGCCTCATTGACACCATCAAACAATAAAGGACCATCAGCTGATAGCTGGCCCATGCCAACAAAAGCCAATCGGCTCTGATATTTTTGTTTAGCCTGATAAGCTGGATCAATTTCCTTGCCCCGCGGTGTGTAAATGACGTTTTCAGCCATTTCGATCGTAAAATCCATCGTTCTTGACAGTAGATGCGTGCCATCTTCAGAATTCAGTACAAAGCTGCTACATCCAATCATGCTATCGTTCTCCATTTTCTTGGTCGGGGTTAAAAACACAGCCGACCTCGTGATCATTTATGACACCGACTGCTTGTAAATACGAATAAATCGTCACTGGTCCTGTAAATTTAAAACCATCTTGTTTCATTCGTTTTGCAACGATTTGTGACAACTGATTTTGAGCAGGTATGTCAGCCATGTTCTCAATATGATGATCAATCGTCTGGCCATCAACAAAATGCCAAACATAATTATCAAAAGATGCATATGTTTGCTGAATTTTTACAATGGCTCGCGCATTATTCACAGTGGCTGCTAATTTAAGGCGATTACGAATAATGCTGCTGTCTAAAAGCAAGGGCTCAATCGACTGCATCGCTGCCACTTTGGCAATATCAAAATTAAAAAAAGCATGACGAAAAGCATCACGTTTTTTTAAAACAATTTCCCAACTTAAACCAGCCTGGTAAGTTTCCAATGATAATAATTCAAATAAATCACGATCATTGTGACTTGGCCGGCCCCATTCTTCATCATGATAGGCGATCATAATAGGCAAAGCGCTGCCTGTTACCCAATGACAGCGATGTTTTTTATCAGTCAATAGATTGTTAAGCTGCTTGTCAACGATTTTTTCAGGCCTCGTAATCCGTGTTCTTATTCAAAGGGATATCGATCTCTAGTGTTTGTGTACCGCCGGCAAATTCAAAAGTTCCTGAAACATGATAGCCATTTTCATTCTTGCGGCCGTTAAAATAAAGCTGGATATCAGTAACATCGGCATCATAGGATTCAGCTGCAGAAATAAATTCACCGTTGATAGCCGAAATCCAGACTGATAGATTTAAGTTTTTGTAATCAAAATGCCTTGCCGTTGAAAGCAAGGCTTTGTTCATTAACGTTTGGTCATCCATATGATCATCCCCCTTAATTCATCTTATACGCCTAGTATTACACGAAAATGTGTCTGTCGTGATTAAACAAACACTAATCATGTCATTAACTTTAATCATCAAGCCTCAATGCCTAATCACAGGTTCGTTTTAGAAAGCAGCTGCAGATGCTGATCAAAATGATAGATAATCGGCTCACCATTGCCCACTTCAACTTTCATGAAATCATCATCAGATATTTTATCCAAAAATTTCAGCAGGACACGGATCGAAGAGCCATGGGCGACGATCAAAACATTTTTTTCATCTCGCAATTGCGGTGCAATTTTATCCTCCCACAAGGGTTTGACACGCTGCCAAGACATCTCAGCTGATTCACCCAAAGGTTCCGTTACAGCAAAGGCCTGATAGGCTCGCGATGACTCAGTTGTTTTCAATAATGGCGGCACTGTTGTATAGCTTCGACGCCATTCCTTTACCTGATGATCACCATATTTTTTTGCCGTAGCTGCTTTATTCAAGCCGCGCAAAGCGCCATAATGCCGTTCGTTCAAACGCCAGGATTTAACTAAAGGCAACCAAGCTTGGCCAATTTCATCCAAAATAATGTAGCTGCTGATAATCGCGCGCTGCAGGACAGATGTGTAGACAATATCAAAATCAATTGCTGAGTGCAGTAATTGTTTGCCAGCAACGTGCGCTTGCGCTAGACCCTTTTCAGTTAAAGGGACGTCAGACCAGCCGGTAAAAATATTATCGCGGTTTGCCGTGGACTCTCCATGTCGAATCAATACAAGTTTACTCATAACTTAAATATTAACGATAAAACTGACTAAATTGGACATTTTTTAATCACAGATCAATTAATTGTTTTCCTTCTAAAGCAACGATCACCTTGCGAACAACTTTTTCATCTGGATACATACTTGCTAGTGCCTCAGCATAGAGATTTAATTGTCCAGCGTAGCGGGCCTTTAATTGCCCAATATAGTCCTTGGTCAAACGATCCGTTTTATAATCAAACAACGTGATACCAGTGCCATCAGCAAAATAGCCATCCATAATACCGTGAACTAACACTGGATCATCAGCCAGGACACCTTCGTAAATTCGATCAGCCGGCAGTAACATAGCAAAAGTCTGTTCACGTTTTAGACCAGCTTGCCGTTTTTTAATTTCCTGACCAAGATCAGAATTAATAAACCACATTATCTTGTCCAACTCAATTGATTGGGCAATGATAGGATCACTAATATTTTCCCGCACTAATCGTCTTAAATAAGTTTCATCCAATAACGCCTGCCAATCAATTTTCTCTAAAATGAGGTGAACAGCTGTGCCTTTATCAGTAGAACTCACTTGTTCGTCATGACTAGTTAGTGCAAATTGCGGCAACGGTAATTCTGTGATTTTAGCTGTTTGGCCTTGATTCATATCCGGCATCAATAATGCATCCGGATCTTCAAAAAGCCGCTTTAATTCACTAACATTATGATAAGCGGCGAGTGTACTTTCAGCTGCGTAAGGATACTTGTAGTCAAGAATTTTTTTAATTTGTCTCAGATCTATTGCTGCTGCTTTGTCATGGATCGTTGTATCCGGCAGTGGCAACGGCTGTTTTGCCTGGATTTCAGGCATGCTTTTGGCATCGTATGTCTTCAGATCAAAAGTCAGATCCGGTTGTTGATAATGACACTGAATGTGTTCCAAATCAAGGTGCTTAGTCTTAGCTAAAGCCATGCCGATCCAAGCTTGATAACTGCTGGCACGCATGCGGTCTTGAATCGCAATGATATCAGCCTTCGTGGAAACAGGCGCCCCCCACTCATGGATCAAAGCACTTACTTTTTTTGTTGAACCAACCAAATAAAGCTGCTGTTCGGCGCGCGTTAAAGCAACATAGAGTAAACGCATCTCTTCAGCCCAATTTTTTTCTTTGATTTTATTGGCAACGACTATTTTTTGGATCGTTTTAACTTTGACTCGTGAAACTGGATGAACAAAATCAATGCCGATGCCATAATCAAAATCAGTGACCATTGCCCCATTCGTATCACGACTATCTATTTTTTTATCCAAATTCAAGAGAAAAACGATTGGAAATTCCAGCCCTTTAGCAGCATGAATCGTCATAACAGAAACAGCTTGCTGACCAGCATCAACTGGTGCCTGAGCAAAATCTTCAACGGAATTCATTAATTGTTCAATATAGCGAATGAAAGAAAATAAACCAACAAAATGATTATCCGAAAGCTGTTGGGCATATTGATACAGTGCGTGCAGATTAGCTCGCCGTTGATCACCACCAACCATACCGGCTACGTATTCTGGCCAATTTGTATCATTATAAATCTGCCAGATCAAATCTACAATTTGATTATTTGCAGCTAGTTGACGATAACGGACTAATTGAGTCAGAAAATCACTTAGTTGTTTTTTTAGCAACAGGTCATCACCCGCTTGTGCATATGCTGCTACAGCCGAATAATAATCGTGGACCATATCCGCGGTGCGTACTTCAGCTAATTGGTTCTCGTCAAGACCAAAAATCGGTGAATGTAAAACTGCCGCCAAAGGAATATCTTGGTGTGGGTTATCGATGATTTTCAAAAAACTTAAAATAACCGATATCTCGAATTCCTGTAGAAAATTACCAGCTGCCACATTGACTGGAATATGATACTGAGAAAAAACAGCTTGAATATCATTTTCCCAGGCATGCGAACGCGAGAGAATAGTAATATCACGATATAAAATAGGTCGCATCTTCTGACTTTGGCGATCAAATAATTCCCCATTGGCCACAAGCTGCTGAATCTTAGCAGCAACGATTTTGATCTCGGCCTGTTTCGTATTAAAATCCTCATCATCGCTGTTTTCTTTATCGATATCATAAATTGACAAATCTGCTATATTCGGCAAATCTTTTGGGTAATCCTGATTAGCTGCTTGCAGCTGGACATCGCCTTTGTAATCAATACCACCCAATTGACGGTCCATTACTTGATCAAAAATACAATTCGTAAAATTAGTCACATTACGCTGGGAACGATAATTTTCAGCTAGTTCGATTAACTGGCCGCCTTGATTATTTTTATAAGCTTCATATTTTTTTGTGAAATTTTGGGGGTCTGCTTGGCGAAAACCATAAATACTTTGTTTCAGATCGCCCACCATAAAAAAGTTGTTTCCATTAGCGACACTGGTCAAAATTCCTTCTTGCAGATCATTCACATCTTGGTACTCATCAACCAGCACTTCGTCAAATTGAGATTGGACTTCAAGACGAATCTGCTTGTCTTGCAAGATCTGAAAAGCAAATTGTTCACCATCAGAAAAATCCAGCAAGGACAAAGCGCGTTTTCGATTAGCGAAGTTCTGGCGAAAGATTTTTGTGGCTTTGATCAATTCTGCAATCACAGCTAATGACTGATCGCTAACCGTCAGCCATTGTGCTTCACTTAAGTAAAAAAAATCTGTCCCAAGTGATTTGTAGCTACGCTTAGCATCATCGATCCAAGGTTTGACCCATTTTTCAAAGTAGGCTGCCTCACCTTCCGTGTTGCCAGATTTGCGCCCCGACTTGGGCCAATCTTGTTGATTATAATAATCGTAAAGCTGTTGCCAATTATGATTCGGTACAATATTGAGAAATTTTTGGATCAAGGCAATTGCATCCGTCAAATAGGGTCCATAACTACGGTAATCATCTAATTCTTGAATTTTATCGCGTGCCGCCATTAATTGAAAACAAGCTCCTTTAGCGCGCGCAGTAATTTGCGGACTTAAAAGTTGATCCCAGAAATGGCCAGCCGTGAGTCCATCTCGCATCTGATAATTCGCACTGATCGAATCTAACCATCGGTCGGGATTCGTGCGCGTTTCCGCCATTGTATTTAATTTGATTATCAAGTTTTTCAGTTCTTGATCATGACTGGCCGAGGCAAAGTTAGCTACAAGTGCTAGGAAACTTTCTTCATGATAAAAATCTTCAAAACTTCTGTCCAATACATCTTTAACCAATAAATCTTTTTCAGTCTGGTCTGCTAAAATACGGTAACGCGGATCCAAAGCAATGACAGGATAATATCGTTCAATGATCCTCAAAGAAAAAGAGTCCAAAGTCCCGATCGCAGCCGAATTAAGCAGCAGTAATTGATCTTGAAGATGTTTCTTACTGTCCCCCTGCTGCTGTAAAACGCCTTCACGAATACGTTTTTCCAAGCGATTCTTCATTTCTAAAGCTGCTGCATCGGTAAAAGTCGAAATGAGAAAATGATCAATATTTTTGCCTGACAAAAGCTGCTGAAAAACATGTTCGACTAAAACAGTTGTTTTCCCGGATCCAGCCGAAGCAGCTACAAGTAAATTGTGATCAGGAACATGTGAAATAACAGCTTGCTGATTTTTGGAAAATCTCATGAAATATCGCCATCCTCTTCTCTCATTTTTGCTAGTATTTCTTTTTTCTTGTCTGGATAAGCTTGCAAATTATGGTAATGGTCGCCAAAAATCCGATCAAAATTCATAATTGTTTTGTAGTCCGAATAAGTGAGCGCTGTTCTTTGTTCGCTTTCTTTGACTGGCAGCAACGGGAAAATACCACGACTAATTTGATTGCCCGCCTCAATTAATTTCTTTTTATCATGATTCAATAATAGTTTCAAATCAGCTTGCGAAATAATATCATTAGAGGCACCCTTTTGCCCTTTTTTCGTCAACGAATAGTTATAGTACTGGGCTTTTTCGCCATTTTCGAGCATTTGCAAATTATTCAAATAATCACTGTTATCAAGTAAAATACCACGAAATTTAAAATCAGGTGCTTGTAGACTGGCAAGCGGACCGAGTAATTGTGCCGGATCAATGTGCTTAGCAATTAAACTTGTAATATCTAGTGGCCGATTTCTGATTTGCGCAAAAACAGCACCAGCGGGCTGGCCGATATTCAGCTGCGAATGATTTTTGGCAATTGCCAGCCAGTATGTTAGCAGTTGCAACTCAGTGCCGACATAAGCATCACGAAAATCGAAGCTTTTACCATTAGACTTATAATCCACGATCGTGCTGAAAAGACGGTCAAGATCTTGTGCATCGATCCGATCGATCTTGCCTCGCAAAAAAATTTTATGGCCATTAGCCAAGGTGAAATCTAGTCCTGACAACGCGCTATTTTCAGACTGCTGATCAAGTCGGCCAAAGATAGCTTCGGTTCTAACTGGCTGGGCATCGTTTAAAGTGTTAGCCTGCCGCATTAATTGAATCGTTGAAGAAACATCATTAACCAGACTTTGACCAACGGCCTGAAAATGTGCATCAGATCTTAAAATTTCAAAATCAGCTGATTCGGTTAAATTCATCGATATTTGCCGAGTTATGTTTTCAAGCTGCTGATTTGACAAATCGCGAAATTTCTTTGATTGATCAATGAGCTGGTTGACAACCTTTTCAAAAATAGCATGATAATACACACCCGATAAAGCCGCATCAACAACAAATTGTTTGCGTGTTTTTAAACGTAATCCATATTGAAGAAAGTATTCGTAAGGATTACTATAATATTTTTCAATCTGCGAAATCGATAATTTGAGATCTTGGCCAAACAATTTTTCAATCAATTCTGGGCGGATAATCACTGGCTGATTACGATAATCAGCGGCCCGCATGATCCGTTTGAAATGAGGATCTCGTTGCAATAATAATTCATCAAGTCCGCCGATAAAGTTTTGACCGAAATTTTGAACACTTTGATTCACAACAGCAATTGAGCTTTTCGCGGTCCCGATATAATCAACCAGATCATTTGTGGATTGCGGTAAATCAGGGACTTTTGTCAATCGTAAATCTGAAACATTTTTCAAAAGCAGTCGATCTAAATAAGGAGAGATGTTATTCTGTTTACCATCTATTCTTAATTTAGGATAGGAAAAAATGACCTGTTCAGTCGATGACAGCACGGATGAGTAAAAACGATTATCTTCAGCTGCCATTTGCTGGCGACTTGTATCCTGCAAATAATAAGGCATCTTGGCCGTAGCAAAATCCTGACTCAGTTGGTTCCGATCAAAATCGTCTATCATGCTGCTGGAAGTAACTTGAGACGGCAGACTTTGATCAGTTGCATCAATAAAAAATAGCATTTTATAATCATTTTTTTGAACAATGCCAGTTTCAGAAATTGTAATTTGGTCTAATCCAGCCGGAATACCCGAAAAACTAGCAGCAGCAAAAGCATCCTTGAGGATCTGTAAAAAATCTTTTTGGCTATATTTTTCATCCCCGATCAAACGATCAACTTCATCAAGAGCCGAGATCAATAATTTCCAAGCCTGCAAGCCGCGATCATTGGCATCATTGGCTTGATCTGCCACGATCTGGTCCACATGTGCATCTAAAAGCCAAGACAAAAGCGTTCGAACAGCCTCATGATAATTCGTGACAAACTGGAAAGATTTTTTAAATTTATCTAAGATCGCAACAATAAAAAGACGTATTTGGTTGATCGAGTCATTGATCGCCCGATCTGTTTGACTATCAGTGGTCAAGTCTTGTTCATCCATTATTTTGATCAACTGAAAACGATCCTCACGCCAATTTTTGTCTGTTGGATTATTCGCCAGAATATAGTTTTCCAAATAATCCAAGGCCTCCTGAAAATCTTGTGGCTGTGCCCAAGAAATGAGGCCCGTGCGAAAAATCCGCATCACGCGTTCATAAGAAAACTCCTCAGTTGTGGCAAAGAGGTTTTCCAGCAGCAATGATAAAGGATGGTCAGACATGCGCGTATCTTTATCCAAAAAAAAAGGTAAATCATAACGTTTGAAAATTGCCGGAATGATATTTTTATAATCGCCGAGTCTTTGTGCTAACAGCAAAATATCTTTCGCTCGCAAACTCGGATCTGCCAATAACTTTTGTCTGATCGACCGCGCAACAAAGTCAATTTCATGTGCTTGGTCACTTAAAACACAAACCTTCATGTGCGCCAATGACCTTTTTTGCTGAACGGAGCCAACCGTTTCCAGTTCACGCCAACTTTGTTCAAAATGCACCTGTGATGCCGACAACGCCCGTTTCTTTTCAGCGTATTCAATCTTGGCTTGTGAAAATTCTTTTTTTAATAATTGGTTGGCTTTAAAAAACAAATTTCCTTCACCGTAACGGTCACTTGCAGCATCGCCGAGCAAACTGATCACAATATCGCTATTAGGTCCCATTTGTTTGGCTTGTTCGGCTTGAATTAGGCTTTGCAATAAGTTAAGTTCGCTGGCCGTGAAGCCTGAAAATCCTTCAAAATAAAAATTATCATGAAGCAGGTCCAGTCCCGATAGTTGCTGCGCAAAAATTTTCAAATTGTCATTTGGCAACGAATAATCCCTTAAGTAAGGCATCAGCTGTTTTTCAACCAAAAGCAACAGCTTGATTTTTTCAGTCAAACGATCAGAAATATGATGTGTTTGTGCGATCTCGGCAGCAGTCAGTCCAGAATTCCAAATTTCGATCAATTGATCAGAAACATTCGCAACAAATCCAGGCAAGCGTGCCGATCGTGCAAATATACTGAGCATTTCGATCGGGATCTGCCGCAAAATTTTGCCAACCAGAATAGCAAGCATTTCATTCGTAATGGGAGGTTTTTCATCTCGCTGTTTAGTCAAAGCCCAAGCTAAACGAGACAAAGAATAGACCTGCAAACGTGAAAAAGCCTGTACATCTTGATCATTTTGTCCCAATAGGCGACCAAATTTTTTCAAGACATCCACTTCAGCCGAAAATTTGATATGGTTTGGCACAATATAGAAAAAACGTGCTTCGTTTTGCGTTTGATATTTTTTATAAATTCTCTGCAGTAATTCAGCCCGAAAATCACTATCAGCAAAACCCCGCACGATCGTAAAAGTCATAGCTTAATTTTATCATCGTCAAAAAAAAGAATACTTGAATACGTGAGAAAAATAAGGGAAATATTTACTAAACATTTAAGAATATATTATTACAATCATCAGTTATCCATTGTTTTATAGCTTTCTAACAAGTAAAATATTTAGTGAAAACGGTTTCAAAATTCATTCTATTTGACCATTTTCAATGCTTGCCTGCCTAGTGACATAAAAAAGCTGAAACTAGGCTAAACAAAACAGCAACTATCAAATAGGCTGACAGGCCAAAAAAGGAGCATTATCTTGGATACAAATACGTTACTAAATGAGTTTAAAAATCAATTTAAAACAAACGCTGAAAAAATTTTCTTTTCACCAGGACGCATTAACTTGATCGGTGAACATACAGATTACAATGGCGGCAATGTTTTTCCGTGTGCGATCAGTCTTGGCACTTATGGTGTTTACGGTAAGCGCGACGATCAGACAATCTGCTTGTATTCTGCCAATATCCCCGATCAAGGAATGGTGAGTTTTCAACTTGACGATCTCGAATATCATAAAGAAGACGGCTGGACCAACTATTTGCGCGGCGTGTTAGCTAATCTCGTGTCGCGCGGTTACCAATTCGACCACGGTTTTGATTTATTCTTGAATGGCAATTTGCCAGATGGCGCGGGCCTCTCTTCATCCGCTTCGATCGAGCTTCTTATGGGCACACTTTTAAAAAATATCTTCTCGCTCGATATCGCACAGCTAGATCTCGTTAAAATCGGACAAGAAGTAGAAAATAATTATATTGGTGTTAATTCCGGTATCATGGACCAATTTGCCGTTGGCATGGGTAAAGCTGATCAAGCTATTCTATTAGACACGAACACGATGAAGTATGAGTATGCGCCGATTGAGCTTAATGAAAATATCATCGTTATTATGAGTACAAACAAGCGACGTGAACTGCAGGATTCTAAGTATAACGAACGGCGATCTGAATGCGAGCAGGCATTAAAACGATTACAAACAAAACTCACTATCAAATCGTTAGGCGAGTTATCAATTGATCAATTCGACCAAGCAGCTTATTTGATCAATGACGATACTTTGATCAAAAGAGCGCGGCATGCTGTTTTTGAAAATCAAAGAACTTTGCGGGCTTTTGCAGCACTAAAGAAAAATGATCTGACAACTTTTGGCCAATTAGTTAATGCTTCACATGTTTCTCTGCATTACGACTACGCTGTCACTGGAAAAGAACTGGATACATTAGTAGAGTCTGCTTGGAAACAGCCTGGTGTACTGGGTGCTCGAATGATCGGGGCAGGTTTCGGCGGTTGTGCGATTGCAATTGTCAACAAAGACTATGTTGAAGATTTCAAAACAAAAGTCGGGGATGCCTACAAAAAAGAAATTGGTTATGCAGCTGATTTTTATATTGCAAAAATCTCAGATGGACCTAAAGAAGTCAAATTCAACTAATAGGAGTTTAATCATGTCTACTTTGGACAAATTTGTTAATGCCATCATTCAATCAAATACGGTTTATGAAGAGCTTGATAGTGTCTATCTTGAAAACAAGATCCACGGGCTAATTGGAGATGGCGAAACCTTGGCTGCTCAAGATGATCAGCTGCTCAGTTTAGCCGCAGCCCTTATTAATACTGCGATCAAGAGGGGCAAAATAGATGACAATCAGTCTGATCGCGACATTTTAGAAGCTCAGCTAATGGATTTGGTGACACCTTTGCCCGCTGCGATCAACCAGAAGTTTTGGAATCTTTACGAAAAAAGTCCTAAAACTGCAACCGACTATTTCTATCAAATCAGTCAAAACAACAATTACATTAAAACGCAAGCCATTAAGAAAAATATTTCTTTTCCAGTTCAGAGCCCTTATGGT
Source organism: Oenococcus sicerae (assembly GCF_004102045.2). Classification (GTDB taxonomy): domain Bacteria; phylum Bacillota; class Bacilli; order Lactobacillales; family Lactobacillaceae; genus Oenococcus; species Oenococcus sicerae. The sequence continues at coordinate 890,573 of NZ_CP029684.2, read as the reverse complement.
GAACTTGAAATTACCATTAATCTCTCCAAGCCTGAAAAAAATCCTAAAGCGATCGCTGCAGCAGCTAAACAACACGATCATAGCTACCCGCAGTGCCAGTTATGCCTAGAAAACGAGGGTTATCTTGGTCGTTTAGGCTATCCAGCTCGCAGCAACCATCGTGTCATCCGCTTGAGCCTCGGCGGTGAAGTCTGGGGATTTCAGTATTCTCCCTATGCTTATTTTCCGGAACATGCTATTTTTTTGTCCAAACAGCATCGGCCCATGAAAATTGATCAGCATACCTTTAGCAATCTGTTAGAAATCGTCCAGACTTTTCCAGACTACTTCGTTGGCAGTAATGCTGATCTGCCAATTGTCGGTGGATCAATGTTAGGTCATGATCATTATCAAGGCGGGCGTCATTTCTTTCCAATGATGAAAGCTAAAATTGATCGACCGGTTGATCTGAATATCGATGGTGTCAGTGCTGGCATCGTCAAATGGCCCATGTCAACAATTCGCTTGATCAGTCAAAATCGCGAACAATTAATTAATGCCGCTAATTTAATTCATAAAAACTGGATGAATTACTCTGATGATCAAGTTAATGTGAGAGCCTATACAGGCACGCTTCGTCATCACACTGTGACGCCGATCGCCTATTTTGATCATGACAACGGCCAATTTGTATGCGATATTGTCTTGCGTGATAATCAAACTTCGGCTGAATATCCAAACGGTATTTTCCATCCGCATCAAGATGTACAACACATCAAAAAGGAAAACATCGGTCTGATCGAAGTCATGGGTCGCGCGATTTTACCAGCTCGTTTGAAAAACGAACTACAAGAAGTGGCTAAATACTTGTTAGACCGACCTAATGAAATGGCTGAATATCATCGAACTTGGGCTGATAAATTAAAGCAGCAATATCAATTCACAACTGAAAATGTTCAATCCATCGTAAATAAAGAAACTGGTTTGGTATTCTCAAGAGTATTGGAAGATGCTGGCGTATTTAAATGGGACCATCAGGGTCAGGCTGCTTTCGATCGTTTTGTTAAACAACTCATTGATTGACAAAGAAAATCACCATGATCTCATCCTTTTAAAGATTATTTTTCTGTCCAAGAGTTTTGCATAATTGAAAGAATCGAGGCAGTATTTTGAAAATTGAAAAAACAAATTTTGGCGAAACAAATGGCCGACAGATCGATAAGTATCGTCTGACCAACAAACGAGGAACGCGTATATCGCTCATAACATTAGGCGCAACTTGGCAAGAATTTTCTGCTGTGGAGGCCGATAAACGACAGCAGCTGATCGTCGGATTTGATAATCTGGCTGACTACGTTAACACGACATATTATTTGTGCAAAGCGGTTGGCCGTGTTGCTGGCCGAATCGCCAAAGCTGAATTTAAGTTAGATGGTAAAAACTACAAAATTGAAAACAACGAAGGTGGCAATGCCCTTCACGGTGGCAGCCATGGCTTTTCATTTATTAATTGGGATGCCCACACCGAAGAAAGTGCTGAACAAGCCAGCGTGGTTTTCACACATCAAATCAAAAGCAGTGACGATCAGTATCCTGGAAACTTGAAAGTCACGATTACTTATACATTAGACGAAAATGATAACGTCCATGTGCGTTTTACCGGGGAAAGCGACCAAGCGACGCTGTTTAATCCAACCATCCATACTTATTTCAATGTTACCGATACACAGCATGATCTAAAAACGCAATGGTTGAAAATTAATAGCAGCAAGAGGCTCGAACTGGCAAGTGATAAATTGCCCACTGGCCGTTTTATAACAGTCCAAGACACAAATTATGATTTTCAAAAACCACAGAATGTACAACATGTATTGAATAAATTGCAGGAAGACACAAACACAATTGAGTTAGATGATGCCTTCCTTGTCAATGCAGCTGATGAAGAGCCAGTAGCTGAGATCGGCGATACTGCCGGAAAACGTCAAGTGAGAATTTATTCTAAACGGAATGCAGTCGTCGTTTTCACGACCAACCCATTAGATCCGGTACGTGAGCAACAGCATGATTTTAATGCACTGGCCATTGAATGCCAGACCTTGCCAGATGCCATTCACCATCAAAATTTCGGTGACATTACGATACCAGCTGATCAAACTGTGACTCAAGAGATCATCTATCAATACAAACACTAAGTGCCACAAAATAGTCATATTTGATTAAAAAAACACCAATTGGTGTTTTTTCATTATTATTAACAAATTGACTTATCTGGTGCATTATTGTGAAACAACTTTGTCTTGAGCTAAAACAACCGCACCCGACCACCAAGCGATTGGTGAACAAAGCAGGACTAAGGCAGCAGAAAACAAATAAGTTTTGTGGAAGGCTGTCGTAATTTTGTCGTTTTTGATTGATTTTACTTGCCTCAAACCCGACTTTAATTCACTTGCTTGCGCCACTAAGGCAATTGCACGTGTTAACCGCGATTGACCCTGTGCGATTTTGCCATTACCGATAGCAATGTGCTGACTGGTTTGGCCAATAATTAGCAACGAACTATTTGCCTGGCCCAATTTAGCCGTCCCCTGAGCTAGGCTGGTTGATGCAGTCACAAGCTTTTGCGATCCTAAATTCAACTTCTGGCTGGCATCATACAATTTTCGTAAATTACTGTTCTTCCGTGGCTTAGGCAAATTCTTTTCATCTTGAGCAGCCTGCTTGATCTTGGCCGCCATTTGCTTAACAGCATTTTTACTACTAGTCGTTGTCGATTTAGAAGATTTTTTGAATACTTGACGAATTTCATGTTTGGCAACTGTTTTCACATGTTTTGATAATATTTTCGTGTTGATCACACTAATTGAATCAGTTCGAATTTGCTGTTTGGCTAAATCAATATGTGCATCTAATAGCGACACAAGAACGGCAATGCCCAAACACATACCTAATTGACGCGCCGTATTCACGATTCCGGAACCAACACCGCTTTTATAGACTGGTAGTGGCTTGATTGCTGAAACCATCGATTGAGTCGCAAAACCAAAGCCAAAACCATTTAAAATCAAGAAAACGATCATGACGCTTTTCGGTGTATCGGTCTGGATCAAAGATAGCGCAGACAGACTCAGGCCAAGAATTAGCATACCGGCAAAATTGACAGCTGAGGCTCCGATTTTAGCAGTCAAACGACTTCCCAAAGGCATCGCAACTGCCGTCGTCAAAGAAACCGGTATAATTACCAAAGCAGCACTCAAAGCTGAATAATTTAAAACATTCTGCAAAAAATAATTAAAAATCAATGACGGACAGATCAGTGCAACGGAAATAATAAAGAACACAAGGCTAGACGCCGTAAAAGGTCTAATTTTAAACAAATCCAATTCCAGCATCGGAAAGGCCGAGTGTTTTTCAACCAAAATAAATAAAACGATCATGATCAGACCCAGTATTAAACTGCTCATAATTGCTAGCGAATTCCAACCATAGTCCTGACCTTTTAGCAGGCCGAAAGTAATACCGAATAGTGCCAAAGTCAGCGTGATCGTCCCGATAAAATCAATTTTTTTGCTACTGGTCTCATCATATGATTCGTGCAGAAAAATCAGTACTAAGAAAAAAGCAATCAGTGCCATGGGTACGTTGATACCAAAAATCCAACGCCAACTGCTATATTGCAAAATAATGCCACCCAAAGGCGGACCTCCAGCTGCAGATAAAGCGCTGACCGCGGCAATGATACTTGTGATCAAAGAAAGTTTAGTCTTGCCGAAAACCTCGATTCCCATCGGAATCACAACGGGCGTTATCATCGCACCGCCAATGCCTTGGATAAAACGAAAAATACTTAATATAAATAAATTTTGTGCAAACATACTTGCGGCAGAAAAACTACCAAAAATAATTAATCCGATCAACATGATTTTTTTTCGACCGTATTGATCGGCGATCTTAGCCGCGATAATTGTAAAGATCGCGAGGGCTAAAACATAGATCGTTGAGACCCAGCTTGTATCAGCCAAGCTCGCTTTAAAATGATTCATAATGTCTGGTAAGGCAATGTTTACAACAGTACCATCAAGCACTCCCATAAACATTGCGATCACAAGACCGGTAAAACCTAATATCTTCTTCGTTTGATTCATTCATCCTCCTTCTTGTCACTAGTGTGAACAAAGATTACAATTGTGACATATGCCACGTTTAAATTATAGGGGTAGTAAGAGTAAAATCGATACACTTTTTGAAAGTGCTACAAATGGTGGGATTTTGTGACAGATCGGAGAATAACAAAATGAATGGTAAACAACGTTTAGCCGAACAATCACGGCGCTGGTTTTGGGAAGCCTTCGTGGCCTTATTAGAGGAAAAAAGCTATCAGGAAATTAGCATTTCTGAAATTGCTGCGCGAGCTCAGTTGGCCAGACGAACTTTCTATCGTTCCTTTAAAAACAAAGAAGACTTATTAGATTATTATTGTCATGGAAAAATTGCAGAATACTTAGATAGCTTGAAAGAATCAGAAAAAGCAAGTAATTCCTTCGACGACCTACTGCTAACTTTCTTTGAGTTTTGGTGGCAGGAACGCCGCACGCTGCGTTTATTAATTAAAAATAATTTATTCAGTTCCTTATTAGAAGCATGGACGCCCCAGTCAGTGAAAATATATGATTTGTTCCAAGCACCTTGGCATATACAAGGAACTCAGATAGAAATCGAATATATTATGAGTTTTTCGACTGGCGGTTTCTGGAATATTTTAAGCAGCTGGCTAAATAAGAAGAATCCCGAACCAGCTCAGCAGCTTGCAAGTACTTTATCCAAAGCTCTGAATCGCTTAATGGTTGTCAGCAAAGACTAGTCATCAAATTAAACTAATATATTCAAAAAAGGTTTGACCTTTATTGACTTTCTGACCAATACTGACTATTATGATCCTTGTAAGCGGTATGTGATATCACTTAATAAATTAGGAGGTATTTGATATGGCAAATGATTTAATGGACAAGAATGAAGGATTCGTGGATGTGCCTGATATGATGGGCAATTTGATGAATAATTTCTTTGGACCGCGCGATAACTTTTGGAATACAAGCAAAGACGATCACTCGATTATGCGGACTGATGTTTCTGAAGACGATCAGGAATACGGTATAAAAATTGAATTGCCTGGTCTGGACAAGAAAAATATTAAGATCGATTATTCAAACGATAATTTGACAGTTTCCGGTATTTTGGATAACAGCAGCGAAGAAAAGGACAAGAAAAATAAGATCGTTCGCAGTGAACGTCGTTATGGCCACTATTCTCGTAGTTATTACCTGCCTGGTGTTGATGAAAAAAAGATCAGTGCTAAATATGAAAACGGCATGCTGACTTTGTCGCTACCAAAATCCGATGAAAGCCAAAATCATCATATTGCAATTCAATAAATGATTTTAAAAAAATCCCTACCATAATGGTGGGGATTTTTTAACAATCGATCAATTAAACTGCTTTAAGTTGCGTTCAGTTGGTTTTAACTGTTGCCATTCATGCGACAAGAATCGATTGTTGATTCGATACTTTGCTGCTTTTGTTGGATGACTTAAAAAAGGACTTACTTTTTTATCGAAAGCCAACCAACCGCGCCAACCAAGATGAATCGTATCTTGCATAAAGTAGGGCCGGCAACCATCTTTTGAAAAGTCTGCAATATGGTCGAAAGATTGTGCATGCAATTGGAATTTTATTTTCCTAACGGCCTCTTGATAATTACTCTCATTCAAGCCCGTATATTTTGCCCATTTATGATTAACAGGCGGAATCACAAACATGACATTGACATGTTCTTTGGCAAATTGATTTAACACTAATTGCAAATCACCATACTCAGGGGACCGTGCATAAGACATATACCTTTGGATACCCTTTAAGCGATGAAGGCCAACTGGCTTAATGCGTTTGTCATAAAAACGATTCAAAATACCAAACGCATTATTGTTTGTACCTTCAGCTGCAATTGTATCGGCAAGTCGATCAAGCTCTTTGTAATTAAAGTTTTTCGGCAGCTGCCTGCTTGCGGGCAAAATACGCCGATCAAAATTATCGTTTATTTGTAAACGACTAAAAAGCTGATCCTCATGTTCCAACAATTGTTTTTGCCGATTGATCTGCCAACGCTGCCAACCGGTCAATGGCTCTCCAGCAGCAATTCTCAAGTACATTTTAGCTAAATCATTCTTTTTGCCAGGTGTTTGCAGTTGTAGGAAACGACGCGCCGCATAACGATCTACCTCAGTATCTTTAGCCGAATCGAGCCACTCCGTCCCCTGTAGATTAGAAAAATAATAATTGAACTCATCCGGCTGAGCACCACACTTATCAAACCACTGAGGTGAAATCACAAAGACAGCTTCTTTATTTTTTAATTCAGGAAGAATTGATTGCATAGCGAAATATTGCGTCAATGATTGCGTGCCGCGTCGGCCCATCAGAAATGGCCGATAATTGCGCTGATATTTCACCGCCAGGACGCTGGGATGAAATGGATCCATCCTAGCCCATTCCGACGAGCCGAAGAAAGGAATGTATCGTGTTTTCGGATCAAGCAAGGCTTGTTTTTTTAATTGCTGATTCTTAAAGGCAACCGAATTTAGTGCAACCGCTGCCCGTTCTTCATCTTTTGCTGAAAAATGCGAATAATTAAAAGGTGCAAATAGCAAAAACAGCAGCGTCGCAGCCGCAATAATGACGGGTCCAAAAATCTGCCATAATTTCCCTTTCATTAGTTGTTTGCTAACTCCTTAACTCTCGTGATGACCTTATTAGGTGTGTCCCATTGTGTCCGATCGAATTCGGAAACAGGAATATTAATGCCAAATTTTTCCTGTAAAGCTAAAATCAGGTCAACAGTTGCCATAGAATCAATTAAACCAGCATCAAAAAAATTATCATCAAGCTGGTCTGATAAATCCTCCCCTGAAATATTTTCTAAAATTGCTAAGATATCTTTTTCCATTATAAATTCTCCTTATTTTCTCGTAAACCATAACACGTTCAAAAATCCTGAAAAGAGCAGGAAACTGGCCATAACCACATGAAAGGTGAAAATGATCGCGATCCCTTGCGTCAGCCAATTTGATTTGAGCCACTTCAAATGCTTGCGCTTATATCTAAGCCACCAATCATTGATCATAAGTCCCAGGCCATGCAGCAGGCCATAAGCAATATAGTACCAAGTAAGCCCATGCCAAAAGCCCATCAGCAGCATGTTGAGAACGTAAGCCACGCTCGAATAAGTGGTTGATTTCTTAAACAAGCGCCTTTTTTTCATTGTAAACACCATACGCATGAAGACAAAGTCTCGAAACCAAAAGCTAAGACTGATATGCCAACGATTCCAGAATTCTTTTAAATTCTTCGATCTGAACGGTTGATTGAAGTTCATCGGTGTCTCAATTCCCATTAAATAAGAAATTGCGACTGCAAACAAAGAATAGCCTGCAAAATCAAAGAAAAGATCAAAACCGTAAACATACATAACTGATACCAAGGGCCAAGACAGACCTTTACCAGCTGCGATTGCCATTTTTTCAGCTGCCGGCAGCATCAGACTACCGAAAATATAAGCCAAAATGAATTTATAAAGAAATCCCAAGAACAAGTAGTAAACCGCTTTGCCAAGCATATTAATATACTGGCTGCGTTCTGGTACTTGTTCATAATCCTTCTCAAAACGACGATAACGGTCGATTGGCCCCGATGAGATGGTTGGCATAAATAACATGAACCGTATAAAGTGCCAAGCATGAAAATCTTTTTGCACACCATCGCGCATTTCCATGATCATGCCGACAGATTTGAAGGTCAGGTAGGAAACACCGAGAAAGCCAATAATGGATTGTGCGCCATGATCGACTGCTGGCGTTATTTTTACAACCATGATCGGTAAGATGGCAACAAATGTCGTTAAGTAAAAGACCCAACTTTGATTAGCGTGGCTTCGATACTTATCGTAACTATAAACAATGATCAATTGCCAAATAATATAGCCGACCAAAGCGATCCCTTGAGACAATTTATCATCAGTAAACATCAGCACAATAAAAACAGCTGAAAAAATAGTTTCATAAATTTTAAAACGTTTGCCATAAAAAAGACCAATAACTAAGGGAATCAATGCAAGCAGTAGATAAACAAAGTAAGTTGGATCAGAATACGGCTGTAAATTTGGAATCGTAGCTCCAAAAAAATTAGCCATTGTTAACCTCAGCGATCACTTTTTTTAAATCAATCTTGCCATTAGCAGAAATTGGCAGGCTTTCTTTATAGACGAAGCGGCTCGGAACCATATAAGGCATCATAACATCCTTTAAATCCGCTTTTAAAGCCTTTGTCAAATCATTAGTCCTCACAAAATCATTCGGCTGAGCCACGACCCAAGCTAGTAATTGCGCAACTTTATGATTTTCATCGTAACGTGGTACTGCTACAGCTTGTTTCACTAACTGGCTTTGCATCAAACCATGGCTGACTTCCTCTAACTCAATTCGGTAACCATGCAGCTTGATTTGGAAATCCTTGCGGCCGCCATAATGTAGCAATCCTTTTTCATCCAGCGATCCCAGATCACCAGTATGATAAGCCTGCCGACCTTGATAAGTGAAAAAAGCAGCTTCAGTCTTGGCCGGATTATTTAAATAGCCTTTTGAAACACTTGCACCAGCAATAATGATCTCACCCATCTGATTGGCAGCTAACTGCTGATTCTGCTCATTGAAGATCATGATCTCTGTGTCAGCTTTAGCATATCCAATTGGTAAACGATCGCAACTTTCCAAAACATGATCTGTCATTTCAATTGCCGAAACCGCCACAGTCGTTTCCGTGGGCCCATAGGTATTAAATATTTTGGCCTCAGGGAATCTTGCTCGCAGGATCGTCGCGGTTTTCTTGGTTAATTCTTCACCACAGAATAGAAAACGCGATAACTGCGGCAGATTTTCTTGGTTAAATGCCGGATTGATCAAACATAGATCAGCAAACGATGGTGTCGAGACGAAAAGCTGTAATCCGAGTTTCGGCAAGGTTTCAAATAACTGTTTGAAATTGTCTGCCAATTCTTTTGAGACCGCCTTTAATTGGCCGCCAACAGCCAAGGTCGGTGCCCAATCCATGACTGATAGATCAAAAGAAAAAGGTGCTTGCGCTAATGTGACGGATTTTTGAGGTAAATCAAATTGTGCGTCCAACATCCAATTAACAAAACTCAATAAATTATTACTGCTGATTTGAACACCTTTAGGCAGACCAGTCGTGCCAGAAGTGAAAATAATATAAAAAATATCATCACCAGAAACAGCATGCGTCCGTTCATAAGGCTGAGGGTCTTGGAAAATAGTCTGCAAATCAGTGGCGCTGATAACAGGTCGATCAGCTATTTTAATCGGCAGCTGGTCAACAGCGATCACTGCGGCTGGGTCGGCTATTTTTAAAATATCTGTTAAACGTTCATCGGACGAGTTCACATCAACAGGAATATAAGCATGACCAGACTTAACAGCAGCTAGAAAAGACACGATCGTGTCGAATTCCTGCCCCGTATAGACCATAATTGGTGTCTTATCAGCAATTTTAAGTCCATCAATATAGGCAGCCAAAGCATCGGAATTCGCTTTTAAATCAGCATACGTATTTTGTTTCCCTAAATTATCGTAAACAACTGCCTGCGGATCATTGATTGTATTTTGATTGATTGTTGCTAAAAGATTTTTAATCATATTCCTCCTACTTAAAATTCGTTATAGATAAACCCACCATCGTTGATACCGGAATATCCATACAAATAGAGCAGCATGACTAAGATCACAAAATAAAATAAAGTCCTCGCAACAAATTTAACGATCGAACTATGAATTGCCCTTACAAAAATCTGCATATCTCTCCCATTCCCAAGTATTTAATCATGTTACATTAGTTACATCTTTATTGCAAATCAGTTACAAAAAGATAGTTCAGTCCTATTAATTATGAGGCCCTTGATACCCTGCTTTGCGAGTAGTCTGCTGGCGCAGGATATTACGGCGAATTAAACTAATGATCTGCGAATTAGTCGGCAGATCCGAATGGTCGGAATCATCCCCAGAAACAATGATCTGCGTGTAAGATCTGACGATTTTTTGAAAAACATATTTGCCAGCAATAACACTTTCAATTGGCACGATCCCATCGTCATTATAAGTTTCGGTACCAGCTACAGAATAAACCGTCAGATTGCTTGGCAGCTGCTGGCGATTTTTAATCAAGTCAGCAAGCATTTGTGTGCGATTGCTAGTGCTTGTTTCTGCAAAATTGTAAGGTGATCCAATGGTCAGCAAAGTACCAATATTGCTTTTCTTTTGATTGAAATATTTTTCCAAATAAATCGTCCAGTCAAGACCACCATTGGAATGTCCCAAGGCATTAAAATGGTTGAACTGGTATCGCTTTTCGAGCGCTTTCAATGCAATATCCAACCATTTCGCCTGCCGCTTGATATTGCTATAACCATCACTATTATTTTGAAAAGCGATCACGATATAGGGCTGATTATCGTTAGCTGCTAATCGACCAGAGTAAGTGATCGAATTATCTTCGTTAACTTGTACTCTTAAAAGTGAATGTGCATCTCCTTGCTGATTCAAAATGCCGATCATTGCATCAAAACGCGTATTTGTCGCAGACGAACCAGGTACCATAATCGTTGGATCCAAACGCGAGTTATAGATCGTTATTTGTTTGTCCACACTTGTTTTGACCCATTTTTGGCCTTGAATCAAAGAAAGAACCAGTAAGAGGAAAAGCAGAGCCAGACCAGCTGCATTTCTACATAATTTCACTGCCCGCTCCTTTCAGCCAATGATCGACAAAAGGCAAATAAGTCAGTACACCGATCGTCAAAATAACTAAAACCAATACGATCGTGCGCCAATCACCGTTGCTGGACAAAAAAGCTGTCAATATATTTGGTGTATAACGCGGTAATTCATAGACCGACGGTGCCAGCCAATGCAGTTTCAGAGCAATCGCGGTTAAAGTAATACCAAATATCGGTGATAAGATCGCCGGCAGCAAAAACAAGGGATTAAAAAAGAGGGGCAAAGCAAAATTAAGAATCTGGTTATTATCCAGCAAACTCGGAATTAAAGCTATTTTAGTCAAGCGCTTGATCGGTCCATGGGATCTGATCAGTAAAGCAATGACCAAAGCCAAACCCATTGATACACCACCAAAAATTGCAAACGAATCATAAAGGGTATGCAAACTCAATAAATTAGGAATGTTAAAAACGCTCTTATCCAAAGAGGCATTTAAATTATGAGCCGTCGACAGCAAGGAAAAGTTCGGTTTCAACAAGGCTGCCGGTACAGGCAATCCTAGCCAGAGAAGGATACTAGCCAGAATCGTTAAGCAAAAAACACCTATAAAATGGCCAGACCACTGGTTGATGAATGTGTCGTTAAGCCACTGGCTAGAACTCACAATAAAATTACTAGGCAAATGTTCGACCGATATCAGCGCAAAAATAACGGCGGTCACGACTAGCAAAAATAATAATGAATATAAGTACTTCGCCAATGTATGCTGATGTAAGGCAGTTATCTTGTTCAATATCCTCGTTAGCGAAAAAACGATCAGACTAACTAACAGAATATTTTGGCCCGAGTAGCGGACAAATAAATTATCGCTAAATAAAAGCCAGATCACGATAAAATTAACGAGTGGCAGCAAAGAATCATGGACACCGCGTCTGTTTTCTAATTGACTAGCAAAAAAATAAGCAAACAAAGGCAAGATCAGATGCTTCAAAAACAAAGAGGCCATATTCGCAAGATGGTTGACCGGCGGCCATATCCGAAATAGTTTCCAGTGAAAAACAAGCGCAAAAAAACTATTTGATGTCAGAAAAACATCTATAAAAAGCTGAAAAAAAACACTAATAATAATAATCGGCAGGAATTTTCTTAGGGTTTCATATAGACTTGAAAAAAATAAGGTTCGCTGCATTTTTGCTTGCCATTTATCCAATTGTTCTAATAAACGAGTCACGATTTCTTTTATCTTACAACAGTCTTAAAAATCCATCAGTTTTTTGGAAAATGATTACGAGGAACAGATCCACAATCATGAAAAGGTCAGACTATAATAAAAACATATATCTTAAGGAGAGAAAATGACATACTCACAGAACTGGAACATTGATGTGGTTTTTCCGGGGATCGATTCTCCGGAATTAAACGCAGCTTTCAAAACTGCTGCTGATGACAATCAAAAACTAGCCGAGACGATCGCGTCACTGACAGAACAAGATGAAAATAGCAAAATTCTCGCTGCAGCAGATAGCCTGCAGACCTTGGAAGGCAAACTAGGAACGATCGGCTTTTATTTAAATGCTTGGCGTTCTGTCAACTACGGCAAAGCTGAAGCCGGACCCAAGTTCGACCGTTTGTCCAAAATTGATATTGACTATACGGCACAAAAACAGGCCTGGGGCAAGTTTTTAGCGGCTTTGTCAGATAAACGTTTTCAATCACTATCGGCAGATGAAAAAGCTCAACCGATTGCTTTTATTTTGAACGAAACACGTCAGCAGGCCGCAAAATTATTGGATGATAACACCGAAAAACTGATAAACGAATTCCAAGTAGATGCTTTGCATGCTTGGTCTGCCCATTACGACACCATTTCCGCCGGATTATCAACCAGCTACACTGATGCCAAGGGCCAAAAACAGACCGTATCTGCTGGTCAGGCCTTAAATCTGCTTGATGGCATCAAAGATAAGGATGCGCGGGCTGATTTGATGAAACATTATGAATCAATGTGGGGCAAGGCTGAAAATCTATCAGCTGATACCTTAAATCATTTGGCCGGTGCGCGTTTGACCGACTATAAAGCCCATGGTATCAATGATTATTTAGAAAAACCGTTAGAATTGAACCGTCTCTCGCGAGCAAGTTTGACTGCCATGTGGAACACGGTCGCTAAAAATGAAGGCATGCTGGTCAAATTTTTTGCACGCAAAGCTAAACTGCTAGGTTTGGACTCGGATCAAATTTCCTGGCAGGATCAAACGGCACCCGTTCAAGTACCTGGTTATGAGCCAAGAACCCTTAGCTATGATGATACAGCTAATTTTATCGTGAAGAACTTCAGCAAATACTCAGCCAAAATGGGTGCCTTTGCTAAGCATGCTTTTGAAAATCAATGGATCGAATCAGAAGATCGTCCCGGAAAACAGCCCGGCGGTTGGGACGAATCGATTCCAGCTTTAAAAGAAGACCGAATCTTTTTAACCTTTACAGGCTCAGTCAATGATGCGGCCACGATCGCTCACGAATTAGGCCATGCCTTCCATTCCCGCGTCTTGTACGATTTGCCGCAGTGGCGCCAAAATTATGCGATGAACGTTGCTGAAACAGCCTCCACTTTTGCCGAAGCAGTTATCAACACTGCCAACGTAGAAGCGGCTAAAACTGATGCCGAAAAAATTACTTTACTGGATGCTAAAATGGCCAATGCAACCGCTATGTTCATGAATATTCGGGTACGCTTTATCTTCGAAAATAATTTTTATAAGGCACGACAAGAGGGCGTTTTAATGCCAGCTCAACTCAATAAAATGATGGTCGATGCACAAAAAGAAGCCTTTGCCGGAGCTTTATCCGACGATGGTGTTCATCCGCATTTTTGGACCTCAAAACTACATTTTTATATCGATGATGTCCCCTTTTATAATTTCCCTTATACTTTTGGTTATTTATTCAGTTTGGGTATCTTTGCTTGGGCACAAAAACAAACTGATTTCGAATCTGCTTACATTGCTTTATTGCGCGACACGGCTAATATGAGCTCTGAAGAATTAGCTAAAAAACACTTAGGTGTAGATTTGACTCAGCCGGACTTCTGGCAGGCTGGTGCTGACTTGATCAAAAAAGATGTCGACGAATTTCTGCGTTTGACAGAAAACATCTAACTATAAAAAAGAAGGGAGATCCCTTCTTTTTTTATTGACATAAGCAGTAGCTTATGAAATATGAATCTAGTATTCGCTGCCCAAAAGATACTTAGAAAAGAAAGCCGCTAAAATCGCGCCAACTTCTGGTGCTAGGATGTAAAGCCAAAGGTGCGCAAATGCACTGCCGCCAGCGAATAAAGCTGGTCCGATCGAACGAGCTGGATTCAAAGAACCGCCGGTCAGATTCAAAGCAAAAATAATTAAAAAACTCAATGTGATACCAATGACGATGCCGGCAAAATCACCATTGCCATGTTCTTTACTCGTGACGTTTAAAATAATTGTAATAAATAAGAAAGTGATCAATGTTTCAACGATAAAAGCCAAACCAGTTGAAATCTTTGGAAAATCAGTCTGACCCAATTGTGTCGCTGACAATTTCAGACCGCTGACAAAAGTACGAACAAAAAATGAAGCAACAACAGCACCTAAAATCTGAGCCACAATGTAATAAATGGCGTCGAGTGATTTGATTCGATGGTTAATCAACATAGCTGTTGTCACAGTCGGATTGAATTGGCCTCCGGAAATGCCGCCAAATGCATAGGCCGAGACCGTAATTGCCAAACCAAAAGCCAAACCAATCGTCAAGGCATCACCTTTCGCGATCACGACTGCGCCGGTTCCCAAAAAGACCAGCATGAAGGTCCCCATAAACTCTGCCACATATTTTCTCATGAAATTATTTTCTCCCCTAGTTTATAGCTTTGATTATAATTTTTTGCAGATCGAAAAAATAGATAGCAAGCGTTAAAAACAATGAATTTTTTCTAAAACTGCGTACTATATTCCTCAAAAAGGCTCTTTTTAACTGAAAATACGCTTATAGGACACAATTTTCCTAAAATAGACATCAACATATTTTAAATATTTTCGCGAATCATAATTAACTGTCACTTTTTCTTAGTTAATGTTTTTTGTCATACTCTGATCAGCGAATAACCAAAACGTCGATTTTTGATTCTCTCACAACATATTCTGTCACTGAACCAAGCAATGCATTCTCAATTTTGCCAAGACCGATCGCGCCAACCACGATCAAATCAGCAGCTACTTTTGTTGGTATTTCGTTTGTTAACAGTTCTTTGGGAGAACCATGCCTGATAAGCGTTTCAGTATCTAAAAACCCAGCCGCTTGTGCTTCCTTTTTAAGGCTCAATAGACTTTCTTTCTTTTCCATACTTGGCGAATTCATCATTTCTGCATCTTCGGAAATGACGCTTGGATAATGTGGTGTGTCTAAAACATGAGTAATAATTAAATGCGGTTTTGCATTGCCAAAGTTCTGAAAAAAATCAAGTGTTTTTCGAAAGGCATCTCGTGCTTCCTTGGAGCCATCCATCGCAATCAGAACGTTTTTATAAATTTTAGCCATTATTCGATCTCCTTTTTGTTTAATTAAATTTAAACATTGTCTCATATATTTGTAAAATAAATATATATAATACTTATAATTATAAAAACAAATCTAAATAGACAAAAAGTCGCTCTTCTAACGAGCGACTTTGTCTATTCAGTAAGATCGAAAAACGATAGCAGTTTTTCCTTAGTCAACTGGGATTTTTCTTCGTGATTGAAATCATGAGCAACTCGGCCGTCCTTGATGACGATCAAACGGTTGCCATATTTCAAAGCGTCTTCCATATGATGTGTGATCATCAAGCATGTTAAATGATCCTCGGCAACACGCGCTGCTGTGGCTGCCATCAAAGCCTGACCAGTTTTAGGATCCAGCGCTGCAGTATGTTCATCAAGCAGCAAGATATCAGGTTTTTTATAAGTTGCCATGAGAAAACTCAGTGCTTGTCTTTGACCGCCGGATAAGTTTTCCGTGGCCGTATTAAGACGCTGATCTAAATTATTATTCATACCAGCGGTTATTTTTTGAAAGGCTGCCATATGCGCTCTTAAATGTCTTGAACGCAACCCGCGTTTTTCACCACGCTTAGCAGCCAGCAGCAGATTTTCGGCGACGGTCATACGCGGGCTGGTCCCCATTTTGGGATCCTGAAAAACACGGCTCAGAAATTGTGTCCGTTTTTCCGGGCTATCCTTAGTAATGTCACGGCCATTATGCAGAATCTGACCAGCATCGATCGCGATAGTAGCGGCAATTGCATTAAAAATGGTTGATTTGCCTGCCCCATTCGAACCCAACAGCGTAATAAAATCGCCAGCATGAATATCAAGATTTAAGGATTTTAAGATTTCTGTTTCGTCGCTTTGATTCTGATTCACTTTAACAACAACATTTTTTAAAGACAAAATAGTTTCAGTCATGAACAGTAACTCCTTTTTTGATCACCTTATCCAAATGCAGCAAGCTGTTCAGCCACGGTGCCATAAGACAAATAGCCAGCAGTATCGCAGAAATCAAATTTAAATCATTTGTTGAAAAACCAAGCTGCAGCACGATCAAGAGAACAAAACGGTAAATGATCGATCCCAAAGTAATTGCAAGCAAGCGTTGGTTCATGGTTAGTTCACCGAAAACAACTTCGCCAATAATAATTGAGGCTAAGGCAATCACAATAATGCCGATCCCCATATTGATATCTGCATATCCATTATTCTGCGCAATCACAGCCCCGCCAAAAGCAATTAAACCGTTGGAAACCATCAAGCCCATATTCGTCATACGATCTGTGCGAATACCGATCGATTGTGCCATCGTGGGATTATCGCCCGTTACAATGAAAGCTTGGCCCAGCTCGCTTTGCAGAAAATAAATAATGACCAAGGTGACCACGACAATAATGGTTAAGCCGATAAAGATCGCATCGAAATATTTCGGTAAGCCGGCCAAGGGTGAAAAAATTGTTTTCTTACCTAATAAAGAAACATTCGCAGAACCCATGATGCGCAAATTAATTGACAGACAGGCTGTCATGACCAAAATACCAGCTAACAGGATCGGAATTTTTCCTTTCGTATACAATAAACCGGTTATGCCGCCGGCAAGTGCCCCAACAACAAAGGCTGCCAAACTAGCTAACAGCGGATCAACACCGTGCGTGATCAAAGTGACAGCACTAGCAGCACCTAAAGGAAAAGATCCTTCGACTGTCATGTCAGGAAAATTCAGAATTCGGAAAGTAAGAAATAAGGCTATACCTAAAATACCCCATAATAATCCTTGTCCGATACTAGATACGATCATACTCATTTGTAAATTTCTCCTTTCGTTTGTGCTTGTTTGACCACTGAATTCGGTAATGTGATGCCCAGTATTTTTGCTTCAGAAGTATTGATCGCCATCTGCCCTCTTGTCACGAAGGTCAATGGATAAGTTGATGTTTTCTCGCCTTTTAAAACACGGCCAGCAATAATGCCGGATTCTTTACCTAATGTGAATTGATTAACTGACAAGGTAGCCAGACCGCCAGCCTGAACCATTGTATCCACAGCTGGGAAAACAGCTACTTTTGACTGATTAGCAACATTGACCAAAGTTTTCATTGCACTCGCAACACCATTGTCCTGTGGTGCATAGACAGCCTGCACTTGAGAAACCATTTTTTCGGCGATCGTCTGCATGTCGTTGGTTGTCGAAATTGTATATAACTTGACCTGATAGCCCGCCGCTTTAGCAATTGCAGCCATTTTTTTTGCATTATAGCTGCCGCCATGATCAGAAGTTGTGTAAACAATTCCCAACGTTTTAGCTTTTGGCAGGATCTGTTTGATTAAATCCAACTGAGATTTCAAAGGTGATTCACCAGATGTGCCTGTAATATTAGCACCAGGTCGGGCATTGGATTTGATCAAGCCACCGCCGACCGGATCAGTAATACCAGCTAAAATGACAGGTGTTTGACCATTCGCTGCTTTGGCCAAGGCTTGTGCAGCTGGTGTCGCGATACCAATGGTCATATCATCCTTTTCGTTGGCGAATTTCGACGACATCGTCTGCAAATTAGATTGATCTCCTTGCGCATTTTCATAATCGATTTTCAGATTTCGGCCACTGACAAAGCCTTCTTGCTTCAATCCAGCTAAAACCCCCGCGTGAATCTGATCCAAAGCCGGATGCGTCATTAATTGCAGAATGCCGATTTTATAAATTTTTTGTGTCTTACTGTCGGCCTGACTGGATTGAGTTGTTTTGCCGGTATTAAAGAAGGCAAACAACAAAAATGCGGCTAGCAGAACAGTAAAACTAATCATGCGTTTCATAAATTTTCTCCCTTTTTCAGTTAAATAAAAAGCCCGCAAATGCGAGCAATTTTCCACCGTCAAAGTAAAGAAAAAGGCCCGCAAATTAGCAGGCCAAAGTAATCGCGATACGATCAAACAGCCCGTCTAGACGAGCCACCACCATGATTGATTGTTAAACCGTATCTGTTTCATAACTGAATGTCTTAATCATACATAAGATTTTAAAAAAGGCAAGCATTTTTTGTAATAAAATTTAGTTGGAGGAAATGAAAATGAAAATTGCTTTTATTGGGACTGGCGTTATGGGAACCGGTATTGTTAATAATTTTTTGAAAAACGGCCAAGAAGTTACGGTCTACAATCGCACCAAGGCCCATGCACAAAAGCTTTTGGATAGCGGTGCCAAATGGGCTGATTCTGCAGCTGAGGCCACACTAAATCATGATTTTATTTTTACAATGGTTGGTTTCCCGAAAGATGTTGAAGAAAATTATTTTGGACCAAAAGGTATTTTATCAGTCGCAAAAACAGGACAAATTTTAATTGATATGACAACTTCAACGCCCACTTTGGCGAAAAAAATCGCAGCTACGGGTGAAAAAATCGGCATCGGTGTTTTGGATGCACCTGTTTCTGGTGGCGATATTGGTGCTCGTGATGGCAAACTGACAACGATGGTCGGCGGTGATTTAGCGTCCTACCATAAAGCATTGCCGATTCTGGCATCCGTTTCCAAAAAAGTCAATTATTTTGGTGCCGCCGGGAACGGTCAGCATGCTAAAATGGCCAATCAGATTATGATCGCGTCCACGATGCTCGGCCTAGCTGAATGGCTGACCTATGCAAAAGCATCTGGACTTGATCTGCAGGAGACGCTGGATACTTTGTCTGCTGGCGGGGCCGATAATTGGTCAATGGATACCTATGCACCTAGGATTTTAAAAGGTGATTTTCAGCCGGGCTTTTACGCCAAACATTTGCTAAAAGACTTGCGTATCGCACTTGACGAAGCAGACAAACTACAGCTTGACTTACCAGCTACAAAACTAGCCGAACAATTGTATGCCAAGTTGACAGATGACAAAGGTCTTGGAGACCTTGGGACACAGGCGATCATTAAGCTTTGGAAACAGTGGGCTTAATGGCAGTTGATCAGCTGCAAATCAACGAAAGACTTTTTTTGAAAATCCCACTGGAACAAGATGCCAAGCGGATTTCTGAACTCGTTAACAAAAATCGGGCCGAATTTAAATTATATTTTAGCTGGTGTCAGCAAGAAGAAAGTCTAGCCGCAGCCCAGGCTGTGATCAAAAAAAATCATCAGCGTTTGGTCGAAGGAACAATGTACGCGTTTGCAATCTTTTATGATGAACAAATTGTCGGCATGATCGACCTGCACGAAATAAATCAAGGACAAAAAGCTGCCAAAACAGGTTACTGGCTGGATCGTGATTTTCGCGGCCGTGGTATCATCACGGAATCTGAAGCAGCCTTGATCAAGTTTGCTTTTAGTAAGTTAAGGCTTCATCGACTTGTTTTAGAAGCACAGACTCGAAATAAAGCCTCACAAGCCGTGGCCAAACGACTTAATTTTAATTTAGAAGGTATTAAAAAAGAATCTGACCTAATTGACGGCGAATTCTTTGATATGGCTGTTTATTCAAAAATTAATTCTCTGTGATCAATGCTAATTCTCGGCCTTTCGTCTCCGGAATCAAGAAGAGCATGGCTAAAGCAGCGATGATATAAATAGCAGAAATCATGCCCAACGCCGTCGACAAAGACTGATGCAGTGCAATAAAACCGATAAATAGCGGGCCGAATCCACCAATGAAACGTCCAACATTGAAGATAAGATTCTCGGCAGTTGAGCGGATCTCGGTCGGATAGTGTTCCGACAATAAAGCACCATAGCCGCCCATCATGCCGTTAACAAAAAAGCCAAGCACTGAGCCAAACAATACCAGCAAGGTCGGATCGGTAATTTTAAAATAGATCCAAACGATGATAGCTGCTGAAATCTGAAAAGTAATAAAAGCTGGCTTACGGCCGAATTTATCAGCTGCCCAGGCAAACACGATAATGCCGATCACCATACCCGTGATCGTTGACAAGGTCCAGAAAATCGTGCCATTGATCGTCGTGTGCTGCTGAGCAGCTAGCATTGTCGGCATCCAGCTCATGATGCCAAAATAGCCTAGGTTTTGCACTGAAGTTAAAATCACCAAACCAATCGTGGTCAAGGTGATTTTTTTATTGGCGAATAACTCTTTGATCGCGAAATTCTTTTTGACTGTTTTACGATTTTCGACCCACATTGCTGGTTCTTCCAAATTGCGACGCGTCCACCATGCCAAAATTGCTGGTAAGATGCCAATGGCAAACACACCACGCCAACCAAAATGAATCGAAACATAACCAGCTAACAGTGTTGCCAATAAAGTGCCGCCTTGGTAACCTAAGGCAACCCAAGAAGTTGCTTTCGTTCTTAACTGTGTCGGCCAGCTTTCGCAAACTAGTGTCATACCAATACCAAATTCGCCACCCAGACCCAAGCCGGCCAGAAAACGCATCATAATAAAAATAGTGTCCGACGCTGCCAGCGCTGAAAGACCTGTGAAAACAGAAAAAATCAAAATTGTCCAGGTAAAGACTTTGACGCGACCAAAACGATCAGCTAAAATACCGAAAACCGCCCCGCCAAGCACGACACCAAACATTGTGATCGTCGAAATGCCGCCAGCTTGAACCGTCGTCAAATGAAAATCTTTCATAATCAAAGGCAGAACAAAGGATAGCAGCATCATATCCAAGCCGTCCATCGCATAGCCAATGATCGATGACCATAAAGTTTGTTTTTGATAACGCGCAATTTGTTGCGGCTGCGCGACGTTGCCATTTGTTTTTTTAACCGAATTTTCCAATTTTCCCCCTAAAAAAATCCAAAAAAATACCTCAATTAGAAATAATTGAGGTATTGATATCAATTGATAAATCATGGAACTGCGAAGTAGAAAGAACATGAAAATTAGAAATACAAAAACAGCAATGCAAGAACAAGTCTAATTGTTTGCTGCAATTTTTCAAGTCTTCCCTCTCTTCATGCAAAATTCACATTGCTTAATAGTTTAGCAAGCTATAAATTCTTTGTCTAGAAAATTTTTAGTTTGCCACAAACTTGATCAAGACTCGTAATCTGTTTTTCGGTAAAAATAGCTTCTAATTCCTTTTCCAAACGCGCGAAGACAGTGGGCCCTTCGATCGCTAACTGCGAGCCTACCGAAACCAGGTCAGCACCGCATAACAAGTGATCAAAAACATCACGGCCGCAAGTGACACCGCCAGTCCCGATCATTTTGATCTCAGGACGTAAACGCAGCCTTAAAGCACGTACATTGGCCAGTGCCGTTGCCTTGATCTGAGCACCACCAAGACCACCGAAACCATCCTTAGGTCTCATCACAACTTTGTCAGTTTTTGGATCAATTACCAAACCGTTGCCGACCGAATTAATTGAATTGACATATGCCAAGGGATAACGATTCAAAATTTTAGCAATCTGATCAAAGTGAGCTAAATCAAAATAAGGCGGCAGTTTGATCCCTAACGGTTTGTCATAAAAAGCAAAAACCTGTTTCAAAATCTCGTCCGTTGTCTGAAAATCATAAGCGATCTGAGGTTCGCCTGGAACATTTGGACAAGACAAATTTAATTCTGCCAAACCTGTATAGTTACTAGCTTGCAGTTTTTTCAGATTGGCCACGATTTCAGTTTGCGACAATCCCACAACCGAGAAAATCGTCGGTCGTTTTAGATGACTTTTTAAAACATAATTCAAATAATAATCCAGACCTAAATTTGGCAGCCCCATTGAATTGATCGTATTATGCTGATCAGGAAAAGCAGCATAACGCGGTTCTTGATTGCCTAACCTTAATTCAGCCGTTGCTGACTTCGTCATAACAGCAGCCACAGCTTCAGCCTCTTGAATTTGATCCAGCTGTTCAGCCGTTTGGCAATAAACACCGGCTGCATTAATAAATAAATGGTCAAAAGTTGTGTTGGCAATCTTCGTTGTATAGTCCATATTTTCTCCTTTTAAGCCCGCCAAGCGACCGGATCTTGACGCCATTGACGTAAAGTGGCAATTTGTGAAGCATCTAGATCTCCATGTGTCAAAGCTGCTTGGATCAATTGCGAATAAGTTGTTAAAGATTTAAAAGTTAAATGGGCACTGGCAAAATTTTGCTCGCCAACTGGCAATTCATAGGAAAAAATCACAACAACACCTAAGACCTGCCCACCAGCCGCTTGCACCGCTTTAGCTGCTTTTAAGACGGATCCGCCAGTCGAGATTAAATCATCGATCAAAATGACCTTCTTATCTTGGACTTCAGCACCCTCGATTTGTTGACCGGCACCGTGATCTTTTGCTTTAGCACGTACGTAAATCATAGGTTTTTGTAAACGATCCGCAATCAAGGCCGCATGTGGAATACCAGCCGTAGCCACACCAGCGATAATATCGACATCTGCAAAATTCTTGGTAATTAAATCGACTAAACCATCAGCAATATTGCTGCGGATCTGCGGATAGCCGATCGTCATGCGATTATCTGTATAGATCGGACTCATAATTCCCGAGGCCCAAGTAAAAGGATCAGTTGGAGAAAACTTCACAGCGCCAATGGTCAGCAAGTCTTCTGCAACTTCTTTTGAATAACAGTTTGTCATGTAAAATCCTCCAATATTTTTTTATAAACAGCCAAAGGATCTGCAGCCTGCGTAATGGGTCTGCCAATCACCAAGGCATTGGCACCGTGATCTTTTGCATAAGCTGGTGTTGCGATCCGGCTTTGATCGTCCCGCTGACCATCAGCTAGGCGAATACCAGGAGTGACCTTTAAGAAATTCGGCCCTGTGACTTGCTGGATCAAATCAGCTTCCTGTGCTGAAGAAATCGTGCCGTCCATTCCCGCCGATTCAGCGATCTTGGCCAAATGCTGAACTGACTTGCCAACTTGAACAGTTGTCATTTGTGTTTGCTGTATCTCTGTTTCAGATAAAGAAGTCAGTTGTGTAACAGCTAACAGTTTTAAATTCTCAGCCTTTTCTTTCACAGCAGCAGCCAACATTTTTTGGCCGCCTAAAGCATGCAAGGTCAAAAATTGAACATCCAGTCGATTGATCGAAATCATGCTAGCCGCAACCGTATTCGGTATGTCAAAAAGCTTGAGATCCAGGAAAACCGGATAACCTTCTTGTCTTAATTCATGGATAAAATCTGCACCGGTTGCGTAAAATAAAGCCATCCCCACCTTGACAGCCGGTCGAATACCTTTAAAATGTTTCAAAAAATCCAAAGCCTGTCCGCCCGCAGTAAAATCCAAAGCAATAAACAGATTGTCGGTCATTTTTGTCATAGTTGCGGCCGCCTTTCTTCGATTGGATCAACAACAAAGGAACGACTTTCCAAAACCTGTAAAAAAGCAGAAACTGTATCAAGCGACGTGAATAAGGGCACGGCATTTTCAATCGCAGCCGAGCGGATCTGGCGACCATCAGGTTCCAATAATTCATCCGTTTCCAAAGTATTGATAACTAATTGCAATTGACCGCTACGCATCGCTGCGACCGGATTGTCGGCTTGATCAGAAATTTTGCCTAATTCTTTGACACGCAGCTGGTGAGCTCGGAGATAAGCAGCTGTACCCGAAGTTGCCCATATCATATAGCCCAAATGGCTAAAGCGTTTGGCCAATGGCAACGCTTCTTTTTTATCGCGATCGGCGATCGTAAAGAGGGCGTTCCCGTGATCGGGCAGATGAAAGCCAGAAGCAACAAACGCCTTGTAGAGCGCTTTTGACAAGGTTTGATCACTGCCCATCACCTCACCGGTCGACTTCATTTCCGGCCCTAATGACGAGTCTACTTTCGGCAGCTTGGAGAATGAGAAAATCGGTGCTTTGACATGGACCAGGCGGCTTTTTTCAACAAGGCCCTCATGAAAACCCAATTTTGTCAACGAACTGCCCAGAATCACGCTGGTAGCTAACTGTGCTAAAGGTATTTGTGTCACTTTAGAAATAAAGGGCACAGTTCGCGAAGCACGCGGATTGGCTTCAATAATATAGGCCTTTTCATCGTGAATCACAAATTGAACGTTCATAAGCCCGATCGTATGCAAAGATTTCGCAATCTGAATTGAGGCTTTCACGATCTGATCCTGTACATTCTGGCTGAGATACTGTGGCGGATAAACAGACATGGAATCGCCGGAATGGACACCGGCGCGTTCAATATGTTCCATAATGCCAGGAATGACTACCGTCTTGCCATCACTGATAACATCAACTTCTGCTTCCTTGCCAGTCAGATAAGAGTCGATCAAAACCGGATGTTCATGGGAAACTTTAACAGCACGATGAATGTATTTGCTCAGTTCGTTAGCGTTAGTCACGATCTCCATGGCGCGGCCGCCCAATACGTAAGATGGCCGAATCAAGATCGGGTAGCCAACTTGTTTGGCAGCAGCTAAAGCAGCTTCAGCTGAACTGGCTGTTTTCCCAACTGGCTGGGGTAAATTCAGCCGCTGGATAACATCGCCAAAATCCTCACGATCTTCAGCCCGATTAATATCCTGAACAGCTGTTCCTAAAATCCGCACGCCAGCATCCTGCAAAGGCGCGGCTAAATTAATCGCTGTCTGACCGCCGAATTGGACAATCACACCCAAAGGATGCTCCAAAGACACAACATTTAAGACATCTTCAAGCGTGATCGGTTCAAAATACAGCTTATCGGAAATTGAAAAATCGGTTGAAACTGTCTCGGGATTTGAATTGATGACAATTGCCTTATAACCGGCTTTTTGAATCGCCTTGACACAATGAACGGTCGCATAATCGAACTCCACACCCTGCCCAATTCTGATCGGCCCGGATCCCAAAACAAGAACGCTTTTTGGACCAATGGTCTGGGATTCATTTTCCCCTTCGTAAGTCGAATAATAGTAAGGTGTTTTGGAAACAAATTCGCCAGCTGCCGTATCGACCATTTTATAAGTCGGTAATAAATGCTGTTTTTCTCGGAAAGCCCGGGCATCTGATTCGCCAATGTGCCAGTAGCGAGCAATAACGGCGTCCGGAAAACCGTTTTTCTTGGCCATAGTTAAATAATTCCGATCAAATGGATGCTGTTTTAGAGCATTTTCGATTTCGATCAGATGAGCGATTTTGTCTAAGAAGAAATAATCGATCATACTCCTATCATGAATGCTTTTGCTGCTGACGCCACGGCGCAAAAGATCAGCGATCATAAATAGACGATCATCACGTGCCGGCCAAAGTG
This sequence comes from Oenococcus sicerae, assembly GCF_004102045.2. Lineage (GTDB taxonomy): Bacteria > Bacillota > Bacilli > Lactobacillales > Lactobacillaceae > Oenococcus > Oenococcus sicerae. The sequence goes on along the minus strand of NZ_CP029684.2, from coordinate 865,051 downwards.
CATCCAGCAATTGTGCCTGCGACCATTCTGGAAAAGTGATCTCATCTAGAGCCAAGGCACCGATTTCCAAAGAACGTATAGCCTTCATCAAAGCGCTCTCAATATTGCGGCCGATCGCCATCACTTCTCCTGTGGCTTTCATCTGTGTGCCTAAATGCCTGTCAGCTGTCGTGAATTTGTCAAAGGGCCAGCGTGGAATTTTCACAACAACATAATCCAGCGCTGGTTCGAAGGCTGCTTTACTGCTGCCGGTAACAGGATTAATAATTTCATCGAGTGTCAGGCCGACAGCAATTTTAGCAGCAATTTTAGCGATCGGATAACCAGTTGCTTTAGAAGCCAAGGCCGAGGATCGGGAAACACGCGGATTCACTTCGATGATATCGTACTCAAAACTAGTCGGATCTAAAGCCAGCTGCACATTAGCACCACCTTGAATTTTCAATACCCGAATGATTTTCAAGGCCGCATCGCGCAGCATTTGGTATTCTTTGTCCGATAGTGTCTGTACAGGCGCCAGCACGATCGAATCACCTGTGTGAATGCCGACTGGATCCAAGTTTTCCATCGAAGCAACGACTAAAGCATTGTCTTTAGCATCACGCATGACTTCAAACTCAATTTCTTTATAACCAGCAATTGACTCTTCAACCAAGATTTGGGAAACCGGAGATAATTCCAAACCATTTGCGGCAATTTGTCTCAATTCTTTTTCATTATTGGCAATACCGCCGCCGCTGCCGCCTAAAGTATAGGCTGGACGCACGATCACGGGATATCCTTGATGTTCGGCAAAATTGACAGCCGTACTCAAACTAGTAGCTGTTTGAGATTTTGGAATTGGTTCTTTGAGTGCTTCCATTAACTCTTTAAATTTTTCGCGGTCTTCGGCTTGTTCGATCGCTGCCAATTTCGTTCCAAGCAATTCAATGCCTAGTTCGTCTAAAATGCCATCTTCCGACAAAGCCTTAGCCAAATTCAAACCAGTCTGGCCACCCAGAGTAGCTAAAATCGCATCCGGTCGTTCTTTTCTCAAGACATTTTCAACAAAATCCAGCGTCAATGGTTCGATGTACACTTTATCGGCGGTTTCGGCATCGGTCATAATCGTGGCTGGATTAGAATTGATCAAAACAACCGAGTAGCCTTCTTCACGTAAAGATAGACTGGCTTGAGTCCCGGAATAATCAAATTCGGCAGCTTGGCCGATCACGATCGGACCAGAACCAATGACGAGTATTTTATGGATATCAGATCTTTTGGGCATTTTTCCTCCTTTTGTCAGCTGCGATCAACTGCAAGAAATCGTCGAAAATCGTATCGGCATCATGCGGACCAGGCGCGGCGTCGGGATGAAATTGGGCTGAAAAAGCTGGATAAACAGTCGACTTTAGCCCTTCGATCGTATTATCATTGATTTCACGATAAGTCACGATTAGATCTGTATTAATAAGTGATCCTTCATCGACCGCGTAACCATGGTTCTGCGATGTAAATGCTAACCTTGGATCATCAATTGACCGCACAGCATGATTGAAGCCACGATGACCGAATTTCATTTTGAAAGTCTTCGCACCATTAGCCATAGCAAACAGCTGATGGCCTAAACAGATACCGAATAAAGGTTTAACTTTTTGCAATGCTTGGATTGTCGGAATCGCATAACTAACTGACTGTGGATCTCCAGGACCGTTTGATAGCATGACCCCGTCAGGATCGATTTCCAGTACCGTCTTAGCATCAACATCGGCTGGAAACACAACCACATTGCATTGACGCGCCGCTAAAGAACGCAAAATTGAGTTCTTCAAGCCAAAATCAATCAGGGCGATCGTGACACCTGTATTTGGATTCTGATAACCACTGTGAACTGTCACAGCTTGGACTTGGTTAGTCGGCAGCTGCTGTATGCGTAATTTAGGCAGTGTATCTGCGGCCAACTGGTCAACCAAAGCCGCTTTCATAACACCCTGATCGCGTAATTCTTTTGTTAAAGCTCGTGTGTCAATATCCGTGATACCCGGCAGGTTCATTTTTTCAGCCCATTCAGTCAAGGAAATCTGCATGCGCCAATTACTGGGACGACGGGCAACTTCGTGTGTGACAATGGCTGCCGCAGCTGGTCGCAGACTTTCTGAATCATCACGATTGATCCCATAATTACCAATTAGCGGATAGGTAAACACAATCATCTGATTGGCGTAAGAAAGGTCCGTGATCGTTTCCTGATAACCTGTCATACCCGTATTGAAAACCAATTCGCCGACCGCTCCCGCTGCTGCACCAAAAGCTTCACCAGTATAAATTGAACCGTTCTCTAAAACTAAATAACGTTTTGCCATGCTTCGCTCCTTTCCGCTGCATAGACTTGTTTGCCATTGACCCAGGTTGCCTGTGTTTGGCCAAAAATCGTCCAATTGATAAAAGGACTATTACTGCCTTTGGAGGCAAATTCATCGGCTCGGATCGTATGAGCATGGTCAATGTCAAACAGTGCTAGATCTGCCGGCTGACCAACTGCGAGTTTTGTGGCGGCATCGGTCAAGCCAAATACTTCAGCTGCCTTTTGATTCATCACTTCTAACAAACGGTGCCAAGTCATAATACCTGGTTTGACTAAATGCGTATAAAGCAGTGGGAAACTTGTCTCAATGCCTGTCACACCATTGGGTGCCGTTAACATCGATTGTGCTTTTTCCCGATCCGTATGCGGTGCGTGATCTGTTGCGACCATATCGATCGTGCCGTCCAATAAGCCAGCGATCAAAGCAGCTCGATCATCCGCCGAACGCAAAGGCGGATTCATTTTCATATTGGCGTCATCTTTCACGATCATACTGTCGTCTAACAAAAGATGATGCGGGGAAACTTCAGCAGTCACGTTAATGCTATGCTGTTTGGCAATACGAATTAATTCAACACTTTCCAAGGCTGATAAATGGGCAACATGATAATGGACGCCAGTCGCTTTGGCAATCATCAGATCGCGAGCCAATTGGGAAGTCTCGCTTAATTTACTAGCACCTGGCAGTCCTAAAGCTTTGGCCGACGGTCCAGCGTTCATGACACCAGCATGGATCAAGGAATCATCTTCAACATGTGCGACCAAAACTTTATGAACTTTAGCAGCTGCCTGCATGGCTTGATACATCGTGTCGGCAGTCTGGACACCTTTGCCATCATTCGTAAAAGCAATCGCACCAGCTTTGGCCAAGGCCGGCAGATCATCCACTTTATTAGCAGTGAGACCAGCCGAAATAGCCGCATATTGTTTGATTTTCACGACAGCATCCCGCCGATTTAAAGCTTGCATATTTTGTAAAACAGCAACATTATCAACCACCGGATTTAAATTCGGCATGGCAAAAACAGTCGTGAATCCGCCGCGCGCAGCAGCACTAGATCCTGTCGCGATCGTCTCTTTATCAGCAAAACCCGGTTCTCTAAAATGAACATGAACATCGATCAGACCAGGCAGCAGCAGAGCCATTTTGGCATCAACGATATGATCGGCTTCGCAAACAAGATCTTCAGCCAGTTCAGCGATCAGGCCGTCTTTCAGTAATAGATCACATTTAACCAATTTATTTTCGCCCATCACCACACGCGCATGTTTAATTAAAGTCGAGGTCATTTAAGCAGCTCCTTTTGCAAAACGGAAGTATTCAAAGAATTTAAAATAGCCATGCGGGCAAAAACACCATTTGCCATCTGCTGAAAAATACGAGACTTAGGTGATTCAACTAAGTCTGAATCAATTTCAACACCACGATTTACTGGCGCCGGATGCATGATGATTGCTTGATCTTTCAAACGATCATAGCGAGCTCGAGTCAGGCCATACTGTTCGTGATATTGGTCAATCGTAAAATGTGCATTTTCACCATCTGTTAAACGCTCATGCTGAACTCTCAATAGCATCACCACATCCTGCTGTTCTAGGTCGTCATCCATGTCAACAACATGACCAAACTGCGTTAGTGACGGGTCCGACCAGACTTTTGGTCCGGCAAAAGTGACGTTAGCACCGAGTCGATCTAGTATTTCGGCGTTCGAGCGAGCCACTCGTGAATGATAAATATCGCCAATGATACGAACTTTTAAACCACGAAAATGGTCAAAGGTTTCAATGATCGTCATCAGATCCAAAAGACTTTGCGATGGGTGCTGGCCGTTGCCATCACCAGCATTGATCAATTTTGGTATTTCTTTACCAGCCATTTGACAAAAGTTGTCATACCAGCCGCGTAAAGTATGACGAATCACGACAGTATCTACGCCGATCACTTTTAATGTTTTCAAAGTATCTTCAAGACTTTCGCCTTTGACAGCCGATGATTTGTTCGGATCGATCACGATTCGCTCGTAGCCTAATTTGATTTCAGCCATTTGAAAACTAGTCACAGTTCGAGTTGAATTCTCAAAAAAAAGATTGGCAACGACCTGTTTATTCATAACAGGCAAAAGCTGCCCACTCTTAAATAACAAAGCCTGATGGATGATCGATAGTAGATCTTGATTAGATAAATCATTGATGTTCACAAATACATTTGCCATGTTGCTCTCCTTTTTTTTACAAAAAAAAACAACTCCTAAATCAATGAAGACTTAGAAGTTGTTTCCGAAAAATAATACCGATTGTTTGCGCTGCTTTAGCATCATTCAAAATTATACACGTAATTATCGAACCGTCAATAGACCGATCACGATTCCAAAAATTGTCACCAAAGCCATCAGAACCGCCATCGAAATTGTGATATAGTCAAACCGGCTTTTATGCTTATTTTTTTCATTAGCATCACTCACACGCTGATGTGCAATTCTAGACCGCTGGCTGATCAATTCTTCAGGGCTCAGTTTATTTTGATTTTCTTGTCTCTTTATTTTTTCCATCTCTTTTATTCTAAAAGAAAATTCATATTTTGTAAGCTCATTTAACTTTGATTTATCCTTTAATGGCACCAGAGACGACACCAGAGATGATGAAACGTTGAAAAATCACATACATAATCAAGACCGGTGCTAATACAAGCACATACGAAGCAAAGGCTAAATTGTAATTTGTTGAGAATTGGCCTTGGAACACATATTGTGCCAGCTGCAAAGTCTGCTGTTTAGGATCACTCAGTAAGACTAAAGGCATGAGAAAATCGTTCCAAGTCCACATAAATGATAGGATCGCCACGGTCGCATGCATCGGCATCATTAACGGAAAAATGACTTTAAAGAAGACCTGATAGGGCTTAGCACCATCCATGACAGCGGCTTCTTCAAGTGCGACTGGAATTTGTTTAACAAAACCAGAATACAAGAAGATATTCATCGGCATACCGAAGACAATGTACAGAAAAGTAATACCAAAATCATTGTCCATGTGCATTGATGACACCTCACGCACCAAAGGCAGCATGATCACATTGAAGGGAATGAACATTGCTGAGATGAAGTAATAATACAAAGCATTAAAAAATTTGCTTTGTCCGCGATTTCTTGTGATTGCATAAGCAGCGGCTGAATTCGTGATGATCGTAAAGATAATCGTCCAAGCCGTAATAAAGAGTGTGTTTCTAAACATCGTAGGAAAGTCTGTCATCTGCCAAGCATTTGTGAAATTGCTCCAGTTAAATTGTTTAGGCCAAGAGAGGACGTTTGTCATGTCAGACGGATTCTTGACCGCGATCATCAAGGTAATATACAGCGGGCCAAGGATCGCAAAGATACCTAGAACCGCCAAGACGGCTGTTGCCGTGTAGTTAATGTGTTTTGATGGCCTTGTTTTCGTTACTTTAAGTGACTCATTTACTGTTTGCATTAGTTTTCGATCCGGTCCTCTCTCTTATTCAGTACATTCAGCTGGAATAAGGAAATCGCAGCCACGATGATAAACAACATGACCGCATTGGCTGATTGAATCGCAAATTGCGATCCTTGAAAGCCTTGGTTATAAATCAACACAGAGATCGAAGTAGTACTGTTTCCCGGACCGCCGCTGGTCATGGCCATAATCTGATCGAAGACCATCAAATAACCCTTGACTGACAAAACCAAATTGATCGTGAAAAATGGTGCGATCAAAGGAAAAGTGATCTTCCAAAACTTCTGCCAAGGCGTCACACCATCTAAAGAAGCAGCTTCATAAAGATCCGGGCTGACCGACTGCAGACCCGACATATAAATTAAGGTATTAAAGGCTAGCCCTTGCCAGACTGTGACGATCAGAATACCGATCCAAGCATGGCTGGTACCTAAAATATTCGTTTCCAGAAATCCCCAGTGTAAAAATTTACCCAAACTCGGCAGCATGTTGCCAAAAACAAAGTTGAAAATGAAACCAACGATCAAAGTGCCAAGCATATAAGGCAGAAAATAAATTGCCTTTAAGGTATTTTGAAATTTAATTTTGCTCGTCAGCCCCAGTGCGATCAAAAGTGCGATCACATTGACCAAAATCGTGGCAGCGATCGCAAATTTAAAAGTGAAAGCATAAGCGCTGCCAATATTCGAATTGGTAAACATATAGCCATAGTTTCTCAGACCGACAAAATGCCAGCTGCCAAAGCCTTTCCAATCAGTAAAACTATAAAAGACACCACGCAGGAAAGGAATTGTGTGGAAGGCGAAGAACAAGAGTGCCATAGGCACGACCATCACATAATAAGTGAAATTTATTTTTTTCTTAGCTTGTCTCATATTATTTCTCCTGAACATTAGCGGCGTTAAACAATGAATCTGCATGTTTTAACGATTTAGCGATATTTGTATTCAGAGCCATATGATTAGCTGCGTTTAGGCCAGCTTGAGTCAAGACCTGTGTCATATCCAGCGCGGCTGGGTAATAGTGATCCGGATAATTAATGACATTGCCTTTATTAACTTGATCAGTGATTCCGGCAACCAAAGGACTTGTTTGTTTCACTCCTTTGATAGCTGAAAATGAGAACTGTTCCTTGTTATAGATTTCGGCATTTTTATTTTCCATTAAAAAAGCCACTAGTTTATTATCAGCTGACACATGCGTTGAAACTTTTGCAATTGCAAAAGCAACATCGACACCAGAAGTCACTTTGTTGTCAGCTGGATTATTGCTGATCGGCATCATAAACATATCCGAATTAATTTTAGAATTCAAAGGTGTGAATGCTGGAATTTCATAATTGCCATTCACGATCATGGCTACCTTACCCTTGGCAAAATCGATATTAGCCTGATTGTAAGAGGTGCCCATATAATCAGATTGCGAATAGCTCGTGATCTCTAAAAATTTGCTCATCACTTGCTGGTGACTTGCAGCAAAAGTAGTCTGATTTTTAAGACGTTTCGTGATCCAACTGGACGGAATGCTATTTGACGTAATCTGATTCCAAACAGCCATTGTCGTCCAAGTATCTTTATACGCTGATTCAAAAGGGACGATGCCTTTTGATTTAAGCAGCTTGGCATCAGCGATCAACTCGTTCCAGGTCTTAGGCGTAGTGCTAATACCAGCTTTTTTGAATAAATCTTTGTTGTAAATAATCCCTGAAGCATTTGTGGCATAAGGGACAGCATAAAGACCCTTTTGTGAATAAAGACTCGTGATCATCTTGCGGTAAGCCGGCAGTGTTTTCTTAGCGTAAGATTCATTAGCTAAATTCCGAAGACCTTCAGAACTTTGCAAGGATGTAAAAGTCGTATCACCACCAACTGCCATCACATCTGGCAAAGTATTTTTGGCCAAATCAGTCTTTAAAACAGTCGCGGCATTTGAAGGCGAAGAAAGCTGAACTTTGATCGTTGGATTCGCCTTTTCGAATTTTTTGATAAGTTCTTTATAGGTCGCGGCATTCTCAGTTTTTGTTGAAAATAATTGAATCACAGTTTTGCCGCTAGTATTTGGTCCACTAGTGATAAACATTGAAATTGTGACTGCTGCCAAGATAACAACGCCAGCTAATGCAACGATTATCTTGAAAATTTTCTTCATAAGTACCCCCTCCACTTACATAAAAACCCTTAATTGAGAACAGTTAAAAAATAGATGTTCCTGTAAACGCTTCCATTATAACATCATGTCCATCATTTTGGAAACGTTCTCATAAAAAATAAAAACCACATTGCTGTGGTTGGCTGATAAAACTATTTTCTAAACAGCTTTAATTTTCAGTTGATTCAGAAGCAATGATCTGCATATTGCCATCCAATATCCACTGCGAAATCTGTGCTGGCAAAATAAAATGCTGGCCCTTTTGTAAAGGAAATACTTGTTGATCAACTTTAATACTGCCATTACCGCTGATCACAGAAGCTAATGTGTACGCCCCTTGTTCATGCTGGCCAATGACTTCGCCATGAATATCCCACTGCCAAACACTGAAAAAAGGTGACAGAGGCGGCTGCACATAGCTAGTAATTTCAGACGCACCAAGTTGCTTTTTCTGAATATTCAGTCGTGGTTGTTTAAAAGGTACGGTTGTCACGTCAATTGACTGCTGCAAATGCAGTGCACGTTTTTGACCGGTCGCTTGATCTACGCGATCATAATCATACAAACGATAAGTCGTGTCGCTAGACTGCTGCGTTTCTAAAGCTAAAATGCCTTTATTCAAGGCATGAATCGTCCCGCTCGGCACATAGATAAAGTCACCTGTTTTCACAGGTACTTTGCGCAATAATTTCTCCCACTGACCCTGATTGATCCAGTCAGCTAATTCAGCTCGTGACTTTGCGTGATGGCCATAAATCAGATATGAATCCGGATCGGCTTTGATAATATACCAGCACTCAGTCTTACCGAGTTCATGTTCATGAGCCTCAGCGTAATCATTGTCTGGATGTACCTGGACCGATAGACTGGCTTCAGCATCTAAAATTTTTGTCAGCAGCGGAAACACCTTACTTTTGGGATTACCAAAATACTCCGGGTGCTGGGTATAAGCCTCAGCTAAATTCAAGCCGGCTAAAGGACCATTTAAAACAGTACTCGGACCATGCGGATGAGCAGAAATCGCCCAGCATTCGCCAATTTTTCCGGCTGGCAATTCATAACCGAATTCTGTTTCTAATTTTCGACCGCCCCAAATTTTTGCTTGAAAATATGATTTCAGAAATAAAGGTTCCATAATCAATAACCAGCCCTTCCTATAGTAAGCGCTACCATTATACCACCAGCATAGCAATAAAAAACGCTCCTAATCTAGAACAAATCTAGAATTATGAGCGTTGAAAATGTGATTCATTTAAAGCGAGTTAGAATCAATGAGCATTTTTTGCTGCTAATTTGTTTTCGAAAGCATCAATCACTTTGCCAACATTTTGGCGGCCTTTATAAATGCCATAGCCAAAGAGCATCATCCCCAGTAAGCCAAGGACAAAAAGCGCAATAGCAGCGACCGAAATAAGAGAACGATTAATATGGAAAAAGTAGAGCAAGACGATCGCAATGCCCGTGATCAAGGAAAACAAGGTAAACCACCTGCCTAAATTAGCTATCATGTGTTTTTGATATTTAATTTCAGTTTCATAACCTTGCACGAAATCTTTTTGCACCACGATCTTTCCCCTTTTAATTTGATCAGTATTTCAGTCCTGGGTTGAAGAAGCCAACTAGTACACCAACAAAAGCAATAACCAGCAACAATAGCATCACTTTGATTGGTGAAATATTTTTCTTAGCCATTAACCACCAGCAGAATACAATGAAACCTGCAGTTAATAATCCAGGATAAACAGCATCCAGTTTGTCTTGTAGGACCAAGTATGCTTTACCAGATGAATTTTTCAACTCAAAGGAAGTAGTGACCGATACCCAAGTAGCTGCAACACTACCAACAACCATACCACCAACAACAGAAACAGCTTTTCTGATTGCTTTTCCTTGAGTCCCGACCAAGAAACTAACTGCCTTATCGCCTAATTGATAACCTTTAAAATAAGCAAACTTCATACCGAAGTAGGCAATTAGATTCCAGACAATAATGTAGAAGATCGCACCAATTGGTGAACCACCAGTGGACAATCCTAACGCAATTCCAAGAATGACAGGGATCAAAGTACCGACGATCATCGAATCACCAATACCTGCTAAAGGTCCCATTAAACCAGCTCTTAAGCCGTTGATCGTTTCACTGTCAACACCTTCTTTGCCATTAGCACGGGCTTCTTCAAGTCCAGCCGTGATACCGACAACCAGTGTTCCAATCTGTGGTTCAGTGTTGAAGAAGGCTGTATAAGTCTGCATGGCCTTTTCTTGGTCTTCTTTTTTATCATATAGCTCTTCAACGATCGGCAGCATTGAAGTCAAATAACCGAAAGTCTGCATATGTTCTTGCGAGAAACATGTCAAGTTACCGTAATACCAATGATGGAAAGACTTCATTAAAGTTTTTTGACTAATTTTTTTTGTTTCCATTTTAAATGTCCTCCTCATCGTCATCATCACTGCTGCTGCCAGAACCACTTGTCGGTCCGCCAGCAGGTAGGACAGTTTTTGAACCTTTTGCCATTTCAAGGCTATAGAATAGCAGGGCAAAGATCAATGAAATAACAGCGGAAGATACCAAATTCAAAGATAGTGAAGCTGATAGCGTAAACCCAACAAAGAATGGTACGAAATCAGCTGCTGTTTCAACAATTTGTTTCAATAAGATAGCAAGTCCGACACAGGGTAGTAAAGAACCAACCGTAAATAGTGTCTTCATTGGAATGCCGTCCATTGGCAGATAAGTCTTCATCGCCGTGACAGCGACAGCACCTAACTTAACCATGACTAGCGTTGGAACAAAGGAGAAGAGCAAATGCGAAATCCATGGCCAGCCCCAGTTGACAGCATAGAGTTTTTTAAACTCACCTTTTTCAACATCTCGCCAGCCCATATGCTGCCAAACCAAGTTTAGGGTCGCTGTTCCATAGAACAACACGGTTCCGATCGTGCCAACCAAAGTGCCCATTGACTTAGCCAAGCTGCTAGCTGCAACAGAAGTTGCAGACAAGCCTTGTGACTGAATAGCCACCATGGCCAAGGGAATACCAATATAAGAAATAGCACGGACATCAGCTGAGACAGTGCCGCCTGGTGTGACTAAAGCGATATAGACCAACTGCATCGCAACACCAGCCATGATCCCCAGCTTAATATCACCTAGTACAATTCCACAGACCAAGCCGCCAACCAACGGGCGACCCAAAGTATAGTTACCAATTGAAGTACCAGCCATTCCAGGCAATGATGATAAGCAAGCAAAGAGACCCAAAATTGAAGCTTGTAACCAACTAATCGTCATAACATTTTTTTCCTTTCAACATCATACATTTTTAGAATCCAAACTTGCCTTTGAATTTATCCCAATAGCCAATCGAAACATCTGGTAAAAGCTGAAATTTGACTTTATAACCAGCTTGCTCGATTGCTTCGATCGCCTCAGCCTCTTCTTGTGTGATCGATTGGTTATTGCCAAGTTTCGTTGTCCCAGGACGATCATTACAAGGTCCAACAATAATTTCCTTAACATCACTCGGAACAAAAGCTTGATCAACTAAAATTTTTTTCATGTCAACGGGATTTTTTGTAATCAAAAAATAGTTATCTTTCGACTCCAAAACGCGTTGGCATTTGTTTTTCCAAGCATCCAAGGTCCAAACAAAAGTTTTTTTATCAGATGCAGCTTTATAAGCTTGTTTCAAAACTTCATTATTGGCCACAGTGTCATTCACAGCAATCAGACCATCACAAGGATATTCTCGAGCCCACCGCGTGACTGTCTGGCCATGAATCATTCGATCATCAATTCTTACAAATGATACCGTCATAGTAATTCCTTCTTTTTTTAAAGTTAAATGTCATCATCTTCATCGTTTGCGGTTACTTTAAATTCTCGCAAAGACGACTGTGCTTCGCCTAAGACTGTTTTGATAAAATCCTCACCTTTGAGATTGTCCTTTAGTAAAACAGCATTTAGAGCCATTGGCAAATTAACACCGCCTAATATGGTCGCCTCGTCTAGTTTGCCCATCTTAGACAAGGCACTGCACAAAGTCGTTAATGGGCTGCCGCCAATAATATCTGCTAAAACGATCAAAGAATCATCGTTGTTAATTTCTGCCAACGGTAGCTGCAGATCCTCTGCAAACTGATCAGCTGACTCCCCGTTCTTCAGACCAACTGCAATAATTTGATCAATCTTATCTCCAACAAACATTGCTAAGGATGTCTTTAATCCTTTGGCAAAATCACCATGACTAACAAGTATTATGTGTATGATGTCTACCACCCCTTCCTGAATTAATAACTAAATTATAACGTTACATGGAAACGCTTTCAATAAAAAAATTCATTAAAGCGGCAATTATCACAATTAATTTTTAATCTTTATTTTTTCGTATACAAAAAAAGACCTCATCATGATCAGAAGCCTTTTTGCAAGCTGGTTATTTAAATTTTCAAGAAGAAATAGAGCAGAATCAAAACGATCATTTCCAATACGCCACGAACAACATGGTGCCGCCAGTGCAAACTAGTCTGCCTGCCTTGAATAAAAGCAGCTAGCGAGACCAAGATAAATCCGAGTGCAGTCATCCAAAAGGCGGCTAAAAAGTTATGCTGCAAAATCCCGATCAAAGCTGCAAAAATCAGAGAAAAAGCAGCTAAAGCATCAAATAAAGTCGTTGTTTTCCTAGCTTGCTGAGAAAAAGCTGCTAATAACATCAGAATTCCGTAAACACCGACCAATATCCAAATAATCAGGCCGGCAGCCATTAGTGAACATCTGCTTTTTTTTCAAGCCATTGCCAAACTTCTTCGCTGCCAAACTTCTTAGTAGCTGAAAACAGAATCAATTCGGAAGTGTCCTTATCAAAGTTCAAGCTTTTTTTAATGCGTGATTCAACGGCATTAAATCTGCCGGCAGCCACTTTATCTGCTTTAGTCGCAACAACTAAAATCGGCACTTGGTAATACTCCAGCCAGTGGTACATTAATTTATCATCTTCGGACGGTTCGTGACGAGCATCCATCAAGCTGACGACACCTTTTAGCTGGTCTCGACTGCTGAGATATTCTTCCACCATCGCGCCAAATTGTTCACGCTGTGCCTTACTGACTTTGGCATATCCATAACCCGGTACATCCACAAAAAAAACTTTTTCATCAATATTGTAAAAATTTAAAGTTTGCGTTTTACCGGGTTGACCACTGGTATGTGCCAAGCCATTGCGTGCTAATAGCGTGTTGATCAAAGATGATTTACCAACATTGGAACGACCGACAAAAGCAATTTCAGGTAAATTCCCTTCTGGATATTGCTTCTTAGCGACAGCAGAAATAATTAATTTAGGATTAGTAACTTTCATAGATTAAGTTTCACACACTTTTGCGATTTGGACACAAAATTCAAAGCGAATTAACTTTTGCGATTTTTTTTTGAGTCAAATAATGTTCATAGTAAACGGTTATCAGGGCCAATAATGCCAACAGAGTTAGCAGCCAAAAATCAATTTGCGAACCTTTTAGCGTTGCAAGGCGGATGTCTTGACCAGCTGATAGCTCGCTGGCAGAAATAAATGCTGCCATGATCTGAGTCCCGATCGAGCCGGCATACTGTTGCAACATATTATATAAGGAATTCAAATCAGCCTTCTGTTCGGCCGCAACATAAGTGGTTCCTTCTGACAGAACATTGCCAAAACTGAATGTGAAACCTAAGCGCAACAAGCAGTATAACAGCGTCAAACTAAGCAATGTCAATTTATCAGATAGCAAGGCAAGTAGAATCGTACTGATTAATAGCAAACCATTACCTAGTACTAACGGCTTAAAAGCACCTTGTCGATCGTATAGGCGACCAGCCACTGGCGACATAAAAGCACCTAGGACTGACCCTGGAAATAATAGAAAACCAGCTACCAAAGCATTGCCTTTCAAAACATTTTCCGCAAATAACGGAATTACCAAACAACTGCCGACATTTGCAAATTGGAGTACAAAAAAGTTAAAGGCACCCAAACGGACCTGTGCTTGTTTTAAAATCGAATAATCCAGCAGCCGACGTTTGCTATGCTGGTTGTACACAACATATAGAACGGTCAAGGCCAAACTGATCAGCAGAAATCCGATAAAGGATGGGCTCTGCCATCCATGTTTGCCAGCTTGATTAAAGGACCAAATAAAGCCTGTGAAGATCGAGATCAGCAGAACAAAACCGAAAAAATCAAAGGACACATGTTCTTTTACGTGTGGCAGTTTAATTGTCTTGATACCTAAAAGCAGCGATATAAAGCCTAAGGGCAAAGCGATCCAGAAAATAAAACGCCAATTCAGATAGGTATTTAATAGACCCCCGTAAGTTGGTCCCAAAGCCGGTGCCAATGAGATGATCATGCTGGCCAGACCAGTATAAGTGCCTAAATATTCCGCTGCCAAGGTCGTAAAAATCAATTGAAACAGTAAGGGTGTCGAAAGCCCAGTCGCGATTGCCTGAAATAAGCGACCGATCATGAGGATAATAAAGTTATCTGTAAAAATACAAAGTAAAGTTCCGAGCACAAAGGCTGATATCGCCAAAATAAAGATGTTTCTCGCCGAGAAACGTTTTAGCAGATAGGCTGAACTGCCCATGGTGATCGTGACCATTAATAAATAGCCGGTCGTCAACCACTGTACCGTATTCAAAGACTCGTGAAACTGCTGGATCAAAGTCGGGAACGTGACATTCAATGATGTTTGAACCAAAATGCCAATAAAGGATAATAGACCGGCAGCCGTGATAGCTTGTAGATTTTTATTCATTTTTTTCAACTAACACACCAGCTCTCTTAGCCCCTCCACGAGGTATCACAATCATGCTACAAGCTGCCAGATGAGATAAATATTCAAAACGATCAGCACTGCCGTCACGATCCATGCGACCCATTTGACCCAAGTATGGTTTTTGAATTCACCCATTAATTTTTCGTCGTTTGTAAAAATGACCAAAGGAACAACGGCAAAAGGCAAAGCGATGCTTAAAAATACTTGAGAGAAAGTCAGCAGCTCTTCGATCTTGGCCTCATTACCGTGATAAATGATCGCAAAAATCAAAACCGGTGTGACTGATATCAAACGAGTCAGCAAACGCTGCGCCCATAAAGGCATATGCAAGTGGATAAAACCTTCCATAATGATCTGTCCTGACAGCGTTCCTGTAATCGTCGAGCTTTGCCCGGAAGCTAGCAACGCGATCGCAAACAGCATGCTTAGCAGCGGACTAGCAATTGCACCAACGATCTGACTATCATTTAAAGCTCGGAATAAGTCAACGAAACGGCCCAAGCTGCTGTTTGTGCCATAAAACAAAGCAGCTCCCAAAACCAGCAGCAAACAATTAACGACAAAGGCAATGGTTAATTGAATATTGGAATCAATCGTCGTAAAACGAATCGCTTTGGCGATCTCTTTCTTATTAGAACGATCGACTCTGCGTGTCTGCGAAATTGATGAACCAAGATAAAGATCATGCGGCATAATCGTCGCGCCGACGATCCCTAATGCAAGGTACAGCATCGATGTGTTCGTGACGATTTTAGAATTTGGTACGAAACCCTTTAAGATTTCCGGAACGTGCGGCTGTGACAAGATAACCTCATACGAGAAAACCAGCAAAACGACTGCAACTAACGTCGCCACGATTGCTTCTATTTTTCGAAAACCTAATTTTGTTAAAACCAATAGCAGCAAAACATCAGCAGATGTGATCAGAATACCAACGATCAGTGGAATACCAAATAATAATTCCAAGGCAATGCCGGATCCAATAATTTCTGCAATGTCAGTCGCCATGATGGCTAATTCTGTAATGACCCATAAAATAAACCCAACTCTTTTAGAAGTTTTATCCCTAGTCAATTGGGCCAGATCCTTGCCAGTGACGATCCCCAGTTTCGCAGCCATCGACTGAAGCAGCATAGCGATCAAGCTAGATAAAAGAACAACTGAGAGTAGAACATATTTAAATTGGGCACCACCACCAATAGAAGTTATCCAATTGCCTGGGTCCATATAGCCAACAGCGATCAGTGCGCCCGGCCCCGTGTAGGCAAGCAAGGTCCGCCAAAAACCGGCATTTTGAGGAACTTTGATACTGCCATTAATCTCATCTAAACTTTTTCCTTCAGGTTCTTTTGCTGTGGCGACTTTCATAAGGCACCTCCTTTTTTTCGATCATGAGTGAGCTAACCTTGGCGAATTTGGCTGCCATCCTTTAACAAGCAAATTTATTTCTTCGCTCAAAGTTTGAGCAACCTCGTTGGTAAAATTCCTTTTGTCTGCCAGAATGAGCTGCCGATAAATACAGCTTTCATAAACTGATAAGACTAATTCAGCCATAAGGCCAGGGTCGTTGTCAATGAGTGTTTGATCCATGATCTGCTGTCTGAGATAATCAGCAATTTTTTGTTCGATCCTATCGGCTAATCGTAGTAACCAATTTATTTGTTCTGGTTCGATCACAGCACGTTCTCGAACCGTGATCAAAAGTGTTTCATAATTTTCAGCCTTGGTCAAAATATTCCAAATGATTTGAAACACTTTGATCAAGGTCTCTTGGATTGATTCAGCGCCAGTTAATTGATCAAACTGCTTGTTAAAGGCCAAGGTCTTATTATCTGTCGTCTGCTTGATTATTTCATTTAAGAGCTGCTTCTTACCAGCTGGAAAATAATAGTAAAGCAAGCCGTCAGCGGCCCCGATCCTTTGATTGATTTTCTTAGTCGAAGTTGCTTCATAACCATTCTCAGCAAATAATTTCCGCGCGGCTGCTAGCAGTTTTTCTTTTTGCAAATCACCCTTTGTTGCGTTTTTCATTTTAAAGGCCTTCTTTTTTCATTGACCACTCAATTAATTAATATAACATCATCTCGAAAATTGTCAATCCATTTCGCGAAATAAAGCAATCAAAAAACGATCAAATAAAGATCGTTCACTGAGAATTAACTATCAAACCATTTCCTTATCTGCGGTGCTGTCAGTTGCCACACATTCTCCTGGCGAACACGAATCTGCGAATTATCCCATAGTTTTTTATATCGTGGATCATAAAAAAAACTAAAAGCGTCTAAAATAGCTTGCATTCGGGCAATATCTGTCTCTTTGGGTTCAGTAATTTGAAACAGGCCAAATAATTGCTGCTGTAAATTTTGCAAATGTTCCTTTTCAATTTCTTCATGGTCAGACACGATATCCGTATATAGACGAAAAACCTCAGGATGATCACGATTTGTGTCTTGCTTGGTTTGCGATAACATATTCAGCCAAGTATGCAGCTGATCGATTCGGCTGACAGCCGGTGTTTTCAATAATTCCGCTAAATGATTTTCAGTACCCAGCAGCCAATGCTGTGCTAATGAAAACCAAAGATCATCTTTGTCACGAAAATGGCGATAAATTGCAGCGTGTGTTAATCCTAATTGTTCGCTAACAGCTTTTAGAGATACTTTTTCGGAACCATGATCAAACAAAACCTGTTGAGCGGCATTTAAAATTTCTTCTCGTCTTTTGAGTCGCGCATCAGTAATCATTTAATAACCTCTTTAAAATAATACTATTCTTATATGATTGTAACAAGTCACAAGCAGGAGTATCATAGATTGTGTTACAAAGTTAATATTAATGTAACTATTCTTCATTAGGAGGTATCGACATGAAAATTAGTTTTATCGGCAGCGGAAATGTTGGACAAGCATTAGCCCGTTTATTTGCGAAAGCTGGGCACACTGTGACACTGACCAATCGTCATGGCAAGAATAGTTTGACAGAAATCGTGCAATCACTTGGGAAAAATGTGACAGCAGGCGATCTGACAGATGCTGTCAATGACCAAGACTTAGTTGTTTTGGCAATTCCTTTTAATAGCATTACTAATTTAGACGATCATTTATTGCAAGGGCAAAATGTGATAGATGCAACAAATTATTTTCCTCAACGTGATGGCCATCTAGTTAAATTTATCGACCACGAGATCGCCAGTTCACAATTCGTCGCAGACTATTTCAAGGGTTCTAAAGTGGTGAAGGCGTTTAATAGTTTTGGCGTCAAAGACCTTCCCAGTCTCGTTAGAACAAAAGGCGCTTTAGACCGAACTGCTATTCCAGTTGCCGGTGATGATCCGCTCAAACAAACAGTGATGACTTTGATCGATCAAATCGGTTTTGATGCTTATGATGATGGTCCACTAGCCACAAGTTTTGCAATTCAAGCTGATGGTCCGATTTTTGGTTTTGAAGCTACAACCGCTGAATTAAAAGTTAAGCTGGCTGATTAATAAAAATTTTTCAGAAAACATCTGTCCATTGATATTTGCTTATAATTAATAAGTGATCATCTTTTAGGAGGACATTAAATGACTGAAGAAATTAGAATTGGCAATAGCGACGTTCAGACCGGTAAATTAGGCCTCGGGACAAACAAAGTCGGCGGCCACAATTTATTTGCGGGTTTGGCTGACTCCGACGGCACAGACATCATCAAAACCGCTCTACAAGAAAATATTTCACTGCTGGATACTGCTTATATGTATGGTTTGGGTAAATCTGAAGAATTGATCGGCGATGTTTTAAAGGATTATGACCGTTCCAAAGTCGTCATCGCTACCAAAGCTGCTCAGGACCCAGCCAACGATCTGCGCCCAAATAATCAGCCTGATTTCTTAAAGAAATCTGTTGACAGTGCCTTAAAACGTTTGAAAACTGATTATATTGATATTTTTTATATTCACTTTCCAGATGATAGTACGCCGAAAGACGAGGCTGTTGCTGCCTTGGTTGATGAAAAAAAGGCAGGTAAGATTCGCGCGATCGGTGTTTCCAATTTTTCGTTGGCTCAAGTCAAAGAAGCCAATAAAGACCATCAAGTTGATATCGTTGAGGACAATTACAGTCTGGTACACCGCAACGCCGAAAAAGAATTAATGCCCTATTTGCAAAGCAGCCATATTTCTTTCGTGCCTTATTTCCCATTAGCATCAGGTCTCTTGACTGGGAAATATGATGAAAAGGATCAGTCGCAGTTTAAGCAATTTGCAGCTGAAGACTACACAAAAATTATCAATGCTTTGGCTGAGATCAAAGAAATCGCCAATCGTAAACAAGCAAGCATCGCACAAACTGTCTTAGCATGGTACATTGCTGATCCAGCGATCAGCGTTGTGATCCCTGGTGCTCATAAAGCTGAGCAAGTCCAAAACAATGTCAAAGCCTTGAATGTACATTTAAGCGATGATGAATTCAAACAAATCGATCACTTATTCCAAGCTTTCTGAGACATGGATCAAAAAAATCCGCTTCCTGTAGTAATTTTGGGAAACGGATTTTTTATTGATTATTTTGACCTTATTGAGCCGTGTAGCCGCCATCAACCGTAAATTCAGATCCGACTGCAAACTTAGATTCTTCCGAGCCAAGATAAACAGCTAGCCAACCGATGTCATCAGGTACGCCAATATGTCCCAATGGCGTCTTGGTCCGATCACTCATGGCAGCTTCAGCACCATCCAAATTCTCAACAAGTGGCGTCTTAATGTAGCCTGGATGAATCGTATTCACACGCAAGTTGTAATCATTGCGTGCGCAATACAACGCTGCCGACTTACTCATAATTCGTAATGCGCCTTTGGTTGCATTATAGGCAAATAGGTCTGGATCACCCACCAGCCCCTCAATACTCGACATGTTAATGATCGAAGCATCACCACTTTTGGGATTCTTCATATTGATCACACCATAGTGCGTACCAAAGTAAACGCCATCTAAATTGATGTCCATAGTCCGGCGCCACTGCGCATAGTCAGTGTGCTCAACATCGCCAGCCTCGCCAATACCGGCATTATTAACCAAAATATCAACTTTACCGAATTCAGCAATCGTATCAGCGAATAGCTTCTTCCAGCCTTCTTCATCCGAGGCATCGTGAACCACGAATTTAGTGTTAGCAGGATTGCCTAAGGTTGCTAAAGCCTGTTCGCCAACTGCCTGGCGTCGTCCAGTAAAGACAACTTTAGCCCCTTCTTTTAAATATAAGTCAACGATCGATAAGCCGATTCCCAGCGTACCGCCGGTTACGATAGCCACCTTATTTTTCAAACGATCTGTCATATTGAATACCTCCGTATCCTATCTATTTATTTTACAGAGTGCTTGTTAAAAAGTAAACAATGTGAAAATTAAAAAAACACCAACATTATTTGCTGGTGTTTGGCGATATCTAATCAGTCTTTAATTTCATAAATACTGTAGAGCGCTGCATATTTGCTATCTTTAAAATATTTATTGGCAAAATCCGAAGCCTGCTCAATACTTGCAAACTGTTTGCGCGGCGACTTTAAATTATGTGTTTGTTCATTAATAAACCAATCATTTTTGATATCATATATTCCGAATGTAATAGGCCAGTCCTTCTTTCCTTACTTCCAGCTTATAACCGATCGGTCGGATTAGCAAACGGAATCACCTATTCATTAAAATTTATTTGATATTTTCCAAATTAATGATTCGTCCGGTAAATTTGCTTGTACCAAAGTAACTGATTTTCTCCCAAGGCCGCTCAGGGTACAGTACAACACTAGCCACACCGGTGTTGTCAATAAATAACTCCAAAGATGACCGGTCCAGCAATAAAATAAGAACTTGATCCTTATCAGAGGTGCTCATGATATTGATACGGCGTTTACTGGAAACAAGTGTCAAGTTGAGTTCATAATCGCTATTTGTTTGACGGCTTAACTCAATTTTTTCTTGACCGCCCGTAAGTAAAAGTCGATCACCTACAGCTAAACCGGAATTTGAATTTAAAATCAAAGTATCCAAAAAAAAGATCGAATGTTTTGAACTCAGACTAAAAGGACTGTTGGATTCGTTTTGGCCAAGTTCCAATACTGGCCTCTGGATTAAAGCACCATTAGCCAGCGAAAGTTCGCGAGGAATGCCCATTTGGCCATTCCAGCTGTGTTTCTCGTCCGACAAATAGTTCACTAGATCGTTGTTTCGCAACCAAGGGATCATAATCCTTTGGCCTTGGTAGGAAAAAGATTGTGGTGCATAAAAGTCCTGACCCTGATCAAGAATACTAATTTTGTTCAATTGAAAATGGCCAGTCGACCAATCCAGATCGCCTAAAGCTAAATAGACTGCGTTAGGCAGATCCGGACCTACGATCGCACTGAAAACCAGTGCATACTGATCATCTAATTGAAATAGATCAGGGCATTCAGCCATCATACCTAACTCTGGGCGATTTGAAAAAATTGTCGAGAAATATTGCCAATCCAATAAATCATCAGATCGATACAATAAAATTTGTCCTTGAGCGTGAGTCGTGGAAGCAATGACAGCATAATAATGGCCATCGTGATGTATGATTTTAGGATCACGAAAGTCGGATCGCGATGCGCCTTCGGGTAATTTGTCTGCTGCGATTACGGGATTTTTTTCATATTTTTTAAAATTAAGGCCATCAAGCGAATAGGCAATATTTTGTGTTTCGGTCACACTGCCATCAGCTAAAACAACGTGACCCGTGTACATCAAATACAAAAGACCGCCTCTTTCGATCGCCGACCCGGAAAAAGCCCCGGAACGATCGTAATCTTCATCTGGCGCCAAAGCCGGCATTAGATTCTGCCAATGTAGTAAATCCATACTCACCGCATGACCCCAGTGCATGTTGCCCCATTTTGTTGCATAGGGATTATATTGATAGAATAAATGAAATTGTTTTTGAAAAAAAATTAGGCCATTAGGGTCATTTAGCCAGCCAAGCGGCGCCGAGAAGTGGAATTCAGGTCGGTAAAGATCAGAGGAATCACGAAAATTACTTTTGATATATTTAGTTGCTTTGGACAATATAAGACTCATTATTTTTCACCAGTTCCTGAGACGCCCAGACCTTGAACGAGATATTTTTGGAAGAACAAATAAACAATAATTAGCGGTAGGGTCGAAATCGTCAAAATCGCCATCACTTGGTTCATATAGACCGGCACCGTATTATTAATATTCGTAATAGCCACCTGTAAAGGAAATTTGCTGGAATCAGTTAAAACCATCAGAGGCCAAATATAGTCATTCCAACTGCCGATAAATGACAAAGTCCCGACAGTTGCAATGGCTGGCTTGGCCATTGGCAACATAATTTTCCAATAAATCATAAAACTGCCAGCTCCTTCCATTTCAGCAGACTCAACCACATCATTAGAAATTGCGTCAAAGAAATTTTTAAACATATAAATATAAAAAGGTGCAGCAAGCGATGGAAAAATAACCGCCCATGGTGTGTTTAAAATGCCAAGCGCTTTGACGATCTGAAACTTTTGGATAATAATGGTTTCCCCAGGAATGACCAGCATCGCAATTAAGAGACCAAAAATAAATTTCTGTCCTTTAAATTTAAATTTAGAAAATCCGTATCCCGCTAAAGAATTCACTAAAATCGAACCAGCAGTCACACTTAAACCATAAAAAAGGCTATTTAAAATATAAGTCAAAACAGTAAAACGAGATAACAAATTCTTATAAGCATCTCCCCACTGATCGATATTAAAAGAAGGCAGAAAGGCTCTAAAACTATCCATGTTTTTATAAATTTCAGCTTCAGGCTTTAATGAAGAGGCAATCATCCACACTAATGGAAATAGAAATAAAAATGCTAATAGCGTAATCAAAATCGTACTAATGATCGTCAATGCAAATTTTTTTGGATGATCAGACATTCTGGCTGCCCCCCGCACCTGTGATCCGGCGCTGAATAATCGTAAAGATGATGATCGCTAAGCCATAGATAACACTCATAGCACTGGCATAGCCAAGCTGCCGATCTGTAAAGCCGGTTCGATAAATATAATAAACAGGTGTGATCGTTGAGTTCAGCGGCCCGCCTTGTGTCATGCCCATAGGCTGGATAATCAGCTTAAAAGCGTCGATAAAAGTTGTCGTCAAAATCATAAGAGAAGTCGGCTTCAGCATCGCTAAAGTAATATGGCGGAAGCTTTCCCATTTATTTGCACCATCAATTCTTGCAGCTTCGTAAAGTTCATTGGGAATATTCTGCAAGCCGGCAAGAAAAATCAGCATTTGATAACCAACTCCCTGCCAGGCAGAAAGACCAATAATGGCAAACATCGCTTGTCTCGGGCTCGTTAAAAAAGGCTGAGCTTTAATACCGATTTTTAACAGCATACTGTTTAAGATCCCTTGTTCAGGATTTAAAATGTACAGCCACAGCACCGAAGTGACCGCTAGAGAGACAACGACCGGAGCAAAAAAGGCAACTTTAAAAAAAGTATTCCATGGCCGTTTCTTACGAACTATCAGAGCCAGACCTAATGCAGTACCAACTTGTAGCGGCATGACAAGCAGGACAAATTGGCCAATATTTTTAACGCTTGTCCAAAAAATTGGGTCCTTTAACAAATTAACGTAATTAAGCAGACCAATAAATTTTCTAGCCTGGGGTGCCAGCATGTAATAATTTGTTAAAGAATAATAAATGGATAAAATTGCCGGAATAAAAAGAAACAAGGTCAGCAGCAGCAAGGCTGGAAAGATAAATAGCCAGCCCTGATTATTCCGTTTTGCTAATGAATTATTCATATTTGTGTCCTTTTATTTAGCGAAATAGATATTGTTTTCGGCAGTGATAAGTCGGCTATTTTAAATAACTTTGAATCGTCTTTGCTTCACTTTCCAGCAAATCAGCGATATTCGGGTTCTGTTTATAATAAGTGGTCTTCGTGACAGCGTCAGCAAAAATCCGTGATACTTGTGGATAATTAACCAGAACCGGACGGGAGTGACCACTTTTTAAATTCTGCTGAATCAAAAATTCCATTGGTGCGCTCACTTTTGTCAGCATTTTTTTGGAAACGGATTTACGCGCTGGCAAGACCGTATTAGTCATGGCAGTGCGATACATTTGCGCTGTTTCGGTTAAGAAATTAACTAACGCACCAGCTGCCTCAGGTTTGCTTGTGCTTGCGCTCATAGCGTATTGCCAGCTGCCGGTCGGTGAAACCAGTTTGCCTGTTTTAGGTGAAACAGGATAAGGCAGGATACCGTAATCAATGTTTTTATATGATGTGTTTAATTCTTGGATCGCCCAAGACCCAGACATGAGCATCGGATATTTGCCCGTTTGAAAACCTTCTTGAATCGGACTGATCGTCGTATAACCATTTTTCACTAAATTCTGTAAAAAAGTAAAAGCCGTTTGCGTTTGTTTTGAATCAAAGACACCCTCAGCTTTCGTACCAGCCGCATTCGTGATCTTGCCACCAGCTGACCAAATAAACGGCGCAAATGAATAGAGCGACCATTCTGAATGATCATTAAGCTGCAGATCAATTGCCGGACGATTAAAATGATCTTTCAGTTTTTTTGCAATCTCAGTAAATTGATCCCAGTTCCAAGACTTGCTCAAGCTAGGAAGTTCTGAATCAGAAATACCAGCCTCTTTGAACATCTTTTTGTTGTAATAAATGCCAACGCCGGATTCTGAATAACCCACTGCATAAAGTTTATTTTTATAGGTGCCTTGTGAAAGAATACTTGGCAAAATATCCTGCTTGTTTTTAATATATTTGCCAACCGGTTGAATAATTTTTGACTTGGCATAAGCCGCAGTATTCGGTCCATCCAAAGTCATCACATCAGGTAGGCTATTGGAATTCAGAGCCGCATTGATTTTATCTTCATAACCGCCACCAGAACTGCTGCGAGGAATATATTGAACCGTTGCATGATATCCTTTACCATTTGTCTTGTTAAACAAAGCGATATTTTTGACCATCGCCTTGCCTTCAGGATCATCTTTTGAATAATGAACCCACATCGTAATATTCTTTTTTGTATTTCCACCAGAATTGCCGGATCCGCTTACCATGTAAACGACAAATACAGCAGCAAGGACCACGACTGCGATGACCGCTATTTTCCCTTTTCTCATACAACCACCCTCCTCTCAAAAAGCATCTTTAGCCATTTTTGTAACGTTTCATTACAACTAGATAATAATATTGTAAGCGCTTACTGTCAAGCGGTTTTTAAAAAATTCGAACTTTAACATGCCGCTTGCCATATCAAGAATGCCGAGTTGTCAAACCGGTTCTAAATGAGACGGGAAGTATTTGTATTTCTTGTTTGTGAAGCGGATCTTTAATTTTTCTCAGCAATATTTCGACAGCGGCTTTAGCCATTTTAGTAATTGGCTGAGCGATCGTTGACACGGATAAAGACACATCTTCAGTGAGCATAATGCCATCGTAACCAATTAGCTGAACATCCTGAGGAACAGATAATCCACGTTTATTCAATGCCTGTTCCACTTCTATGAGCGTTGTATCATTGACACAAAAAATGCCATCTACACGAGGATCTTTATCGAAAAGTTGATTGACTAAACTGTCAATGCTATGGTCAATTGGAGCAGGAACAAAAATATCATTAACATCTTGACAATGATTTTTAGCGTACTCCAAAAAACCATCGTGTCGTTTGGTGGTCTCATTTTTGTAAGCTGCATAACTGCCAAAATAAGCCAGATGTTTGGCGCCGGCTTTGATCAATTCTGCGGCTGCTATTTGGCCGCCCTTGAAATTTTCTGAGCTGACATAGGATACTTGCTCCGTAAAGTAACGATCAACACTCACAAAAGGAAGTTTGGACGACACATATTGATCGATCTCGCTGTAAGTAATACCGATAATGCCGTCTACTTTATTTTGCGTGACCATTTTAATGTATTCATATTCCTTGCTGGCATCTGCTTCCGAATTACACAGCAGTAATTTGTAGTGTAGATGATAAAGCTCGCGTTCAACGCAATATGCAAATTCGGCAAAAAAAGGATTCCAGATCGTGGGCAGGATCAAAGCAATTGTTTGCGAAGAATTAATTTTTAAACCGCGCGCATAATCATTACGAACATAACCTAATTTCGCGACAGCCGCTTGTACTTTATCAACGCTTGCAGCTTTAACGCCGTCTATATGATTGATCACGCGTGAAACAGTGCCCAAGCTAACCTTAGCTAGCTTTGCAACATCTTTCATTGTTGACATTTCAGTCCCCTTTTATTCATCTCTAAAAACGACACAATCAAATTGAAGCGCTTTCACTATCATTTTATAAATTTCGAGTCAAAAAATCAGTTATTTAGAAAATTATTTAATTGTTGAAAAAAATACTCAGGATTATCACGAATGACAACATGCGTTGCTTGTGGAACAACCACCAATTTTGCGTTTTGCATATGCCGAATTATCTTTTGAATTCTCGCGATCGGAATCATATCTTGATCACCAATCATGAATTGAGTGGGTGTGTTGATCTGATCGATCCTGTCAGAAATATCCCAACCCGCCATCGTCCCAACTGTCTGAAAGGGATTGCGGCCCATCATATAATCAGCGACCTGCATATTAGTTGTGGAAACAGCATGTGTTGTCGAGCTTTTAGAAAAACGACCATAATAATCTTCATAAAACCTTGCCATATATTGATTAAATAAAGGATCGTTCAAGTCGCCTGCATTCGCTTCTTTGAATACATAGGCGGCCTCATCTGCGGACAAAACTTTGGAAACTTCGTCCTTCATACGATCGGTGAAGTCACGATCTCTATCAGACATTCCCACAATAATCAGCTTATTCAACCGCTTCGGATATTTTAAGGCATATTCTAAAGCGATCATGCCGCCCCATGAGTAACCTAATAGCACAAATTTTTCGTAACCTAATTGTTGGCGGACAGCTTCTAATTCGTCAACAAAGTAAGCAATATTTAAATACTTTTCGGCCAATGCTAAATCCGAAAAGTCCGGTTGATCCGAATACCAAGATCCCAATTGATCATAGTAACTGATTTCGTTTTCTAAAAGTGCTGCCGGCAAAGTCTCAAAAGATTCGTGGTTATCTCCAGGACCACCATGAACTGCGATTACTTTTGTTTTGCCACCAGAGTTTTCTGTATGCGACCAAAGATGAAAACCATTTTTTAATGTGAGAATATGACTACCGTTTTCCATAGACTAAGCATAATAAAAAACGGCCGCAGCCGCTGAATACTTTATCCGATTAATTTGAATTAAATAAGACTACTCCAAGTGCTCCTAGGAATATGATGAACAAAATATTTAACACAATGGCGGCTAAGAAAAGAATAAACTGAACAAAACCAGCACGATCCCAAGTTGCCATGATCGCGTTATATTCAGCTTCATTTTGATACGAATTCTTTTCCCATGCCCAACGATGTGCTTTAGCACCAACTATAAAGACCCAAACCAGATTAAAGATCGGTACTAAGATCCACAGCGTCAGATAGACTCTGTTGCCAATTCCCCAATTAAAAGCATTCATAAAAGCGCCCCAACTCCAATGATCAACTAAAGCAGGCTCTGTACCCTGATTTTCCATAGCAACTCTCCAATAACTATTTTCTAATAGCTTAACACGAAAAAAATCCCAAACTTTTAAAGTTTGGGATCATCAAGTATATAGATCGATTATTTAACTTTTGCCCAGGTCCTAAGATCGGTGAAAGTTTTTTTAGAATCTTGCGGTTCGTTTTTTTCAAGCTCATCAATTCGAGCAGCCACTCTTTTCAAATCCACTTTGGGATAAGCATCAATTTTTTCAGATTTTTGAACACCTGAATTATCATAAATTGATTTTAATAGGTACCTTTCTACATCTTTGTCTTCGTCGGCATTAAAGGATTCGATCCCTTTTGCCAACATAATGGATAAGCCCTCAACATTCAATTTCTCTGCGTCTGCTTCTGCTAATGCCATTTTATTCACCTCTACCCTTCATATAATAAACATTAGTCAGGAAAGGTCAATCATTGCTGCGGCAAATAATCAAATTAGTTAACTTGTGCTAGAGCTTGGTCTAGATCAGCAATCAGATCATCAGCATTTTCAATACCAATAGAAACACGAATCAGGTCAGGAGTGATACCGACTGCCTTTAACTGTTCGTCATTTAACTGTGCGTGAGTCGTAGATTTAGGATGAATGATCAAGGATTTAGCATCGCCAACGTTTGCTAATAATGAAAATAATTCTAGATGATTGATCAAGGTACCAGCCCCTGTTTCACCAGCTTTCAAACCAAAAGTAAAAATTGAACCGGCTCCCTTAGGAAAATATTTTTTGGATAATTCACGATACTTCGAATCATCTGTTTCTGGATAAGAAACCCAAGCGACCTTTGGATGTTTTTGCAAATATTTAACGATCCTGCGAGCATTCTCAACATGCCGCTCAACCCTGAGCGACAAGGTCTCTAAGCCTTCTAAAAAATACCAAGCGGATTGCGGTGATAAAGTGGCGCCCGTATCGCGTAAATGCTCGGCACGGATCTTCGTTGTGAAGGCAGCGCCATCCAGATCAGCCCACACCAAGCCGTTATAAGCCGCTGTCGGATTAACAAAATCTGGATAACGACCTGACTTTTTATAATCAAAGTCACCTTTCTCAACAACAACACCACCGATCGTCGTCCCATGACCGCCAATAAACTTCGTTGCTGAGTGAACCACGATATCGATTCCATATTCAAAAGGCCGGATCAGATAAGGAGTTGCAAAAGTCGAGTCGACGATCGTTAAAATGCCATATTTTTTTGCGATCGCAACAACAGCTTCAAAGTCTACGATGTTAATTGCTGGATTCCCAAGACTTTCAAAGAAAATTGCTTTCGTATTATCTTGAATAGCGGCCTCAAAGTTAGTTGGATCATCTGGATCTACAAAAGTCGTCTCGATGCCTAATTTTTTTAACGTCTCGCTAAACAATTCATAAGTGCCGCCATAAAGTGTTGAAGCTGCTACAATATGGTCGCCTGCACCAGCGACGTTCTCAATAGCTGCCGTCACAGCCGCTGCACCAGAAGCTAAGGAGATCGCACTCGTGCCGCCTTCCAAAGCAGCGATCCGTGTTTCAAAAACAGCATTAGTCGGATTAGTCAGCCGGCCGTAAATATATCCTGGATCTGTCAAGGCAAAACGACCCGCAGCCTCTTTAGCATCCTTAAACACGAAGGATGATGTTTGGTAAATCGGTACTGCACGCGCACCGGTAGCTGGGTCAGGAGCTTCTTGACCAGCGTGAACCTGTTTTGTTTCAAAATGATATTTAATTTGACTCATGAGAAGTACCTCGATTTTTTATATTTTTAAGAAAAGAAATCAACAAAAAAGTCGCGGCACATTCGTGTCTCACTCAAACCTTGGCCCCGCCAGAGCAGCAGCCAGCATATCGTTGTATGACTTCGTATTCGGCTCATCGAAATATTCCTCGTGTTAATGACTAAAAAAGCACTCCAAAAAATTGGAATGCGAGGCGAATCAATCACGGTGCCACTCGTTTTTGATTCTTTGTCACCAAAAAATCCTCATTAAGTTTATGCAACAAACTCACAGCTATAACGGGCATTCCCGCGCTTGCAGCATACTTCAGCAGACAAGCAGTCGACTCAAGAACCATCTTCTTAAGTATTCACCCGCCGATTTTCACCACTCATCAGCGTCTCTTCAGGCTGCAAACTTAATACTCATTCCATCACTGTCTATTGGCTAGAACTTTAAGCGCATTTATCATATATGTCAAGCAGACGATACGAATTGTTTTTTAAAGATCGCCCGTCTAAAATGATTAATTAATAACTCGGAATTGAGGAACTGACATGAAAAAGCTTGATTATGATCAACAAGATCTTTGGCCATTTATATCTGGGTCCATGCAATCCCCTGTTGCTTTGAATTCCCAGACGGCAAAAAGAGCCCGCTACCAGGCACCTTTAAAATTTGATTACGGAACCGTTGCTATGTACGTCCATGATACTGGTCGCGGACTGGAAGTAGGCCATCGCGGTCACGCTATTTTAAATAACCGCCATTTTGAATTGCAGCAGTTTCATATTCACACACCGAGCGAACATACCCTGGACGATCGCACATTTGCGGCCGAGATCCACTTTGTCAATCAAGCCGCTGATGGACAATTAGCAGTTGTGGCTGTTTTTGCCAAACTCGGCCGAACGTCTACGGTTCTCGGTCGCGTCTTTTCACAAATTGGTCAGGAGACACTTTTTAGTTGTGATACAAGCGATTTAATGCCAACAAATAAATCTTATTTTCATTATTTAGGTTCACTGACCACACCGCCATTAAGCGAAAACGTCGAGTGGTACGTTTTTCAAAATCCAATTGAAATTTCCACTCAGCAGCTTGCCTTTTTACAAGACTTGTATGCACGCAATAATCGTGATTTGCAGCCTTTGAAAGGACGATCGCTTTTGTATTATGAAGCAGACTAGGAGTCTAGCATGAAAATCGTCGTATTTGGCGGTAGTGGTTTTATTGGTCAAAAAATAGTCGAAAAACTCATTCAAAATGGTCAACAAGTCACAAGTATTTCGCGACATGGCCAAGCTGTTAATTTAACTGGAACGTGGATCGACCAAGTTGAGTGGGTCGCCTCTGATATCTTAGTCGACGATCGTTGGCAAAAATACGTTGATCAAGCCGATTGGGTCATAGATGCGATCGGTATTCTGTTTGAAAATCGCCGCAAAGGCCTGACTTATGAAAAATTTATGATCGAACCAGTACGTAAAATCACTGATTATTTGAAAAACAATCAGCAAACGAGCCGGTT
Source organism: Oenococcus sicerae (assembly GCF_004102045.2). Lineage (GTDB taxonomy): Bacteria > Bacillota > Bacilli > Lactobacillales > Lactobacillaceae > Oenococcus > Oenococcus sicerae. The sequence goes on along the minus strand of NZ_CP029684.2, from coordinate 834,396 downwards.
TTTGTTTATTTCGGCCAACAAAATGCCTGTCATTCTGCGTAAATATATGCTGGCTAAATACGCGGCGGAAAAAATCGTCTTGGCACAAAACAGACACAACACAATTATTTATCCTGGCATGGTTTACGATCGAGCACGGCTTTATTCAGTCATTCTAGCAGCGCCGTTAAATGTGTCCAAACAACTACCTTTACTAAAAAAATTGCTAGCTGCCTATATTCCGGTTCGCCGAGATACCCTAGCAGATGAAATCGTGAAAGTGATCAATGGCGGCAGCTCCAGCTATCAGCGACGCAGATGATCTACAGATGAGTTAAAGTTCAGAAAAACATTGTACAACGATTACAATTTTTATTGACTGAATTATAAGATTATTTTGACCATCGGTTGACAAGCGTTCTTTGAACCTTTTTAATGATAGTTAATCAACAACACAACAACCCCCTTAGGAGAATAAATGAATCAGACACACAAACTGCCTGCAAGAATCAAAATAACCTGGTTGATCAGCGCCTTAGGCAACCTATGTTTACTAGTTATCATCAATATTGCCATTTTTTTTGCCAGTCGCTTTTGGCACTTGCCAGCCTTTATCATCTACTTAGTCGCCGCCCTTACGCTGGTCGCTGCTTTTATTAACTTCCTTTCCATCCCATATCGTTATCGTTTTTGGCAATATACGATTACAGAAAACGCCGTTGAAATGCAATCAGGATTTGTTTTTCGTCAACGAATAGCTATTCCGATCACACGCGTACAAAATGTTACTTTGTCTGCCGGCCCTATTCTGCAGTGGCAGAAATTACAAAAAGTGACTGTCGCAACAGCTTCGACCCAACATGATATTGACGGATTAGAGCCCATAACAGCAGAAAAACTCCGTGATCAAATCATGGACTTGGCTGTGGAGGTACAAGATGACAAAAGCTAGTCATCTTCATCCTTTTTCGATTATCGGATTTATTTATAAAAATTTAAGGTCGACTTGGTATCTGTGGATCTATATGTTCTTTAATGTTAAATTCGATAACACTGCTGATAGTTTGATCAGTTTAGCGGAACTAGCGGCTGTCTTGCTTGTGTTTATTATGATGCCTATCGTTCGTTATTACTGTTTAACATACGAATTTAACGACAATAGTCTGACGATCCACTCAGGCCTTTTTGTACGTCAGCATAATCATATTCCCTACAGCCGCATTCAAACGATCCAACATAAACAATGGTTTTTTCTAAAACCCTTTAATTTAGAATCCTTAGCCATAGAAACGGCCGGCCATAATGACGGCAAAGCCGAGGCCCAATTAGCTGTTATTCCCGTAAAAACTGCTCACTTGATCGAACAGCTGAACCGGCGCAGCAGCCAAGTTGTCTCTACGGAAACGATTGAGGCTGATCATGTTGTTGAACCGCAGGCAGTTTACGATATTACGGCTAATGATCTTTCTTTGTATGCGATTACCTCAGTCGGCTTGATTCCAGCCTTGATCGCGGTTGGCAGTATTATGTCTCAACTAGATCGTTTTTTACCTGATCATTATGTCAAGGCAGCCAACAACTATTTTAATCATTTAAGCCTCAGCATTGCCTTACTATTATTTGTTTTGATTGCGATTTTAAGTCTGATCGTTTCTTATCTGAGAATTGTTTTGCGTTATTATCATTTTCAATTGACGAAAACAGATCAGAAGCTGACAACGATCGGCGGTTTTTTTCAAAGAAATACTGTGACAACACCAATTAATCGGATTCAGGCTGTTTGTATCAAGCAAAGTATTCTGCGTCAATGGCTGAAGTTAGCAACCGTTAATACGATTATTGCTTCCAATGCGGCTAAAAGCGAGGATGATCATGACGACTTGCTTGTGATACCTGTCATTTCAAATAAACTGGTTTTTAATAAAATTCATGCCTTTATTAGCTGGCTGCCAGCAATTAATCCTAATTTGAATCATTTGTCTGTTAACAAAATTTACTATTTTATTCGTAATGCAGTCATAATTTCCCTGCTGCCAATCGGGCTTGCCATCTATTTTTGGCGGCCCTTTGGTTATGCTGCTTTGCTGCTGCTAGCGGTCGCTGCCAGCCTCGGCTACTACAAAAGCCGGCAAACTGCTTTTGCGCAAGTCGGCGATCAGCAATTAGTCTTGCAAGTTGGACGCTTGTGGACCAAAGAACTGTACTTTCTGCCATGGCAAAACATTCAATCGATTAATTATCATAGAACTGTCTGGATGGTACACAAAAACTTGGCTCATTTAACCATTAATATCAGACATGGCAACAGCAACCAGGCCATTCAGCTTCGTTATTTATCAGATCAAACAGCCAACAGTATCTATAATTGGTATCTTCGCCGTCATGCTTGAAAATCAAAAAACTAAAGTTTCCTACAGATGCAGGCCGTAAAAGAGATAGCATTTCGTCAAAATATGTTGTATTCTTTGGCTAATAGAAATCATTCCTAGGAAGCTGAAATATCGTATGACTAAAGGTGCTGTCTTAATTTGTTAGCAAGTTAAAAAATCTTTAAACGAGATTTTTTTGTGCACTCATTTTGTTTTAAACAATGTGCACTTTCTGAAAACAAATCAAAGAAAGCTGTCTTTTAATATGAATTTATATGAATGTCTCAGACAATTTCTGCCTCAGAATCTTTTTGTGTCTGCCTTTATCATCCTGCGTGATTTCGTCTTAATGATCGGCGCCCTCGCTTCGGCCAATGCATTGACAAATTTGGTCAAACGAGATTTTGATCAATTTATGTTTTGGATACTCGTGGAAATACTAGCCTATATTTTTTACTGCTACAGCTTGTATATCCAAGATTTTTATACTTCAAAGGTCATTCAATTAATGGACACAAGCATTCGACAAAATATTGCCAATAGGCTTGCCCAAAGTAGTTACGAAAAATATCATGAAAAAAACGAAGCCGTCTACAGTTCTTGGATGACCAATGATATTAATACGATCAACCAAAATGGTTTTAATAACGTTTATGACCTAATTGATAATTTAGCCAATATTAGTTTCTCGGCCATCGCGCTTGCTTATTATCATTTTTCATTAATTTTATCCGCAATTATTTTATCAGCGCTTGTGCTAGCTACACCTCATATTTTTACGAAAAAAATCACTGCTGCCTCGCTATCAATGACTCAAGGCAATGAAAAATTAACCAACCAGCTAACAGATATTTTGGAAGGTTTCAATCCTTTATATATGCTGAATCTTAGTCGATTAATTGTGTCAAAAACAGTCGCCTCATCAAAAGAAGCGGCAGCAAAAAATAATCATTATGCACGCATCTATGGCAGCATGTCGGCCACGACTAACGCCGTTAGTGTTATGTGCCAAACTTTTATCATGATTCAAACTGGACTGCTCGTGTTTGCAAAGCTGGTCACGATCGGCGCAGTGAATGCCACTCAAAATTTTGCCGGCAGTATCTTTGCTGGCATTACCGGCACAAGCGAAAGTTTAATTGCGATCAAAGCTGTACAGCCGATCTTTGATAAATTTACACAATTACCAGATTTCCATAAACAGCCGACCGCTGAACTTAATCACTTCAATCAGCAGTTAAGCATTCATAATCTGAGTTTTGGCTACGACCATCGACGTGAAATTCTCAAACAAATCTCTTTGACAATTGAAAAGAATCATAAGTACGCACTGATCGGTGATTCAGGCTCCGGTAAAACGACTTTATTGAATATTCTGGCCGGAAAATTAACCAGCTACACTGGAGAATTAATGATTGATGGTTTGAATTATCGAGATCTGGATTTAAGTCAAGTCAGGGAACAGATTTATTACTTGGATCAAGATCCCTATATTTTTAACGATAGTCTGAGGAATAATATCACATTAGATGACCATATTCATAATCTCGACTTGGACAAAATCATTGATCAAACGGGTTTAAGCAAGTTAGTTAGTCGTTTGCCTGATGGCTTAGACACGATTCTGCAATACAATGGCAGCGACTTGTCAGGTGGTGAAAAACAGCGGATCGTTTTAGCGCGCGGATTATCGAGCAAACGAAAAATATTTTTGATCGACGAAGGTACATCAGCTTTGGACAATCGATCTAGAACCGAAATTGAGGATCTGCTGACCAGTGACTCCCAATTAACAGTTGTGATGGTCACCCATCAGTTAAGAAAGGAATTAGAGCCCAAGCTTGATCGCATTTACAAAATCACGGCCCACTCATAACCACAAAATATTTTAATTCATATCATAAAAAAATTAAAGAAACACGTAATTAGTTTGTGGGATTTACAATCGCCTGTAGACTAAATAAAAAATCTTTTATCAGAGTTGCTAAACAGGTTTACAATAATTTATTAACGAACTATCTTAAGCGATATATTGATTAATGTTCGGTTTTAACGCTATTATTCGGTCATAAATTATAAAAATGATTAAAGAAATCAGAAATTAATACTCCCCAGTATTAATTCCTGTAGACTAAAAATGTTTCACAAATAAAATAATGGGCGGACAAAAATGAGCTATTCAACGATCGAGCAAGCAGTACAGCAATTAAAAGATGGCGGCCTGATTATAATCGCCGATAACGAAGGGCGCGAAAACGAAGGTGACTTACTAGGAGTCGGTTCTAAAATGACGCCTGAAAATGTTAATTTCATGATCACACATGCACGTGGGTTACTTTGCACACCAATTTCAGCCGAATTAGCCGAAAAACTAGCATTGAAACCTATGGTTGAAAACAATACCGAAATCAACAACACCGCTTTTACGATTTCCTTAGATGGCAATCACGAAGCAACTGGTGTCACGACTGGTATCTCAGCCTTTGACCGTTCCGCAACGATCAGGCAATTAGCCAAAACAGATGTTAAAGCCAGTGACTTTGTTCATCCAGGCCACTCATTCCCCTTGGTTGCTGTTACAGGCGGTACATTACAAAGAGATGGCCACACTGAAGCGGCTGTAGATCTTGCAAAATTAGCCGGTGAAACGGCAGTTGGTGCTATTTGTGAAATAGTCTTGCCCGATGGCCATATGGCACGGCAAGACTATTTGGAAGAAATGTCTGAAAAATTTAATTTACCCTTTATCACCATTAAGCAACTGGTTGCTTATCTGAAAAAGCAAACCGATAAAGCATCGATCATGTAAATTATTATTAAGTCATTGATAGACGACAAATAGAAAACTAGTAAACGATTGCGTTTACTAGTTTTTTTGACGCACTAATCAATCGATCAAAAGCTGCTGGGCATAGGTTTCCTTCAAAAAAGCGTTAATAGCGGCAATCATTTGCTTCGTGGATGGTGTCTGTGCCTGCAGTTTATTAGCAACTAAACAGATCGTGCGGGCAAATTGTTTGTCAAAAGGATAAATATGAACATCCCCAGATAATTTTTTTAAAGCTAATTTCGGCAAGATCCCAAGACCCAGACCACTTTCCACCATTGATAAAATCGACTGATCATCTATTGAATAAGTAAGCGAGTTCGGGTTAACATCATAACGATCCAAAGCATTTTTAGTATCACGATCATAATCGATTTGCTGCAAGATAAAACGGTGATCACCGATATCTTTTTTAGTGACAACTTTTTTGTCTTTTGGAACAAAATTCGACGGTGCCACACAATAAATCGGATCTTGAATCAAAGGTTCAACTAGTAAATGATCATCGATCGGTAGCAAACTAAAACCAACATCAATTGATCCATCGTGAATACCAGCGATAATTTGATTAAAGGTTCCCTGAAAAATCGTGACTTCAACGTGGGGATAGTCATCTTTAAAATGCTGCAAAATTGTTGGCAGCCAATTAATGCAAACACTGCTAAAGGCACCAATTCGCACTCGGCCATCATTGAGGCCTTTGATATTATCAGCTACTTGATGAAGCTGTTCCTCGGTGTTCAAAATTCTCCGAATGATGGGCAGCACAGTTTTCCCATCATTTGTTAATTCAACACCATTATGATTGCGCAAAAATAATGGAAAACCCAGCTCATTCTCCAGTTGATTAATCGAATGACTCACAGCACTAGGCGTGACATTTAATAGCTGCGCTGCTTGAAAAAAAGTACCCTTTTGAATGACTGCTGAAAAAACTTGATATGAAAAATTAGTCATGATAATCCTTTAGTTGAATAAATTTCATCAATATGTGAAAAAGTTGAATTTTACTTATCCATAAACTGAGCTTACCATGAAAAGAGAAAAGCGCAGACATGATTAGTCTGACTTTTAATTTTCTTATCGAGGTGAACAAAATGAATCATGTTGCAAGCAGAGTTCAAAGAACATCAAACAGTGGATTAGATAAACTTTTTCAAACAGCGAAAGCAGACCAAATTATTTTTTCAGCCGGTTACCCTGATGCTAACCTGTTTCCACAAAAGGCATTAGCACAAGCAGCAGCGACTACTTTCACCACATCATCACAAAATTTGCTGCAGTATAAAAATAGTCTGGGTTTAGCATCCTTGCGGGAAAAGCTAGTTGCAAGAACAGCTGATAAAGATAATATCAAGACAGATGCCACACACGTTATGCTGACACAAGGCGCTCAACAAGGAATTGATCTCGCCGCCCGATTAATATTGAATGAAAATGATGGTCTAATTGTCGAAGGCCCGACTTATATTGGTGCTCTGGCAGCCTTTCAAGCCTACGAACCGACTTTTTACGAAGTGCCAATTGAAGCAGACGGCATGAATGTCGAAATCTTGGAAAAAATTCTGAAACAGCATAATATCAAAATGATCTATACAGTACCAGATTTTCAGAATCCGACAGGCGCAGTAATGTCCCTGGCGAAACGCCAGCGTGTCCTTGAACTAGCCAATGAATATGATGTTGTCATCCTGGAAGACGGTACTTATCGTGACTTGCGTTATAGTGGTGAGAGTTTGCCAACTATTAAATCTTTTGACACACAAGGACGCGTCATTTATGTCAGCAGTTTTTCAAAAATTATCGCACCAAGTCTACGCTTAGGCTGGTTAACCGCTGAAGATCATTTATTTAAAGACTTGCTAAATTTGAAAAGTGCTGCTGATATTGAATCCAGCAACCTGACAATGTCCATTTTAAATGAATACTTGGAAGAAAATGAGTTAGATGACCATATCGAGATCCTTAAAAACAACTATCGTGAAAAAAAGAATGCCATGATCCAAGCAATGAAAGCTTACATGCCACGTAACGCAAAATTCACTGATCCTCAAGGCGGTTTTTTCATCTGGTTAACGATGCCAACAGGTTTTGATATGGACCGCTTTTCAGATCAGCAATTAATCAATACTAACGTTCGTTTCACGCCATCGACTAATCTGTATCCTTCCGGAAGTATTAAAAACGGCGCCCGCATTAACTTCACAGGCGAATCAATCAGCAACATCAAACTTGGTATTCAAAAATTAGGCGAAGCACTTAGTCAAGCCTGGCAAGACCAGACTGTCAACGTCTGAACGATTGATAGCTTCAAAAAATATTTCAAATCACATCAATTCGGCATACACAGTCAAGCATCTTGCACACAGAGTAGACTACTAAACGTCAAATTGGCGTAAACAAAAAATAATCCGTCAGCAAAAACCATCATGTCACAGCATGATGGTTTTTAATAGGACTCAGAATAACAATCATAAATGTGTATCATAAATTGAGGAGTTTCCTTAATATGATTGAATGGTCAGATGATAAAATTCACTCGTTTCAAATAACTTTATTAGATTGGTACGATCATAATAAACGCGATCTGCCCTGGCGCCAGGATCATGATCCTTATCACGTCTGGATATCAGAAATTATGCTGCAGCAGACTCAAGTCCAGACTGTGATCCCTTATTACGAACGTTTTATGGCTGATTTTCCAACTATTGAAAAGCTGGCATCAGCGGATGAAGGCAAGCTCATGAAGGCTTGGGAGGGCCTTGGCTATTATTCTCGCGCCCGTAATTTACAAAAGGCGGCCAAACAATTAGTTGATGACTATCACGGCAAGTGGCCGAAAACCAGTGAAGCTCTACAACAACTGGCTGGTATTGGCCCTTATACAGCTGGTGCGATTGCCAGTATCGCCTTTAATCAAGCAGTTCCAGCCGTAGACGGAAATGCTTTTCGCGTTTTTTCACGTTTACTAGAAATTGATGACGAAATCAGTCAACCACACACACGACAACTGTTTGAAAAAATAATTGGGAAAATCATTTCTAAAGACCGCCCGGGTGATTTTAATCAAGCTGTTATGGATCTGGGTTCAAGCTACATGACAGCGGCCAATCCAGATTCTAGTCATTCTCCAGTGAAAGAATTCGATCAGTCCTTTATAGATGGTATTGAGTTAAACTATCCAGTTAAAAATAAAAAACCACGTCCCAAAGCAATCACTTATTATGGCTTAGTTGTGAGATCATCAGCTGGTATTTTGATGCAAAAGAGACCAGATACAGGTATTCTCGCTGATTTTTGGACTTTCCCTTTAGTGACAGAAACTGAATTATTAACTTTTGACGGCAAAGATGAATTCCTAACTGAATCCGACATGATGACTGCCTTAACTCGCTATTTTAAACACAACTATCAATTGCTCCTCAATATCCAGCCGTTACCCGTGAAAGCAGTCATTCATACTTTCACCCATCAAAAGTGGACCATTCACCTGCTGGCCGCCGAATTATCCAGCAAGGTCAACTTAAGCTTTTTTCCTGGAAACTGGTTTAGTCAACAAGATTTTCTTGACACAGCTTTCCCTAAAGTGCAACAAAAAATGACTGAACGTATCACTTCTTTAGACGCTTGATTGAGTTGTTTCATAACTATCTAAAATGCCTTGCTCCAAATTCCGCATGGCTTTTCCTCGATATTCAACAACTCGATCATTAGAAAACAAATAGACGCGGTCTGCCAAACGTCGGCATAATAAAAGGTCATGGCTGGTCACGATCACGAGTTTTCCAGCTTGGCGATAAGCCCATAGCTGTTTGCGCAAAAAATCCGTATTATAAATATCCAGCCCCAGACTGGGTTCGTCTAAGATAATGACCGGAGCATCTATCAAATCAATCAATGCCAAGCTGAGACGTCGCTTCATCCCGGTCGAGTAATCTTTGACAAGCTTTTTTTCTTGGTCGGCAAACAAATAGTTTTTAATCAAACCGCTAATAGTTGGCTCATAATCTTTGATGCGATATATTTCGGCAAAATAAGCTAGATTTTCTTTGGCATTTAAATAGTTAACCAATTGATTTTCGGTCGGCAGAAAAGATAGTTGTTTTCGTGCTGATACATCGTAGGGTATTCGGAGTTCGCGATCATCTAACATAATCGTACCTTGATCAGGTTGATTCAAACCAATGATGATTTCCATGAGAGTTGTTTTGCCCACACCGTTTTTCCCCACAAAGAAAACAATTTCATTTTGCGAAAAATCAAAATTCTGGTTATGAAAAACTATTTTGCCATCATAACTTTTGCTTATATTTTTTAAAGATAAGTAGGTCATTAAATCACCATTCCAATCAAAATAATTATTTGAAACACACTGTAAAATATGCAGGAAAGTCCAGCACCACTCTTTTTGATGTAGGGTAAAAAAGCAAAGACCAGTTTGACGACCAGGAGACATAAGCCATACACGGCATAGGCCTCAGCCGAAAACATGATCAGCTGCTCTCCTAACACAATCGTCAATAGAGCTAAACATAATTGACCCGCACTATTAATGAATACGATCTTCAATAAAAATTGATCATTGATTGACCGCTCATGCTCGAGTACAACTTTTCTTAATTTATTTTCCAATACAAAACAGACTCTCAGCATGGCTTTCAATAGGAAAAACATTATCGCAAATTGGAGTAACCGAAAAATAATCTGAATCACAGCATTGCTATAAACACGCTGCAAATTGGTGAAAAATTTAATTAAAAATGGCTGATCTGCCTGTGTCAGCGTCAGCGCATTATCTAAAAAAACACTGCCAAAATTCTTAAAAGTCACAAAAATAATTGAATAGAAAATAAGACTTAAAATCATGAAAATGAAGACGTTTCTTTTGTTAAATGCGTTTTTAATCATGGTTCACCTATCCCGTTGCTCACATAAACTTCAACGATTGACGCAATCAAATCAAGTGCCAATACCAAGCTGGTCAATCTCGTCATCAACCAGCAAAACTTGTTTCGATTAAATTTTTGACTCAAGACCAATTGCGAAACAAATAAATAAAAACCAAAAGAGGCTGCGATCATGATCGCTGGTAACTCAAACAAAGCATGCCAAAATATTTTTTCTGTCATATGCCAAAAACCAACCTTTGTCACCATGGCGGTTAGCTGCATACCAAATATCAGAAAATTACTTGCTATGAGGAGTAGGGATATCAGCCCATAGCTGAAAACACTTAGAATCAATATGAATGAAATCAGAACATTGTGGCAAAAAATTTCAATAACCGACATCGTAACTGTTTGATCATTTGACTGAAATAGTCCAATTAATTGCGTACCAATGAAAAAAGCTAGGATTGCCAATCCACAACTGATCACGAAAGATATCTTCAGAGCTTGGTCCACGGCAAACATTTTTTATTTAGCTGCATACTTTTTATACTCACCATAAAAATTTCGTTGACACTTGCCAATCAAATAAACACTTAAGGCATACACTAGCGCTAAGAATATGATCTGTCCCACAAAAATCCAAGCATCATGCCACTGCAAAGCCGACATAAAATACATCGGCATGCAAACTATTTCTGTGACCATTGCCACAGCAGCCCCAGTAGCTAAAAGACCAACTGTCGGCCAGACAGCATCTGATTGTCGATAACGAACAAAAAGACGAGACAATAAACTACTGAGCTGCAAATTAGCCAGCAGTGACATCGACATCAAAATAAATTCCTTACAAAAGATCAGAAAAACAAAATCAAATAGATGTAGCACTAACAGTAAGACAAAAATTTGAATCATGCCGACAAAGCCTAGGAAGATCTGATATTTTCTAATTACGTACATTAGCATACCAGGACACAAAAGATGCATCGTGATCTCGCCATTGAAATCATCTTGAACTTTTGCTTGAAAACTAGTGACGGTTTTTATCAGAAAAATGCTAATAAAGAACACCGCCGTAAGTCTGCTGGGTATTATAGACACATGCAAAACGGCCGAAATAACATAAGATAGCAAAATGGCTAAGACGGCTAAAAACAAATCTCGTTGAGACTGCTGCCAGTATCCAGTTTCCACTAATTTATCAATAGCTCTTTTACTAATTGCGTTGCCATTCAATAATTTATTAGCCACAACAAATCGATAAAGAAAAGTTCCCGTGAGTTGGGGCTGATTTTTTACGGCCGCAGTCGTCCTATCAGCAAGAACGTAATAGGTAAAGACGAGAATCGGTAACAACATCAAGCATGCGCTACAAATCAACAGATAGTCCGGACGTGCAATCACCGTCTGGCGAATATCAGTCGTCAAAAGTTTTGAAAAGGTCAGCCAATTTGTCAATTCAACAACAGAATGAACCGCAAAAACCGTGTTGATGACTAGGAGTTCGATCAAATAACCAACACCAGTTGATAACCAATTAAATAGATTTTTTCGAGTATAAAGTCTGGTAATTTGTTTTACTTTTCGCAAACAATTAAAGATAATTAAGGCTAGTAGGATTACCAGCGTGATATAGGGCCGAAAATTTTGCAATAACGGTATCGCAAAAACCAACAAAAAAACAAGATAAATGACATTATCCAGCATTTCGTATTTAAATGATTTAACAATTAAGACAAAAGGTTTTTTCCTTGGCCAAACAGCGGTTACATCATTTTTATTAGACCGAATAAAGCGATTAAACAGATCCAAGCCACCACTCAATCCAATCGTAGACGAGGCTAACAAGATATTGCTTAACAATTGATAATTGGATTGAATATCATCTTGAAAGAATAATCCTATAGCATAGCTCATCAGAGTTAAAAGTGACAAACTAAACAGCGTGATCCACAAAGACAATTTGTCTGATACTATCTCTCTGTAAAAAGCTTTGGATTCTAAAAATACAATTTTCAGCATTGCTTCTCTATGATAAATAAGTCATTTAATTTATATGAGTAATGTCATTTACCAAGCGATTGTCGCGCCCTTTCCTGCTTTTAATTTTTTGCTGATATACATACCGCCAAAACCGATCACGGTTGCGGCGATTAAAGCGCCCACGCCTGTTGCGGCCGTTAAGGCAATTGCTCGCCCTAACGTGATCGAACCCCTACTAAAAGCAGCGACCAAAATTGGATAAACAGCTTTAGCCGCCCCGGCTGAAATACCAAATGTTCCTGTTAATGCAAATATCATAGATAATAATTTATTCATGCAAATTCTCCTTGATGCGTTATTTATGAACCTAGCGTTTACCAGATTATTGAGGCAAACGACGTCCATTACAATTAGACGCAATCACAGCGTAAATTTAAAATATTATCTTTTTTTCATGAACTTAATCACGGAATAAATAACGAACCAAATGACTACAAAAGTTAGATACAAGCATAGCGATTGAAAAGTTAAAGTAAACTCAGTATTTAACTCACGCGGTGTTATTTGTGTCACGATTTTTAAGCCGCTCAACGTTGTAATCGTACTCGTATGATTGATTTGAAACAGTTCTATTAGATAATCAATCAAAAAAATCACAGCCCAGCAAGTAGACGCAATGCTAAGCTGTTTGACTAATCTTTTAATCATAACTGAGCTCATGTATTTTTCTCCTTTCTGAACCAGCTAATTATTGATACGTATTTTTTAAAGAAAAATAAAAAAACATCATATCAAATTAACAAAAATTTGGTATGACGTCCTGTAATCAAGAACTACACAGCAGATGTTTTCCCAAAGATCCCAATAAAGCGCTTCGAACCGGCGAGCATCGATGATCTGATGGGTCCGAAGATCAAACAATGAACATATCACGCATGATAGAATTCATCCATATACAGCGCAATTGGACAGACAGCGCTTGCGCATTTGGCTTTTTCTTCTTTATTGACTTTGGCATTAGAAACAATTGTAATGACTGGCCATTTGCCAAAAAAATTTCATTATCAAGAAGAAATATGAATCAAAGTAAACGAAACCCATCATGAAATTAGATAAAAAACTGCGTTAAATTAAAATTACTTTTAATTACTTTGATTCAGACTTTCTTTTACCAACAAAGCCGTCTTTCTTGAAATGATGATAACTAGTTGGCAAACCTAATGCTAAGGCCACTAACACAACCACAATCGAGGCAAGTAACCGACCGTTAGCAGTGAAGGCGGGTTCAGCATAAATACTGAAAATGATCACACCGACCAAGAGAATATAAGAGACTGGCCACAGAATATCAAAGATTAAACGGAATTGATTGCTACTTTTTTTTCGATCAGTCATTATTAGTTCATTTCAATTATCAATTCAAATCAGCCGTAGAAGGTCCTTCGGTGACGCTGGCTTGTAGTCCGGTGTAATTAGAGTTCCTATAAAAATTATAATGCGTTTTGCTCCTATCCTAGTTATTTAATAATGGTATAAATGTCTCAGTATTTATGTACCAAATACTAGGATCAGAGTATATCTCGATAATTTTCTATATCCATTTTCATTTGGTACTAGTCTTGTTGGCGCTGGATCGTTGTTTAGTCTGGTGTTTTCGATAAGAATATTCTACCCAGCCCCAAAAGAAAAAGAAGATAAAAGTACTAGGTATGTCTAAGATGCTTCGTTTGATATAGATCGCAACTTGATAACCACGACCTGATACAAGGTCGATAATGCCACGAATACCAAAAGACACGATTAAATCAAAAATCAGAAAAAAGAAGACATAAGCTAAAGTTATTTTAATGAGTTTTTTCAAGTTGTTCATCTCCAATACTATATATCTTAAAAGAAAACCATAACTATTAGAAATGCCATGGCACTAGCTCGGCGATAATTAGCAACGGTTCTACAAGCCCCCTAGGATACCGAATCATGACAAAATGACTAGCCAGATATCTGTCAGAATATTAGAGCTTGTTGACAAACCTAAAAACAAAAGCAAGGCAGATACAGTTGCCAAAAACCACAGAGCAAATTCTTTCTTTTACTAGATCTCATTGTGATTGGTTCTTGATCCAATGATGCAGCAACATGTCGATCAAGACAAACAATAACACCATCAGCAGATAGACTGGCCAACTAAGAGACCAACTCTCAATCTTAAAATGTGCAAATAGAACAGTTGATAGATAAAACAGCATGAAAACTAGTAAGACTAGTTTGCTTTTCCCAAAGCGACCAAAAGTTTGATCAAGCTTAGAAAATAGTAGCGGAAAAGCCAGCGTAAATGTCACAAAATCGCTATGCAGCTGAATGGTGGGCTGCTTTCTCAAGATCAGTTCAGTTAAAGCAACTAAAATCAAAACCAAGGCAGCCGTCTCGCACAGCGAACTTAAATAATGTATGAATTGTGTTTTAAACCTTGTTTTCATCTTAGATAACTTAGTAAGTTCGATACGGGGAAGAATTAAGCGCCATGATTATTTATCAAACCAAAAAACAATTAGCTAATTTTTCAGTGACTTCGATTTTGTTCTGATGCTTGATAGTCGTCTTCTATAGAAAGTGATAGTACATATAAATCCGGTATTAAGTTCTTAGCAAATACTTTTATCAGACCTACCATGGCCTGGTCGTTGAACTCTTTCACTTGTGGACCAGCTGCTTGTTTGAGGCGTTTTTTAATCAATGGAAAGGTGATCTTCAATCCTATGTTATCCTGATCAGTCACAATCTTGGATAAGCAACGCCAAATCTGCGTGAAATCATCAAAATTCAAGTCGTGTTCCAAACAAAAGATATTGACCGATAAAGGAGAAGCTGCTGTGTTGCCTAAATATTCAGTAATATCTAAAACTGACTCAGCTAAAATACGGGGATCAGGCTGATAGGGTTGATAATCATTATTTTTTAAAGAATGCGCCAACTTAAGACCTCTCTAATTGCTAAGGCAATTCCTGATGCAGTGCCTCTGCTTATACCAGCCTATCACGTCATTTTTCTTTTAGGAAAACTGTGTACTATATGCGTATTTTCAGTTAAAAACAGGTTTTTTGCGTAATATATTCCGCAGTCTTAGGAAAAGGCTCGTTATGCCATTTCTTTTGAAATAGCTCTTTGAAAACCATCGGCCAAGCTATCTGGACCAACGTTATTTTTCTTAAACCAGTTCTTTAACCATTCAGTGCGCTCCTCGGGTGTTTTCTCTAAGTACTGTTTGGAACTAAGGGTCATAATGACTTCACTAGCTTGCGATTGATTCAAGGACAGATCAAAAATGTAGCGTCCTACCGGATCAAACTGGCGATCCAACTTAACCAGTTCTTTTATCAGATCGCCGATTATCTGATCTTGCTGATAAATAACGGCCCGCAGATAGTCCTGTCCCGCTTTGGTCGATAGATCCAAGTTCTCATGAGCTATTTCTGAAAATAATTTTTCTTGTTTGATTATTTTTTTAATGGCTTTTTCCATCGCTAGATACTCCGAGTCTGATATTGACATATGTTATGGCTAGTTTTTAGATCAGAAAACTGATCATGTTTCATGTCCGCTGCCAAGAGCGTAATGCCCGCCGATAGTGTAGCAGCCGCTAAAACTGAAGCTAAAAAACTGATTTTTTTAATTATATTTTCCTCCCTTTATTAGCATGTGTTTATTATCACCTGTGAACACTAATCTGATACATAAAAAAGCGCAACAATCTGTTGCGCTTTTTTATGTACTAAATTAATACTTAGGAATGATAATGATCTTAATTCTAAGTAAAGGAAAAAGAAGAAATGAAAGCGAAGAAAAATCCATTTTTAGCTTCAACCTTGGCTGCTGTAGCATTGTCAACGGCTGCAACACCATTGGCAGCCTTGAGTTGGGGAACGGACTCGGTATCTGGTGGTATTGTATTTAATTACAGTGGCGTGACTGGCCAAATTTATGGGCCAATTTGGTATGCGGAGTGGCAATGAACAATAAATTAGTACAAATCAGCCTAGCTATTTGCGATTATCTTTTAAGAGGTTTATTTATGCTTTTGGGCATATCACTTTTGTTAATGTATAGAAAGAATGTGTTTCTTTTTTTTACAGGTATCTGTATGGTGATTTTTAATTTATTGACTATGTTATTCGATCGAAACTATAACAAGACAAAAAAATAATGTCAATGTCCCTAAAGTGGCAAGCTAGAGCCTTGCAAAAGTTAGCTGAATCAAAAGAAGAAAACCTGGTCAGGACAGGTATCGAACCTATTGTTGTTAGTTTCACGATTGTTTTCTCTCTGCTGTTTGAAAGACAGATCACAGTTTCTAGCATTTAGGTAACACAAAAGCGGGCATCATGATCTTGTGTTACTAACCCGTTGCGCAACAAAATGCAACAAATTGTTGCGCTTTTTTCTGTACTAAATGAGCGTTTAGGAAGGATAATGAAAGTAATTCTAAAAAAGAAGAAGAAAAATGGCTTTATCAAAAGTAACAGTTACAGGTAAATGGATTGCCTTCATCTTATTTGTTCTCACGATTGTCAGTACACCCAAGGTACTAAGACCGACTAATCTGGCCAGCATCGCTTGGCGTGGACAATAATTTCTGATGTCGTGGCTTTGGTCTTGTTGCCAATTTCGTTCTTGCAAATTCAGCCCATCGGCCAATTTATGACAGGGCTCTTAATCTATTTGTCTTTTTATCTGTCTATCATGATCTTTATGCCTAGTCCAGTCTGGTTCAAAGCAAATTTTAAACACTGGTTTAGGGACTTATTTTTCCTAGACCGTTATTAATTAAGATTTTATCTAGTGAACCCATCTTTGGATGGGTTTTTCTGTTAAACGCATGAGTCAAGCATGATTTAAATTAAAAGAAGCGAGCTATGTCTATTCTATAAAGACAGGGACGAAATTTTTTCTAATAACGCTATTTAGCGTGCTATTCTATCTTAACTTTTCAAATATTGCACAAACTGATGACACATTGATTTATGATTTACAGAATAATCAAAGCCAGAGTTTTCAAGGTGTGGATGATCAGGGAAATAGTGAGAGCATTACAATCACTCCTGACGCCGTTAATCAAAACAGCAATAATTATATGATACTAGCAGTCAGTTTAGCCAATCGTAGCTATACCATCAGTAAGAATGGCTTAGGTTGGTCAGTTAGCTATCATATTAGCGTTAACAATAATCACATCACAAGTGCTTACGGTTTGAAAGCCTCTGCTTCTTTAGGCAGTTTACGGGATTCGCATCTGAGCCGCATAAGCAATCGTGAAGCTCGTTGGACCGCTGACCACATGCTGCCTGTTGTCTCAACAAACATCTCCTGTACAGCGATAATTTCTAATAGTCAATTACTGGTCTCTTAGTGGTAGCTAGTAATTCCCCAGTTGAATCGATCCGCAATGATTGCAGCTAAGATTAATAAATTAGTAAGCAAAGAAACAATAGAAATGAGATAGATCAAACGGTAGTAACGATTGCTGGCTTTATTTCGCTTGATCAGGATCGGAGCTGCTATCAAGCCCAAGGGCATAATGATCAAAGACACTAAAGCACACATTAATAAGAGCAAGCCTTCGTCGGTCTGCCGATTATCAATCTGAGCAACAGGCGCAACTGCTTCTGTCGTACCCTCCTCATGATAAAGTTTACTGAGCTTTTGGAGACTATTTGAATCAGGTAGGGTCCGGCCCCGTTCCCAACTAGAAATGGTTTGACGCGTGACATTTAAATGCCGAGCTACTTGCGTTTGGGATAAACCATTTTTCTGCCTTTGTGCTTTTAGCTCTTGCCCCTTGGCCATCAAATACTCCCTCTTTTTAAAAAATATTTTATCCATTGTAGAACGGTTTGTAAACATGGCTGACAACACAGAGTTCTCAGGAACGATATTAAACTCAGCCATCAGATATCTTTGGAAAAAGACCG
Source organism: Oenococcus sicerae (assembly GCF_004102045.2). Lineage (GTDB taxonomy): Bacteria > Bacillota > Bacilli > Lactobacillales > Lactobacillaceae > Oenococcus > Oenococcus sicerae. The sequence goes on along the minus strand of NZ_CP029684.2, from coordinate 816,383 downwards.
TTTGCTCAGCATTAATTTTACTTGCTTGAGGTTAGCTTGAACAGCAACCAGATAAGTAAAAACAATCATGTGTTAAGTGAAGTGGCCAAACTATTGCCCAAAAAACAATATATCGTGTTTGTGCAACAAAGTGCAACAAATTGTTGCGTTTTTTTATGTTCCCACTAAACAGCTAGCTATGATAATAAAACTGTAAACAAAAAACTTGTCGGGGATACTTCAACAATTTTGCTTTGATGAGTATCTGTGTCTGTTGCAACGAATGAGCAGGAAAGGAAAATAGTTATATGAATGCACTCACGATTTCTTTGATCACATTAACGGTCCTCGCATTACTTTTACGGTCTTGGTTAGCAGCGCACGAGCTGGCGTATATTATCCCCGTTATCTTTACCTTTGTCCTTGCTGCGGCTTACGTTCTGCCTTTTTTTGATTTTGACAGAATTCTACACTGGTACGACCAGGTACTCGCTATAGTGGTTTTTGTATATGAATGGGCTATCTTCTTGATAAGCGACCAAAAAAACAATGCCAGATAAAAACAGCGTCATATCAAGCTTTCTTTCACTTAATATCACGCTGTTTCTTAAAAATTTTGCCGACTGGCGGGTTCGAACCGCCGACCCCCGGTTTACGATACCGATGCTCTACCAACTGAGCTAAGTCGGCTTAATTAAAATAGTGTTCAGGTCTTGCAATAAAAAACGGCTGATCGACGTGAATCGATCGACCGCAAACTCCGACTGTCGGGCTCGAACCGACGACAACCTGATTAACAGTCAGGCGCTCTACCAACTGAGCTAAGTCGGAATACTAGTAATTTAAACAACCATCTAATTTTATGACATCTTCATATGAAGGTCAAGTAACTCGCCAATTGTTTTGGGGCAAAAGAATATTGGGTATATAATCTAAATAGCCACTTTTGTATTTTAACATGAATGGATAAATGAGAAGAGGGAGCCATGTCGAATTTATCCGATGTCCAAAAGAAGTTCTTTATTAATGTTTTATTAGCAACTAGTTTTACGTTTTCAATCAGCCAATCCGCAATGACGACGATCTATCCGACCCTAATGAAACATTTTTCGGTGCCGATATCCAGCGTTCAATGGCTAACAACAGGCTTTATGCTGATCATGGTCTTAATGATGCCTTTGTCGCCCTGGTTTTTAAAAAATATCAATTTTAAAGCTTTTTTGCTTAGCTTGCAGGCCATCTTTATTATTGGCACTGTGATTGCCGTGACAGCCAGCAATTTTGCTTTGCTGATGGTCGGGCGTTTGCTTGAAGGCATTGCAGTCGGTTTATTGTTTCCAAGTTTTCAATCAGTCATTTTATCAATTACACCGATTGAAAAACGTTCTATACAAATGGGCTCGGTCGGTTTAGTGATGGGTTCAGCTTTAGCCGTTGGCCCGATCGTTTCCGGCGTCATCCTGCAAATCTTTAATTGGCAAGCCGTTTTCGGCTTTTTCCTACTAATCCTGGTCGTCCTTTTCTTCTTATCGTTAAAGTTCATCAAAAACGTTATACCTAAAGAACCCTACCGCTTCGATCTGCTCTCATCCGTTACACTGATCGGTCTATTAATGATTCTATACGCGCTGCAAACGATGATAACCGGCCTGTCCTTGTGGCTGATCATCATGCTAGTTGCGGGTATTGTCCTTTTTGCTTACTTTATACGCCGGCAGTTAACACTGCAGGAACCCCTACTCGATATCCGTGTGCTTAAAAACACCGCCTTTCGTTTGGGCATGTTTTTAACTGCTGGATCTTACATTGCTTTGATTGTCACAACCGTCTTAATGCCCTTGTACTTCCAAAAAATTCTCGCTATCAATGCTTTATGGTCAGGACTGTTAATGGTTCCAGCCGCTGTTAGTTTGAGTATTTTAAATCGCCGTTCAGCAACGGTTTTGAATCGTTTTGGACTGAAAAGAACTATGACGATCGGATCGGGCATGATTTTCACGGGCTTTTTCGGTCTTTTTGCAACATCCAACTTAAAGCTTTGGTTGTTAGCAGTCATTTTTGCCGCCTTAGTTGAATCAGGCAACGCTTTTATGATGATGCCAGCCGTCACCTATGCCAATAATGCCTTAAAAGATGACTTAATTCCGCACGGCACTGCTTTGATCACAACCGTGCGCCAAATCGCTGGTGTTATTGGCGTCTTGATTATCAGCCAAATATTGGTGACCATATCTAGTCCAGCTCAAGTTTCAATTCATGGCATGATGGTCAGCTTTGCTGTTTGTGCAGTCTTTGCCGCTGTGCTGCTGTCACTTGTGTTAAACATCAAGAATACTAAGAATGCCTGATCGCTATTTAGTCTCATTGACTTGTTTTGATAACTGATCGATTTTCTTTTCTAATCGATCAACAGTTGTCTGCAGATCAGCCGTCTGTTTTCTGTGCTCGCGAACATGCTTATGAACACTGCTACCAACACCGGCTGCAATGGCTGCGCCCAAAGCCGATAAAACATTTGTGTAATTGCCTAAAATCAATTGGGTCGTATTAGATGGTTCCAAGAACTTGAGTCCTGGAATGAAACCAAGAAGACCAAAGATAAACAGGTAGACAAATAAAAATAAAAAAATCATGATCGATGCTGTACTAGACAAGACTGCCGGAATCGAATCCAAGAAACGGCTGAATCCAGATTTGTTTTCACTATCATTATTTTGCATGTAGACCATTCTAAAACAAATAAAAAAAACTTGTCAAAAAACAAGTCTTTTTAATTTCTCATAGTTGGGAATAATAGTACATCTCGAATGGACGGCTGGTCAGTCAGCAACATGATCAAACGATCAATGCCGATTCCTAGGCCGCCAGTGGGCGCCATACCGTGCTCAAGTGCTTCAATATAATCTTCATCAATTGACTCAGCCTCATCATTGCCATTTTCACGTTCAGCAGCTTGTGCCTCAAAACGCTGACGCTGATCAATTGGATCGTTTAACTCCGTAAAAGCATTCGCATATTCACCACCAGCGATGTACAACTCAAAACGCTGAACAAAATTAGGATTGCCATCCTCTTTTTTCGCTAAAGGACTGACTTCCAGTGGAAAATGATAAACAAAGGTCGGTTCGATTAATGTTTTTTCAACAAAAATATCAAAAAACTCTGAAATAATATGACCAACTCCCCAAAACAGCTCATATTTAACCTTGTTTTCATCGGCATAGCGGCGAGCTGTTTCCAGATCCATCGGTTGATCAAAATCAATACCGGTTTTTTCTTTAATCAGTTCAGTCATTGATTTTTTGGCAAATGCTTTCGTAATATCGATCTGCTGATCACCATACTCAATAAGGCCATTTTCATTAACTGATTTAGCGGCGGCGCGAATAATGTTTTCCGTCTCGACCATGACATCAGATAGGTCCCAATAGGCCGCATAAGATTCTAATGTCGTGAATTCAGGATTATGGCGCGTATCCATGCCTTCATTTCGGAAAATCCTACCAATTTCGTAAACACGTTCCATACCACCCACGATCAAGCGCTTCAAATAAAGCTCAGTCGCGATTCGTAAGTACATGTCGATGTCTAGGGCGTTATGATGCGTAATAAATGGTCGAGCTGCGGCACCACCAGCGGAATTTTGTAAAATTGGTGTTTCCACTTCTAAAAAGCCAATTGAATCCATGTAGTTTCGAATCGCTTTAATGATCTTAGAACGCATCACGAAAACATCGAAAGAAGCTGGATTAGCAATCAAATCCAAATAACGTTTGCGATAACGCGTATCAATGTCCGTCAGACCATGAAATTTATCCGGCAAAGGCCGCAAGGCCTTAGAAAGCCAGGTGATCTTGTCAACAAGAATGGTTGTCTCACCTGCATCCGTCTTCATGATCGTCCCGGCAAAACCAAGAATGTCACCAAGGTCAGCACGCCTAATTAATGTATAGTTGTCAGCTAAATCGTCTCGTCGAGCATAAACCTGCACAGTCCCGGAAACGTCACGAATGTCAGCAAAAATAATTTTGCCAGCGCCTCGCTTAGCTAACATACGACCAGCGATCACAACGTGTTTTGTATCCTTCTCCAGCGCCTCTTTGCTCTTGTCGTCACCAAAAGCATGAACATCTTTAGCATATGAGTCCCGGTCAAAACGATGGCCAAATGGATCGATCCCTAAATCATCTTTCAGTGCTTGGAGCTTTTGTCGACGGACTCGAAGCTGGTCATTTAATTCTGCATCTACTTTTTCTGTCATAAAATCCCTTAAATATACTTAGTCTAGTGTAGCAGAAAGCTATTCTGTTCCAGACTGTTTATGCGTTTTCGAAGCCAAAATTCCTTTTAACTCATTCTCACTAAACTGATATTTCTTATTGGTGAAACGACCAAGGATCTCAGCGCCATGGTCTTCATCGATCATTGCCTGAATTTCTTGAGCCGGCAGCGTCGCGATGGCCTTGGCGTACCAATTTTTATCTAGTTCCGGCGCCAGTTGGACTGGCATTGTCTCTAAAACAGTTAGCTTCAGATGAGCAAAAAGTTTCTCAAGAATTTGATTAGCCGTTAAACCCTCTGCAAGCATGGACGAAATATTTGGCATCTTAGCCAAATGCTGTTCTAATAAGTCTAACTCAGTGTCACTGGCGCCAGGCATCGTTTGAAGCAAAATGCCACCAGCATGTTGAACTTTGCCTTTTGAATCAACAAAAACTGAAACACCTACCGCGCTGGGAATTTGTTCAGATTGCGCAAGATAATAGGTAAAATCATCACCAATTTCGGAAGTAATTAGGGCTACTTCGCCAACATACGGCTTTAGACCCGGCTGAATTTTCGTCATCTTCAAACTGCCCTTTAAACCAACCAGCCCAGCTATATCAGGCAGACCATTCCGACCATTTTCAGCAACGGCTTTTGGATTGGTCACATAACCTCGCAAGTTGGCATTGGCGTCCGTTTCAGTTACGATTTGGCCAATCGGGCCACGGCCATTGATATTAACGTGTATTTGATCATTGCCCTTCAAAAGTGACGTGCCAGTCAAAGCAGTTGCGATCAAGGCGCGACCCAGGACGATCGTGGCATCTGGACTCGTAGCATGCATCTCGGCTGCTTGTTGAACCGTTTGCGACATGTCAGTGACATAGGCACGAAAATGGCCATTTGTTGTTAAACTTTTTGCTAAATAATCCATGATTAATTATAAAAACGCGACTTATGTAAGCCGCGTTTTCCTTATTTCTTCTCACTATCTTTAGTTGAAGCTGACTTCTTCGTTGTTGCTTTAGTCGATTTGCTAGTCGTTTTACGCGGCTTCGTTGTTTTTTTAGTTTTAGGAACTGTTTTCTTTGGAGTTGCTACAGAATCATCTTGATCCGTTTTCACTTCTTCAACAGCTTCTTTATTGTCGACAGCGGCATTTTTCTTAGAAGCAGCTTTAGATTCCTCGTAAGACATCGGATGTGCTGGTGCTTCGTTAGCTTTTACTAGATCACCTGATACGCTGCCTGTCTCGTACAAAGATTTGATCTGAGCTTCATCGAGCGTTTCATACTTTAACAGCGCTTCAGCAATCGCTTTATGCGCCTCGGCATTACTCTTAATAATATTGACCGCTGTCTGATAAGCTTCGTTGGTCAAACGACGAACCTCATCATCGATGAGCTCACTAGTCTTTTGTGAATAAGCTGCATTGGGATTATTCGGATCACCAATAAAGGCATTTGAATTGCCTTCCAGCTGGACCATACCCAGTTTGTCAGACATACCGTATTGGGTCACCATTTCTCGAGCAATTTGCGTTGCTTGTTGGAAATCGTTAGAAGCGCCAGAACTAGCTTGATGATAAATCAAAATTTCAGCGGCACGGCCGCCCATCAAACCAGCCAGTTCTTCCTTAGCATCTTTTTCTGTCATCAGATATCTTTCATCTTTTGGCATCATCAAAGCATAACCGCCGGCTCGTCCACGCGGTACGATCGTAACTTTCCGGACAACTTGTGCATCATTCAAAACCAAACCAACGATCGCATGACCAGCTTCATGATAAGCAACTGTGTGGCGTTCAATTTCAGTCGTCTTACGATCTTTCTTAGCTGGACCTGCAATAACACGATCCTCAGCCTCATCAATATCGGCCGCAGTGACTTTCTTTTGGTCCCCTCGAGCAGCCAGCAAAGCAGCTTCGTTCAATAGGTTCTCCAAGTCAGCACCAACGAAGCCCGGTGTCTGTTGTGCGATGACCTTCAAATCAACGTCATCAGCCAAAGGTTTATTTTTGGAATGGACACGTAAGATCGCTTCACGGCCCTTCACATCAGGTGCGCCAACTAAGATCTTACGATCAAAACGTCCCGAACGCAGCAGGGCTGGGTCCAAAACATCAGAACGGTTCGTGGAAGCAAGCACGATAACGCCCTCATTGCCTTCAAAACCATCCATCTCAATTAAAATTTGGTTCAGTGTTTGTTCACGTTCATCGTTTCCGCCACCCATACCGGCACCTCGACGACGACCAACAGCATCAATTTCGTCAATAAAGATAATTGACGGTGCACTTTTCTTTGCAGTTTCAAATAGATCACGAACACGGCTGGCCCCGACACCAACAAACATTTCAACGAAATCAGATCCAGAAATGCTGAAGAAAGGCACACCGGCTTCACCAGCTACTGCTTTCGCCAACAAAGTCTTACCGGTTCCAGGAGGTCCTTCAAGCAAAACACCTTTAGGAATGCGAGCACCTAAGCTCGTGAATTTCTTTGGATCCTTCAAGAACTCAACAACCTCAACGAGTTCCTGCTTTTCTTCTTCTTCACCAGCGACATCAGCAAAACGCACTTTGTTTTGCTTAGGATCGGCAGGTTTAGCCTTTGAACGACCAAAACTCATAATACCGCCAGGGCCGCCGCCTTGACCGCCTTGACCGCCACGCTGTCCGCCGATCATTAACCAGTAAAGCAGTCCAAACATAATCAGCGTTGGCAGTAGAACTGTCAGCATTGATCCCCAAAAATCAGAGGGTGCCGGTTTTGGATTAACCGCAACACTCGCTTTTTTAGCCGCTGTTGTAATTTCTTTTAAACTAGCATCATTTGGCAAAACATAAGCTGAAAACTTTGTAATCGATGACTGGTAGCCAGATAACAAAGAAACGCTATTACTATTGCTTTTACTAGATTTTTGTGCCTTTTTATAATCGCCAGCAACCGTATAGACACCACTGCTGCCAGGCTGAATCGTAAAATCTTTAATTTTATTATCTTTTAACTGCTTCAAAAAAGAAGTCGTCGAAAGTTGTTTAACATTACCATTGCTGCGTCCAAAGAAACTGTAAATGATGAAAATAACTGCCAGAATCACCAGAGCATATGATAACGAACTGCGGAAAAATCCGCCATTCTTATTTTGCATATAGTACCTCGCTTACGCCAATATAATATTGTAGCATTATGAATATATATTAGGATTAACAACGCCAATAAAGGGTAAATTACGCCAAATTTCCTGATAATCCAATCCATATCCTGCAACAAACTCGTTGTCGATCTCAAAACCGACATAATCAGCTTTGACAGCAATTTTATGCCCCTTTTCTTTATTGAGCATCGTTGCTGTTTTGACAGACTTTGCACCACGGCTTGCCAGCAAAGATTCTAGATACTGTAATGATAAGCCAGTATCTACGATATCTTCAACAATAATGACATCACGCCCCTTAACATCCGTTGTCATATCCGTTTTCAGCAATATTTTATTGCTCGAGGCAACGCCTCCGTTGTAACTGGCAATATCAATAAAATCCATTTCAACATCAATTGATATATTTTTGAAAAGATCGCCAGCCCACATGACGGCACCTTTCAGAACTACTACTAAAATCGGAATGCTATCAGCATAATCGTGGTCAATTTCAGCACCGATTTTTTTGGCAGCACTTTCAATTTCTTCGTGGCTATGTAGGATTTTTGAAAAACGGGGGTCTATGTCAATCATTTCGTTGTTATTATGTTAACACGAACAACGCTTATAAAGCCGTGATCGTATCTTTACCTTTCTTTTATGATCTTAATCTCTTTTTTTTCTTTAATTAATGAAAACCCATTAGCTAGATTAATGCGGCCGTGCGCTTGTTTTTCATTATCCAGCAATAATTCAAATTCTTTCAATTGGGAACGCTTAATCGGAATTAAGCCAGCGGATCTGTGAATCCATATTTTTAGCATTTCCAAGAGCTGATCATCTTGGAGATCTCTCATTTGATCAGCAAAAGCTGAGATATTCTCAACTGCTCGCGGATTTATTTTCTCCAAAGCCGGTAACACGATCTGCCTAATTTGATTACGGCTTGTGTAATCCGGGTCTTGATTGGTCGGATCTTCGATCCAATGCAATTTTCGTGCCCGCGCATAATCATAAATATCAGTCTTTTTGATATTTAACAAGGGACGAATAATTTGAATAGCAGAGTCTTGTGCTAAAGGCCGCGACCAGGCCATTGATGAAACCGTTTCCCAATCACCACCACGAATAATTTTTAACAGCACAGTCTCAGCCTGATCATTTGCATGCTGCGCTAAGATGATTTTTTTTGCAGCGATTTTATCAGCGACCTGCTGATAAAAATCATAACGAAATTGTCGAGCTGCATTCTCAATACCGCTGACAGGTTGATCAGCCAGTGGCCATTTTGTATGAAAAACCTGTAAACCTAAGCTGGCAAACTGGCGATCGATCAACTTCGTCTCTTCTGCCGAATCTGGCCTCAATTGATGATCAACATGAGCCAGGAATAAATGTTTCGTAGCCCCTTTCTCATAACGATAAAGCAAATCAGCCAAAACGGTCGAATCCACACCGCCTGAGATCGCAAGCAGGATATTTTCATCAGAAGAAAACAGCTTTTTCCCTTGTATATTTAACTGAAATTGTCGATAGAGACTCTTCATGGCTGCACGATCGCTGTATTTTGTGTGCTATTTTTTATGACTGGCACTAGGAAAATTGAAAATGATTTCACCTGATTTAGAATATTGATACTTATTGCGTAAAACTTGTGCCAGATAATCAGATTGTTTAAGATTTTTTAAAGTTCCTTTTAACTTACCATTCTCAGTTTTAGTCTCCGCTAATTGTTGATTAACTTGCGTTAACTGCAAATGAGCTGCGTATAGTTTGGCAGCCGATGAATACAAATTAACAGAGAAAAAAACTAATACAAGCGCACCAACAGCAGCAATTAAACGACGCCGACGCGCTATTTCCTTATGATAATGTCGCTCACGAACGCGATTGTGAGGTTGTGCACCCCGGATCTGAGCTGCTGTATCAGCTTTCACAACGTGCAAAAGCGGACGATTAGATGAGTCTCTTTTATCGGATCTCTTTTGTTGTTGAGCCGCACCAGTCGCCATCACTTAAATTCAATATCGCATACGACTCACAAGATAAAAATATCTTAATGAAATCACAAATAAATCTTAATAATTTCTCCCCGACTGGCGATCTTGCCAATCAAAAAATTAACTTTCTTTTGAGCGATTTTCCGAAGAAATCAGTTCGTACATCTCACTAGCATCATTTTTTTTGACAATTTCTGAAACATTCGTGATTTTGATCGTCAAAATACGGCCGCCAAATGCCAAGATCAGCACATCGCCCAAAGCAACACTACTAGATGACTTAGCAACTTTGCCATTTACTGTGACACGACCTTGGTCTGTGAATTCTTTAGCTAGCGTGCGCCGTTTAACTAAACGACTGATTTTCAAATATTTATCTAGACGCATTATTTTTCAACTCCTCATAAACAATTTTTAGATAATTCGTAACCACGGCCAAATGAGTCAACTGATCATCTTGATTTAAAATAATTGTCAATTCCAGCTGATCGTCGACTGCCTTCACACGTGCTTTGTAAGGCAGATCTTTTAATGTTTTGAAAATACTTTCACCGCCTAAGATCCTGCTGGCTTTTTTGCTAAACATGATTTTCACTTGAGAAACATCCCCATTCAGGTTTGTAACATTAGCGGCATCAGTGGCATTTTTCAGGCGGGCCAGAGCAAACAAATTATAAACCTCCATCGGGATCGGACCAAAACGGTCCACGAGATCTTGGCGTACTTCTTGGAACTGAGCTTCTGTCTTGGATTTGCGAATTCGTTGATAGATCTCAATTTTTTGAGAGGAATCACTGACATAATCTGCTGGCAGCAAGGCTTCTATCTGCAGCACGATTTCAGCATTTGTATGACTAATATCTTTGCTCTTGCCTTGTTTTTGTGCAACGGCCTCCTGGAGCATCTGCTGATAGAGTTCATAGCCAACTGAATCAATGAAGCCATGCTGCTGTTTGCCCAAAAGATCGCCTGCACCACGAATAGCCAGGTCGCGCATGGCTAGTTTAAAGCCAGAGCCCAATTCTGTAAAATCGCGAATCGCTTCTAAACGCTTTTGAGCGTCTTCACTTGGCTGATGGTCACCAGGATAAGTGAAATAAGCATAAGCCAAGCGATTGGAACGGCCGATACGACCGCGTAATTGATAAAGCTGCGACAGACCAAAACGTTCTGAGTTTTCAATGATCAAGGTGTTTGCATTGGGAATATCAACGCCCGTTTCAATAATTGTCGTGGTGACCAGCACATCGTAAACACCGTTTAAAAAGTCCATCAGAACGTTTTCCAGCTGCGTCTCGTTCATTTGGCCATGAATATAGCCAACATTAGCATCGGGCACGATTTGCTGTATTTGCGCAACAGTCCGTTCGATATCTTGAACACGATTATGCAGGAAAAATGTTTGACCGCCACGTGACATCTCTTTTTCGATCGCATCGGCGATGACAGGCCAATTTTCTTCTAAAACATAAGTCTGGATCGGAAAACGATTAGCCGGAGGTGTTTCCAAAACCGACAAATCGCGAGCACCGACCAAGGCCATATTCAAGGTCCGTGGAATCGGTGTTGCTGTTAGGGTCAAAACATCAATATTGGCACGCAATTGTTTGATTTTCTCTTTGTGTTTAACACCAAAACGCTGTTCTTCATCGATAATCAAAAATCCAAGATCATCAAAGGCAACATCCTTTGATAATAAACGATGTGTACCGATGACCATGTCGATTTCATGCGATTTCAATTTGGCGATCACAGCTTTATTTTGACTCGGTGTATGAAAGCGGGATAGCATACCAATTCTGATTTCCGGAAAATCAGAAAAACGTTCAACAGCTGTTTGATAATGCTGCTGGGCTAAGATCGTTGTTGGTGTCAAAAAAGCTACTTGTTTATGATCTTCGATCGCTTTAAAAGCTGCCCGAAAGGCCACCTCGGTTTTACCAAAACCAACATCGCCGACCAATAGACGATCCATCGGTTTTTTGTCCTCCATGCCGCCCTTGATTTCTTTGATCGAACGGAGCTGATCAACCGTCTCAGGATAAGCAAAATCATCATCAAAAGTCTGCTGCTGGTCGTCATCGACTGGAAAACGATGGCCGACTTCTCCCTCGCGTTTGGCATACAATGCGATCAAGTCGTCGGCAATATCTTCAACTTTAGCCGTGACACGTCGCTTGGTTTTAGCCCAATCGGTCGAATTCAAAGAATTGATTTTAGGCGTAGCATCGGCAGCACCGATATACTTTTGAACCAGATTCAAATGTGTGACTGGAATGAAAATTTTAGCCTTTTGCGCATAGGCAATCGTCATATAGTCTTGCTTGCCGCCATTGGCTTCCAGCGTTGTCAGCCCTTCATAACGGCCAATACCATGATTGACATGAACAACATAGTCACCAGGTTTTAGTTCTGTGTAACTCGTGATTCTTTCAGCATTAGAGAAGGTCTGATGGCGGGGAACGCGTTTTTTAACTTTGGCAAACAATTCAGCCTCGGTCATCACGACGATCTTTTCTTCAGGTAATTCAAACCCATGTGACAAACTACCGACCTGCAGCTGAGCAGTACCGACCAAAATACTGTCAGTAATGGCAAAATTCATTGAAAAATCATGCAAGGTCCGCTGTAAAGACAACAGCCGTTCGCGACTGCTTGCTTCTAAGATAACCGTAAAACCACGTTTGCGATATGAATCCAGATCCATTTTTAAAGCCGGCATCTGACCAAAATACTGCTGCATCACTCGACTGATCACTTCGGTCTTGCTCGTAAAAGTAATACCAACTAAACCGCGAGTTAAATTACTCAAGTAAATTTTTGGGTTGGCAAAACGACCGCTGCCATTCGATAGTTTTTGCTGAGAATGTTTGATCAGATCAATAGCATCAAGCTTAATGCTTAAATTTGGCAATAGCTTAAATTCAGCTAAGCGATCCGTTTCCCATTCGGCATTTTTTTGTGCCTGCAGCTGTGATTGATCATTAACGCGGGCAAAATCATCAATGCAAATTAAATCATCGGGCTGTAGATATTCGAACAGCGAATGTTTTAAAAAGTATTCAGAAAAAGGCAAAATTTCACGATCATAAACAAATTTTTTCGCTGATGCTAGCAAAGGATTAAAAAAATCAGTCAGTTTTTTCTTCTGAGCACCTTTTAGATTCTTGCGGTGGTCAATAAAAGCCTGTTCCAGTACTTTGACATCTTCAGTAAATTCGGCATGAGGCAGCACAAAATCAGAGACAGGATAAATGGATATTGATGCCACTTTATCCAAGGATTTTTGCGAATCAGCATCAAAATAGCGCATTGATTCCAGTTCGTCGTCAAAAAAATCCAAACGAATCGGCTGGTCGAAATTAATCGGATAGACATCAACGATTTCACCGCGAATCGCAAATTCACCGGTATTCGCTGTTAAGGACTGTCGATGATAGCCCATTTCGACTAGTTTTCTAGCTAATTGATCACGTGGATAAGATTGAGAAATTTTCAGCTCGATGACGGCTTGTTTGAAAACATCGGCGGCCGGATAACGTCGTGATAAGCCAGAAAAAGGCAGCACGATGATCGCACTATTATTCGACTGAAAAGCTTGTAAAGCCAGAACGCGACTCAAATCAGCATCACGTGAAGCAATAGCCGTCTCGATCGCCAAAGATTCTTCGACCTGCATTTCAAAAACAGAATCCTCATCAAGCAGAGAAGTTAAATCAGCCGTTAATTGATCAGCCCGGAATTGTGTATCAGTCAATAACAGGATGCGTTTATTAATATTTGCAGCTTTAAACTGCGCAAAAATCCCAGCGACCAAAGCAGCTTTGGGCGTATCATTGACACCGCTGATTAATTGCACTGAATTTTTATCAGTCTGATTAGCGGCAATTTTTTTTATTAGTGGCAGTTGACTGAGAAAGCCTGTTAATGCATACATCATTAATTATTGTAACGATTCGTCACGGTATTCAGCGCAGCTCCTTGAATCAAATCCAGCGCCGCTAAAACAGCATCATCAATTTTTGGCTTGACGAGTTCCATTTGCAGTTGCGTAAAATCTCCTAAAACGTGTTTGATCACTGACTGAGCAGTATGTGCCGGACGACCAGTACCGATTCGAATACGCAAAAACTCTCGGCTGCCAATATTAGCCTCAATTGATTTCAAACCATTATGGCCGCCGGAAGCACCAGCTTTTTTGATTCGCAATTGACCATAATCACGATCAATATCATCGACAAAAACAATTAAATCATTGATCTTGCCGCCAAAATAATCCAAAACAGCTTTCACAGCAATACCAGAATCATTCATCATTGTGATCGGCTTTACAAGATAGACTTTTTGTCCTTCAACGTTAGCAACAGCTAAAAAAGCATGCAGATTTTGTTTCAAAGAAAATTTAACATTCAAACGCAGTGCTAACTTGTCGATCGCCATAAAACCAGCATTGTGACGATTTTTTGCGTATTTTGCACCTAGATTGCCCAGCCCAACTATTACTTTCATGTTCCTCTTTTCTTTCTATACTGAGTCTAACAATTTATGAAAATTCTTCCAAATCAAAAGGCAATAAAAAAAGACCTCATCAGATCTGTTTTATCTATTAATCTTTTTTATGGGCAGCTCGTTTAGTTGCATCAACATGTTTCATCAACAGCCACTCAATATCCGAAATTCCAGCTGGCACGAACATTGGAATCGCAACGAAGGCCAAAATAACTAAGCCGACAATAACAACGATCGGAACTTGTACCAAAGTTAAAATGCCTGATGGAATCATTGAGGCAAAAGTACCGCCCAGAATCACAGCTGCCGAAATGACGACAGAACCCAGATGTGTTGAAGCCGCAACCAGCCGTTCTTTGGTCGTTCCTCTCTCTTCGTCAAAACGTCTCATAACAAAGATCGAGTAATCCACACCAAGCGCAACCAGCATGATGAAACTGAAAAAGGGTACATTCCAAGAAAGCATATCGCGGCCCAGGAATATTTGACTAATTTTTTCACCAATTCCCAGCGAGGCAAAATAGGTGCCTGCTAGAGAAGCGATAATCATAAAAGCGTGCAGCGTTGAATGCGTAATGAAGGATAGGACGATCGTGATACCAATTAACATAATGATAGCTGTTCTCAAAAAATCAGAGGTCGATATTTGCTGCAGATCATAATTTTTCATACTGGTACCGGTAATGCCGATTTTCGATCCAGCCAGACTAGTGCCTTGCAGTGAATGGGAAACGACCTTGCGTAAATTATTCGTTGCAGACATTGCCGAATGAGAAAAAGGATCCATTTTTAAAATCACAGTGATTTTGGTTGTTTTGCGATCAGGGCTCATATACTGATCCAAAGACTGTTTAAAGGTCTTGGAACGCAAGACTGAATTAGGAATATTCAACCAGTCAGAAGCATTACCTATCAATTGACTTACATAACTTTGCCCTTGATCTAGACCATCACTCACTTGATTCAAACCATCTGATGCTTTTCCCAAACCAGTTTTGAGTTCTTTGCTTTTACTGATCAATTGGTTTAAGGCCGTCTTCATTTCCTGCTGACCGGACTGTACCTGGGCTAAGCCCTTGGTCAGATCCTGTGTTTTAGAGGCGATCTGCCCAGCGCCGCTAGCACCCGTCTGCATGCCAGATGAGAGTTGGTTCGCGCCGGTCTGCATCTGAGCAATACCAGTCTGCATCGTGCCAAGACCTTTGTCTACTTGTGTAAGAGCCGTATTGGATTTTTGCAAATTGCTTATCAGTTCTGCCTGACTGCTAGGCAAACTGCTCAGTTGCGACAGTGCCTTCGATAATGCTGTCAGCCGTGGATCATTAGGATAAGACTGTTGTAGTGAAGCGACCAGCTCCTCTAATTGCTGTATTTCGCTAGCGGAAATGGCTGAACTTTGAACAGCTGACATAATTTTCTCATTACCAGTTAGAATTTGGTCAACAGCTGATTTTAAAGTCGCTGTGCTGCTAGATAAAGTCCCTAGGGAACTATCTAATTCAGCTGCACCAGCCGCACCTGTTGATAATTTGGTCTGCAAAGTATTCAATGCAGTTTGCAATTCGGAAGAACCGCTTTGGAGCTGACTAGTACCGTCAATCAGTTTTTGTACGCTCGCCGTATTAGTCTGTTGTTTGTCCAACTGGTTTTGAGCATCTTTTAAACCGCTGTTGATAGTCGAAACACCATTTCCGGCTTTCGTAATACCTGAATTCAAAGTTCCGAGCTGATTGTCGACATACAGCTGATTGATTTTATCACCCAAGGGCCGCGTGACGCCCATTACTTCGCTAACATTTTTGTTTTTAGTTAATTTTGATTGAATCGAATCCAGATCATAAAGACTCGTATTGCTATCCAAACGCTTGTCGCTAGAAATAACGACAGTTACCGGTGAAGAAAATCCGGCTGGAAAATGTTTTTGAATTAAATTCACACCCTGCTTGGATTCGTATTTATTTGACACTTCCCATAAATCATTGAAATTCAGCTTATTAGAGAAAATTGCAGCAAATGGCGCAGCGATCAATACAATAACGAGCACATTGATAAAACCATGTTTAACAGCTCCTGAGGTCAAAAAATGCCAATATCTGGACTGGCTTTCGCCGGAGAAGCGCTTCGAAGGCCAAAAAAGCCGTTTGCCAAACAAACTCATGAGCGCCGGATTCAAAGTAGTTAAGACTAACAAGAGAACGAGTACACCAATTGCAACAGCACTAGTGGCCTGATAAAGACTGAAACGAGCCAAGGCCAGCGTGGCAAAACCGATCAGAACAGAAGAACCTGAGAAGAGAACAGTCCGACCAGAGGCTGCGATCGTATTCACTGCACTCCGATTATTGTCATCATCACCGGCTATTTCCGATTTAAAACGTGTATACATGAGAATGTTGTAATCGGTACCAATCCCAAACAGAACAACCACCATAAATACCTGCGTGAAATTAGAAAAAGGATAATTAAAATGTTGGACCAAATTTGTCACTAAGGAGAAGGACACGATAAAACTAATACCCACAGTTATTAAACTGATCAAAGGCACGACTGGTGTTTTAAAGACGAAAATCAACACAATTAAAATGAAAATGATGGCAATAATTTCCGTTTGTTTAACACCATTTTGGGATGCGGAGAGAAAATCGTAATTAACTAGATCGGTCCCGGTCATTTTTAAAGTCAGGCCCTTAATATGCATGGCCTTTTTTATTTTGCTGGATCGATTCCCGATTTGGCTTTGATCACTTTTAACCGAAATTTGGACCAGCATCGTCGTCTTATCTTTGGAAGTCAGCTGTTTTTGTATTGACTTGCCATCCAATAAGGACGTGACGCTGCTAATGTGGTAGGTCGACTTATCTTTTGATACTTTCTTGACCGCTTGCCTGATTTTGCTGATTTGTCGGCTGCTTAATTTTGATTTGCTGCCGGTATTGAAAACGGCAATAATATCATCGCTGCTAGACTGCCCAGGTGTTAATTTTTTTTGTAAACGAGTGCCTTTTTGAATATAACTATTTTTTGGAACTGTAATTTGTCCTTTTGTCTGAACTAAATGATCAACATTCGGTAAGGCAAAAGCAGCTATCACAGCCGCTATCAGCCAAAAAGCAACAATAAAAATTCTTGATTTCTTTAATATTTTTTCCATAACCCATCTCCAATTTTTCGGAATGAATAATCATTCCTTTTTGACCAAACGAAATTACTTCGTGCTAATAGCCCGCCAAGTTGCGTCCTCTAGAGCACGCGCCAACTGTTTAGAAGCCTTATGATCCTGACCGTCAAAGCGCTTCGAGATCGGGATCAAGGGACCATAAACTAAACTAGCCACGAACTTGGGATCTAAGTCGATCAGATCACCTTTTTTTGCACCTTTTTCAATGATGCCAGCAATATAACCCCACATACGCGAATAGCTTTCACGACTTTGCTGATTCAAATATGTACCTTCATCATGCAGATTGATGAATAGAAAAGTCTCGACGTTATTCATAACATATCGCCAAGCATTTTCAAACAAGTGGTGAAACTGAACCCAAGTATCAGCTTGATCAGGAACTCCCGCTTGTAAATGGCTGATAAAATCATCCAGCGTTTTAATGAATAATTCATTAACTAAATCTTCTTTAGAAGAAAAATAACGGTAGATCGTTCCTGCACCAACATCGGCAACTTTAGCAATTTCCGGAATTGTTGTACCGTCAAAACTTCGCCGAGAAAACAACTGCAGTGCCGCTGCGAAAATAGCGTCTTTTTTGCCCACTGCTTTTGATAATTCAGGCATTGATAATCATCCCCCTCAAATTAGGAATGATTATTCATTCCGTATAGTTTTCAATAATAACACCTTAATGAACGATGTCAAATACTGCTTCGCCGCTGATAGGCAACTTCAGCAGTGACAAAGATCGGAATATGAACAGTAACAGTTTTTCCAGTTTCAGGATCCAGTACCTGGCCAGTACCGCCATGAATGACAGCTGACGCAAGGGATAAATGATAGCCTTGCAGGGCGGTGATCGCATCGCTTAAGCCAACTTTTGTGATCAAGCCGATTGGACGAGCGGCAATTTCATTAATACCACCATAAATAATCAAACCGTTTGGTGCGTATTTCATATCAAAATAAGGAATCAAGCTGCCAGGGTGGTTAGCTGATATAGTGCCATTTTCAGCCAAATATTTTTTGATACTAGCATGCGACATCTGGCCATAACCATTGGAAACCAATTTCGCTTCCTGCATCTGCTGAAATAAAAAGTTTAAATTCTGCTGCTGCTCATAATCAGAAACGATGACCGTATCTAATACTTGATCACGCGTATACAAGCCATTAGCCGGAACCGTTTTTAGTGCAGCCTCTTCTTCGCTGCCGCTGCCGCCCAAAGCGCGATCGATAATGGGCGAAATATCCCACTTAACAGTCTTATCGGTGAAGTAGTAGATAATATTCAAAATTGAAAAATACAGCAGCACAATAAAGGCCAACAAAATCAGCCAGCCCCAGACTTGCTGATTGATAACCAAACGGATACCGATATACAGCAGATAAAAATTGGCCGCGAGACCCACAAGAGAATAGATACGGCCTCTAGCTTTATTCCGGACGCTAAAAAAACCTAGCCATTGGTTAATTAAGGTTAATAAGCCGATTCCCATTATTGGCCTCCTGTTGATGAACTTGACGAAGATGAACTTGACGAAGAAGCTGCTGCGGCAGAATTCGAAGCCGTAGAAGAGCTGCTCGAGCTTGCGGAGGTTGAAACATCCGCAGATGAATCATCCGAGGAACTAGATACTGCAGAGGAGCTTACAGAAGAGCTGAGCGATGTTGAACTGCTGGAAGAATCATCTTTGGCAGGTTTTTTAGATTTTGATTTAATTGTCGCCGAACTAGCAGAATTCGAACTAGACAGACGCTTCACGTCTGGTGATCCTTCGCTTGTGTGTGTCGTTGCATTTGTGACAACATTGACAGCTCCCAAAGCGATCACGATCGAGACGATTGCCGGAGGTGTTAAAAAAGGTGGAACTCGTTTAGCCATTGCTTAGATTATAAGCCCGATGCGATTAAACATAGATTAAGTTAAAAAAACTCTAATCAATCACAGCACTGCCAGAAGCAGTTTGCGCGCTAACACGATATTGGGTCGGATCACCAACTGAGCCCAGTTTTCCTGAATTCGAATCGATATCAAAATTAATTTCAGCATTGAAATTATCACGAATTTTAACACTGCCTGATCGAGACGCTAGTTTGAAACTAAATTGATCTTCATGGGGCAAATGTATTTTCAAACTACCCGATGCTGCAGAGAAGTTGAGGTCATCAGTTACTTTTTGAAAAGATGCATGAACAGATCCGGATCTGATAGCAGTCGAACCAGCTCCATTCACATTATCAAGATGAATGGAACCTGAACTGCCTTGAATCGCGTATCGTCCCTCAACATCCTTCAAACGAATACTCCCAGAAGAAAAATTAGTGTTTGAGTTTTCGAAAGAAGATTGTTTTATTTTAACGGAACCGGACGAAAAAATGCTGTTAAAATTACTAAAGAAACACTTGTCGATCTGTAAAAGACCAGAAGTAAAATGGGCTTCGCTTAATAGTTTGTTTTGTAGATCGCTTAAGTGCAAACTACCTGACGAAAAACGTGTATTCAATTGACCTGTGAACCTTTGGGGCAGTTCAATTAACAATTTCGGTTGCTGCAGGTCGCTAGCGAAAAGACCGATCGTAATATGATGATTTTCAGGCAGCAGCAGCATAAGTCGACTGTTTTTGCGACTTACTTGTACTAGAGGCTCATTTAATAGATTCGTTTTAGCGTATTGCGTCACCTTTAATTTCTCTGACGAGGTTGACACGATCCTGACCGCATCCGACTTAAAACTCAGATCAATTTGGTCAATTTTTTCTAGAGAAAAATCATCCTCATAAATAATCTTCTGTTGTTTTTTACTGTCGAAAACGAATTCAAAAGCAAATGAATGACTGCTTTTCTTTGTCCCGGTCTTTGCAATTACGTCAGCTAGATCGCCCATTTGCTGAAAAGCTTTGGCCACTGATTCCTGATCAGATAATTGTTCTGTATGTTTGATATCGTTGGCGCTTTCAAACAAATCATCATACATTTCATCGTGCAGATCGTCTAAATCCGAAGAAGGTACGTAATCTTTAAATAACTGGGTTAATTTGTTTTTGATTAATGTGTCCATTATTTGTTCTCCGTTAGCAACTTATCAATAATTTTTTTTGAAAACCGCCACTCTGCCTTTGACTTGGCGAGCTCAGCTTCACCAGTCGGAGTCAAACTGTAGTATTTTCTGCGGCCGCCCTGGTTTTCATCGTCATTGCCATAATAATTTTTGACTAAGCCCTGAGCTGACAGACGCCGGAAAACTGTATACAAAGTTGCTTCATTAAGTTGATATTCACCATTAGTGATAGCTCTAATCTGTTTTGAGATCTGATATCCGTATGAATCGCCAGATTCTAAAACATTCAAAATAATCGCTTCAGTGACGCCACGAATCATATCTTTAGATATTTCTTGTGTCATGCCGCCTCCTCCTCTTGCTTCTATGATTAATTTATAACATATTACTATTTGTGTCAATGTAATATGGCAGGCTGCGTTTACAATTTCAATTGGCGGGGAAAGTCCTTAGGGATCGCTGCCGTGATAGATCGGCACACCGTATAGTCGGAAAAAAGTGATGGTAATTTAATCGTTGCTGAATGTAAAAGCAGGCGTGGATAATCGCGGCCATGATATAGGCGATCACCGACTAACGGATGCCCGATGGCCGCTAAATGGACTCGAATTTGATGTGTCCGGCCAGTTTCTAGATTGATCCGTAATAAAGTATTTTGATAAACAGTATGGATTTTTTGCCAATGTGTGATGGCTGGCAATCCGCCACCATCACTAACTACTCTCTTATAGGGATCATTTGGATCCACCGCAATTGCTCGATCGATGATACCGGCGTTGTCTTGCAAATTGCCGGATACCCAGGCCAAATAGGTCCGTTTAATCCTCTTTTTAGCTAATAGTTGATCTAAAATTGCGACAGCTAATGGATTTTTAGCAATGAGGACAACGCCCGATGTATCCTTATCAATGCGATGCACCATAAAAGCATGGGCCGCCTGTCCACGTGAAGCGTGATCTTTTAGCACAGCTTCAGCGTAATTCAATAATGTGTCGTTTTCATCAGGCGAATGCGGGTGCATTTTCATAGCAGCCGGCTTATTAACGATCACATAATCCTCAGTCTCAAATAGAATCCTGACCTGATACTGCTTATTAGCAGAATAGTGTTGCTGCTTGTGGAAATCCTGAATATTTAGTCGAAAAGTGAGTTCATCGCCATCTTGCAGGACTGTTGCCGTCGAAACATTCTGTCCATTGACAAATAAGCGTTTATTCTGCCGTAACACGCCACGAATAAAACGCGGAACCAGCCAATAACGCAATAATTCTTTGACACTTTTGCTAACAAAAATCCCACTGACTATAAAACTATATTGATAAGATGACACTATGCTAAAATTTTAGCGCTTAGATAAATTTTGTGTGCGAATGGGGAGAATTAATGCAGAAGAATAGTTGGAAAATTAGAGAAGTCATTTTAGCTGGTTTGATTGGTGTTATTTTCGGTGTTTTGTATTTTGCTTTTGGAATTCCCTGGACAGCCTTTATGAGCATGACAGCACCAATTGCCAGCTTTTTGACAGGACATTCTTTAGCAAGTTCATTATCAACATCCTTAGTCGCTGCGCAAGTCACGACCGCTGCAACAACCGGTTTGTGGCTTATGGCAGGACCAATTGCAGCCCTTATTATCAAAAAACCCGGATCTGCTTTTCTAACTAACGTTGTGGCTTCAATTGTTGAATTAGCGATCGGTTCAGCTTGGGGTGTCCTAGACATTATTTGGGGAGTCGTTCAAGGTGCCGGAATCGAAGCTGGTTTTGCAGCAACGAGATATAAAAAACCAATGCTTGGTCTTTGGCTATCAACTGTCACAGCTAGTTTGATCAGTTTCATCTATCACTATTTTGAAAAATCTTATTATAAATTTAGTTTTGACTATGTCTTGATTTTGTTTGTGATCTGGTTTCTATCGATTTTTATTTTTTCTGGTGTGATTGATTTTATTATTTTTCAACTATTAAAAAAAGCAAAAATAGTCAAGTGAGTCTATGCTAGAATCAGTAAAGAGTTGGAGATTCCTGACAAAGGTGTCCGTATTTATTGGCTGAGACTTGTCCATCAAACTCGTAGATTATTTCCTGCGTGGGGAGATAGCGAAAAAGAGTCGTTATCTTTCGACTCTTTTTATATGCGGAGGGTATCCAGTGGCAGTAAGAACTTCTAATACAAGTGGATGGAAAATTAAAGATATCATGATGGTTGTTTTAATCGGTATGATTTTCGGCGTCATGTTTTATGTTTTAAAAATTTCCCATAATGCTTTTGCTTCGATAACTAAACCACTCATTAGTTTTCTATCGTTGCATTCGATCACACTGACCGTCGGTGCCAGCCAGGTTTCTCAACAGGTTATGACTGCTGCAACTATTGGTTTGTGGGTTATGGCTGGCCCTGTTTCAGCATTAATCATTAAAAAACCTGGTTCAGCCCTGCTTGGTGAACTGCTGGCTGCAATCGTCAAAATGGCGATTGGATCTACCTGGGGCACCACTGATCTAATTTGGGGCCTTGTTCAAGGTGCAGGCAGTGAATTAGGGTTTGCGCTAGCCGGCTATAAAAAACCGCTTGTCGGTCTATGGTTTTCAACTATAACAAGCACAGTTCTCTCTTTCGGCTACAATTATTTTTACGCTGCGTACGACAAAATACCCGTCAATTTTACTTTGTCTCTCCTAATTATTTGGTTTGTTTCCATTTTATTTTTTGCCGGTATCCTCGTATTTGTCATTTATTTCTTTTTGAAAAGAGCAAGATTAGTTAAATAATTGCCACAAATTTTATTCAACAATCAAGATATTTCCGTTGAGGACAAAATAATTTTAAAAAAAGTTGATCTCTCGATTAATTCTGGCGATTTTATTTTGTTATCGGGTGTCTCTGGATCTGGTAAAACAACCTTTATTAATGAGATCGTCAAAAAATACCCGAAAACGACTGCTCGTGTTTTCCAGGATTCCGATCAGCAATTCACGATGGCAACTCCTTTTTTAGAATTAATTTTTCTACTAGAGAATAATCGTCTGCCAAGTGATCAAATTGAAAATAAAATTAACAATATCTTGTCAGATTTCAATTTATTGAATAAAAAAAACCAAAGCGTTGAGACCCTCTCTGGCGGTGAGCAACAACGATTAGCTTTAGCAGAAGCAGTTAATCTGGATTCTAATTTGATTATTTTGGATGAACCTTTCGCTAACGTTGATATGACTAATACGCGTTTTTTGCTCACAAAAATTCAGCAATTACAGCAGCAAGGAAAAACGATTATCATAGCTGATCACGATCCACTACTTTATAGAGATATGGCTGATCGAATTTTTCTTTTCGAAAATCAAGCAATTAGACTACTTTCCAAAGAAAAATTCTCGGAATTTTATCAGCGCTTTGCCTATGAATCTCATTTCCAGTTAGTCCAGGGATCAATGCCTTTGCGCATTCTTTTACAAAAGCTATCCATCCATTTTCCCGATCAGATACTTTTAGAAAAAACCCAAGCACAGATTTACGAATCACAAAATGTGTTGATCAATGGAGAAAACGGTTCGGGAAAATCCACTTTGTTAAAAGCCATCGCTGGCTTGGAAAAATACCAAGGTCAGATTAAAAAAACTGGTAAATTGTCATTAGCTTTTCAGAATGCCAGTGACAGTTTTTTAAAAATAACTGTTAAAGAAGAGATCGAGCTTAGCAAGAGAAAAAAATTTCATCATAGTCTGACCGACGATCAAATAACTGATTGGCTACAAAAATTGTCCTTAGATCAATTATTAAATTCATCCGTGTACACACTTTCCGGCGGCGAACGCAAGAAACTACAAATATTGCTGCTTGGAATCCAAGCACCAGATATTATGCTATTAGATGAACCTTTCACCGGATTAGATAAAAATTCCGTCTTAAATTTAATTGATTTTTTGAACAGCACTCGATCAACTAAAATATTCACAAGTCATCAACTTTTTGCCCTAGACAAAATTATCAATGCAGCTTATCTGATTCATAACCATCACTTGACCCAATTGGAGAGCTTGCCATGAAACCTGCCTTGAAATTCATTCTTGTTTTCATCATTGGTTTGGAACTGGCCTTTGTGCGTTCGCTTTGGTTGAATATTCTAACTATTTTCGCGGCCTTGCTCTACCTATTTATCAAAAAAATTTCTTTAAAAAAATACCTTTGGCTGGCCATTATCGGAATAATGCCCGCCGTAGGCAGTTGGTATATGTATTTTAATTTGAGCAGCGATCATTCTGAAATCTTCGCTTGGATTATGGCTACAAGAGTCTATGCCTATATTTTTTTAGGCAGTATCATCGCCTATAGCCAGACTACAACCGAATTAATGCGCAGTCTGGAACAAGATTTAAAATTAAATCCTACCTTTGTTTACGGTATTCTAGGCGCTTTAAATTTTCTACCCAAAATGGATCGACAAATCAAAATTATTAAAGCCTCTGGGAAAATGCGCGGTGTACGTTTAACGATTTTTTCACCCCAGCTCTACATGAAAGCTATCTACGATTCAATTGTCTGGTCCAATAATCTCAGCCAGGCTATGTATGCGCACGGTTTTTTAGAGGGGGCTGCCAGGACACAATATAATAAAAAACCTTTACAGTTAAAAGAAATAAGTGAATTTTTTGCTTTAATCATTCTCAGTGTTCTTGCCGCACTGATAAAATAGTCCTGTGTTTATAAATTTTTTAATCCCTTTCACACAACGATCAGCATTCCCTTATTTTGCTCTCGCTTTAATTTTCCTTATCATATTTGCATACAGCGTTAGAAAAGATTATCGTTTTTTGAAAAACGGTTGGTTCTTGAATCTTGCAATTGAAAGTTTTTTGTTCGGTCTGTTCATTTGGACACGTCAATTAAATGCCAATCTTTTTCAAGTCACGCGTTTTGTTATTCTGCTGCTAATCGCCTCGGTCGTCATATTAGCTTTTTATTCTGGCATTACTTTAGTTATCTGGAGTTTTAAAATGTCCAAAAATGCTAAGTATCGGTCTCGTTATCGTTTTTCGACCCATTTGGTCATGAGCATGTTTACAGTTCTTTGCTTGCTTGCTTTTATCCAACTAGCTCATATCAACATGCCTAAAAGCATAGCTGGTTTAGTCTCTTTTGTACCCCTCTTTGTCATTTATCTTGGTTTCGTTTTTGCTGACTTTATGACCCAAACCATCCTTGTTAATTTAATTGGATACAAAATCAGTCTGCGGCGGAAAAAATATGCTTATCTGATTATATTGGGTGCTGGTTTATTAAAGGGCGACCAAATATCCGAAAATCTCCAGAACCGTTTACAAGCTGGGTTGAATTTTGTTCTTCAGCATCCCGAAACAAAGATCATCGTGTCAGGTGGTAAAGGATCGGATGAGCGTATTAGCGAAGCGCAGGCAATGAAACAATGGCTAGTCAAAAAAGGTTTGTTAACTTCCAGAGTATTAATGGAGGATCTGTCAACAAACACTAAGGAAAATTTCCAAAAATCTATGAAAGTGATTCGAGATAATAAAACCAAAGGAAAAATCGATCAGCTTCAACTGCTTTTTGTAACTAATTCTTATCATCTCGCTCGAGCCAATTTTATCGCCTTGTCTCAGCAGCTGCCTATTAACGGGCTACCTGCAAAAACAACTAGAAATTATCTTGCTTCAGGCTGGTTTAGAGAATTCGCCGCGATACTTTTGATAAAAAAAAGACAGCATTTGTTCGTGCTATTATTGTTGTTGATCAACAGTTTCATAATTGCATTATTTTTGGGATTGACTAATGCTTAAAATACATAATATTAATGAAAAAATGACTTGGTATGAGGCAAAAAATCCCAACCAAGCTGAACAAGACCAGTTAGTTAAGCTCGGCGTTACACGAGAATTACTTTTTTACGCACTAGATCCCAATGAGTCTGCACGAACAGAAATTGACCAGCCCAGCGGTAATGCGTTGATTGTTTTCGATATTATTACGCCCGAATCACCTTTTTCTGCGACTGAGCCGGTTGGCATGCTAATTGATAAGAAAGGAAATTTTTTTACAATTGCGCGATCAACAACTGCTCGTATTTCTGAAAAACTGTTTGCACTTGCAAGGGAAAATCATCTCGACAAAAGCAGTTTAACGCCAATTGATGTTTTCTTAAACGCAATTTCTGTCTTAGTTGCCGAATACATTAGCACAATCAGTGTAATCAACCGCAAACGCAATATCATTCAATCCGATCTACGGCAGAAAATTCAATCCGGTGCCATTTCCTCATTAATGGAATTGGAAACGCAAATGATTTATATGCTTGATTCGCTAAGAACCGATCGAACGGCCATCTCTCGCCTGCAGGCTTATTTAGGTGATCGTGTTAACGATAACCAAAAAGAGTATTTTGCAGATGTCTTGGTTGAAAACACACAAGCTATCGATATGGCCAACCAGACCGCAGATGTCATTACAACCATTTCTAGTGCCTATTCAAATCTCAACAATCAAAGGCTCGACAAATCTCTGCGCGTGTTAACCATGCTGCAAGCCTTAATGGCCGTGCCAACGATCGTCACAGGCTTTTATGGTATGAATGTACACCTGCCCCTGGCTCACTTGGCTTATTCTTGGATCCTTACTTTTGTGATCACAGGCATTTTGATCCTTGTAGAACTGGTCATTCTCTTTAAAATTCACTTCTTTGATCGCTAATTAATTGACCAAATATATTGTTAACAAAGACTATCCTCTCACTGAGAAACTAGTTTCCTGACTATCAACGGGCAGAATTTTTTTGTCGATCTGTGTTATTTTGACCCATTCCAGTGACTGCATATAGGTCAAGAACTGAGTTATTTTGCTATCGCTGCCTTGCAATTCCATTGCCACTTGACCGTTATCTAAGTTTTTGACCCAACCAGTCAGCATCAATTGAGAGGCCGCTTGCTCAGCCTCAAAACGAAAACCAACGTGCTGTACGCGACCGGAAAAAAATAACTGGTAGCGAATCAATGTGCCATGCTTTATTAATGAGGCTGTTTGGTCAGCCTTTGTTTCATGTGCAAAGTTTTTATTTTGCTTTTTTTTAAAAAAATTCATGATCAGCTCCACAAAAATACGTGGTTAAATTTAATTAACAGTTCATTTAGCACTGTCTACTGTTAAGTTTAATCGATTTTTTATTTGCCGCTGATGTCATCAGGATTTCTAAATTGAATTCTTCCCCAGTCCTTGCGCGGATCATTTTGTTCGGGTGCATCAGTTTTATAAAGACCGCTAGTTGTCTTATCGCCATTTTTAGACCATAGAGACGTTGATTTTAGGCCCAGTTTTTTATTTTCCGCATTCAAAAAACTATTAGTGGCGACGACCCCATAATCATAATTCTTCGGATTAATCGTTTTGAAATCCTTAGGTTTATAAAAACGCAGCAAATCCTTATAGGTTAATTCATCAGATAGATTTAATTCGTTGCTAACTTCTTTTTGCCATTTAGATAACTTATCTGCTAGACTCTTCAACATTGTTGACGAATCGATCGCTTGGTCCGTTTGGTTATTCCAGAGTTTTCCAGCTGTATATGTATACTTTGGTGTGACAAAATCCTGGTTGCGGAAAATTACCAGCTGCTTATGCTGTTTGCTCAAAAGATCTTGGCCAAATTGAATATAACGTTTGGTCGAAATACCTAATAAATGTTCCAGCGTTGGCAAGACATCTATCTCACCACCATAAGTAGGATCAATATGACCTAGTTTCGACCCCGGAATATCAATCATAAAAGGAACTCGCTGCAATTGAGCATCATCGTTAGCATTCCAAGTGGTCGGATCCTTGCCAATAACCGATGCTAAAGTTTTATTTTCTGAATTAGAAATACCAAAATGATCACCATACAAGACAATAATCGAATTTTTAAGCAAACCAGCTTTAGCCAGATAAGTATAAAATTCCTTGATTGACTGGTCGAGATAATGATTCGTCACAAAATAATTATTAATAATCGGGTCATCAGTACTGGTTGTTTTAAAATTAGGGTCTTGATCAACAGTATCCAGCGCAAAAGGATAATGGTTCGTCACGGTCAGATATTTAACATAAAAAGGCTGCTGCAGTTTTTCCAAATATGGAATCGAATCTTTGAAAAGCAGTTTGTCTTTAAGTCCCCAAGACTCGGATTTCTGCCCGCTGACATCATAAAAAGAGGCATCGAAAAAGTGCTGATAACCCAACGATTTATACATAACATTACGATTCCAAAAAGAAGCGGTATTGCCATGAAAAACAGCTGTTGAATAGCCAAGCCGCTGATTGACAATAGCAGGCATTGCTTCAAAGGTATTAGAAGAATATTTCGTAAAAAGGGATCCTGACGGTAATCCAAAAGTCGATGTCTCCAACATATTTTCAGCGTCTGATGTTTTTCCTTGGCCAACCTCGTGAAAAAAGTTTGAAAAAGAAATTGTATCCTGGCCATGGTACAAAGAATTTAAGAAAGGTGTGACTTCTTGACCATTAATTTTTTGATCAATGCCAAACTGTTGAAAGGATTCTAGATGAATAATAATGACATTTTTGCCTTTAGCAATACCGTAATATTTTTTGTTTGGTTTTGCATAATGCGACTTAATAAAGGTCTGAACTTGATTCAAGTCACTTGGTTTGGCCGAATTTCTCAAGGTATTGATCTGTATCGTGCTAAAAGCATCTTGAGCTGTATAAAAATTCAGACCCATGTATTTAACGTAATAAGTATCGTCAAAGCCGCGAGTTAACAATTGCGGCCGCGAACAGTCAGCGAGAAATAAATTGAAAAAGAGAATCAAAATACCCAACGATAAAGCTAAAACTGATTGATGTTTCGTGATAGCTTTTTCTTGCATTCTTATTTTTTTAAGCAGCAAAAAAACCACGATCAAAATTAAATCAAGCCAGTAAAGCGGATCCTGAAAACGCATCAAAGCGATCGATGCACCACCAAGACCTTGATTAACCTTCGAATAGCCGAGCATGACATTGATCGAAACAAAACTAGTCATTTCTCGATAATAAATACAGTTGATATAAAGCAGCAGTGTTAAAACTGCATCAACAGCAATTGCCGTAATGTAAAAGGGCAGTTTTGGTTTCACAAAGGAAATCAGAGCAAAAATAATCACGATCATAGCAATTGGATTGATGATCATGATGAAAAACTGGAAAGGATCAGCAACTCCTAAACCACCAAAATCAGCGAAATAAGCTAGCAGTGTTTTTGCCCAGAAAAAAAGCGTTAACAGCCACAGAAATCCGATCCGACTGTTTGGATTAAATCTTTTTAAAAGCCATTTCCAAAAATTATTTAGCGCTAGAACCATTGTTTTCCATTATACCGCCGATGAACAGCCGGACATTAAATATGATCCAGCAAAGTCTGCGTGAAAGCTGTTAGATCCAGCTGTATTTGTGTGTCGAAACGGTCAATTTTTTTCGAGTCAATATCCAAAACACCGATTTTTTTGCCTTGTTTGCTAGTCAGAGGCAGAACAATTTCAGAGTTAGAAGCGGGATCACAGGCAATATGACCAGCAAACTGATGTACGTTTGGAACATAGGTTGCTTCTTGTTTGATGAAAGCTGTACCGACAACACCCTTGCCCTGATCGATCCTAGTAGTGGCTGGCAAGCCTTGAAATGGTCCTAGCAGTAAAGTATCCGTCTTTTCATCGAGCAAATAAAAACCAGCCCAATTAATGTCGGGAACAAACTGCATCAAAACAGCAGCGGCATTGGCCAAATTGGCAATCCGATCTGTTTCGTCTTCGTAAGCTGCCAAAAACAGCTGGCTCAACATTGAATCTGCTTTTAAATTAGCCATGTTTGAAAATCTCCTTTGTATTGATAGCGGTCGAATGCTGTGGCCCGCCGCGATCAGGATCGAAATAGCGAACAGCCTGGTTGACAGCGATTGGCACTTCACCAAAAGCACTGATAATCAGGTCAGATTTGCCCAAATGACTTGCAGCATCGCCAACGGCAAAAAGACCTGGCGTGGTTGTCATCTGTGCAGTATCCGTTAAAAACCCTTGCTGATATTGCTGAGGTTTATCCTGCCAATGATCAATTGTCTCAAAAGAGGCTGTGAACCCATATCCAGCAATTAACTGATCTACTAAAAGTGTATTCACACTGTCATCATGCATATCTTGCAGTTGGATCAGCAATTTTCCGGCTTGTTTGGTCAAGCCGCTGATCTTCTTCGGTGTCACAAAAGTCGTCAAATCACTATTTTCTAATTTTGTCATCGAAGATTCTAAGGCTCTGAAATTATCGCGACGATGGATCAAGTGGACTTGTTTGCCATGATTGACTAATTCCAAAGCATAATCGATCGCCGTATTGCCACCACCGACGACGGCAAACTGCTGATTTTTTGTTTGCGACAAATCAGGCAGCGTGTAAGCTAACAATCCGGCTTGCTGTGCCTCGCTAGCACCAGGTACGTCAATTTTTCTTGGACTGAAAGAGCCATGACCCGTCGCAATGATGACTGATTTTGCTTGAATTGCAGCGTGATGATTAATTTCAACGCTGAATTCCGATGCTGTTTTTTTAATGTCTGTCACTTCGGAGTTTAAAAAAGTATTGCCGTTAACTAATTGAGCCTGCTGATCGAGCTTTGCGACCAGATCACGACCGGGGATGCCTATAAAAGCGGCTAGATCAAGAATTGTTTTCTCTGGGTACAAAGCAGTTATTTGACCACCAACTCGTGCCGTCGACTCAATTAAAGCTGTTTTCAATTCGCGAAGACCAGCGTAAAATTGTGCAAACAAGCCAGCGGGGCCAGCACCTATAATCACAATATCAAAGACGTCTTTTGCCATCAGTCCACAACCAGTCTTTTTAAGCGGTCTGAAAATGCAACCGTGATCTTCCAAGGGGGCACACCGGAATGCTTGTGCAGATCATATAGTGTATTTTCATATTGACCGTCTTTACCGATCAAAGTAACTTCAGTTCCAATTGGATAATCATGCGGCAAAACCACCATCATTTGATCCATGGCAACTTGACCGACCTGTCGACAGCGCTGACCATCGATCAATAACGAGAAATCTTGATATTCCGCCAGCCAACCATCCCCATAGCCAATCGGAATCGTGCCGATCCAAGTATCCTTGCTCGTGACAAATTTGGATCCATAACTAATGCCTTCACCAGCAGGAATTTTTTTAACAAAGGTCAAGGCTGATTTTAATTGGAAAACAGCTTTTAAAGCATCAATTGGTCCCAAAACACCTTCTGAGGGTTCGACACCATAGACGACTGTGCCGACTCTTGCAATCGAATTACAAGCTGGCAATTCATCAGCATGATACATAGCGGCCCCAGAATTCATGACATGAACATATTTCGGCATAGGCAAACCGTCAGTTAGTGCATACCAGTGTTCTTTTTGTTTACGAAAATAAGTATCGTCAGGATTATCAGAACTGGCAAAATGCGTATAGATACCATCATATGAGAAATGATGGGGATGCTGCTTTAAAAAATCGATCTCGGCTTTTAAAACATTTTTAGAACGGGCGCCAATTCGATTCATGCCTGTATCGACAGCCAAATTAACTGATAGTTTGTTATCACCAAGAATTTTGTCAGCTTGTTTCAGCCAATCCAAAGAAGCAACCGTGGTCAAAAAACCATATTCAGCAGCTAGTGCTGCATCTTCAACGGGTGTCGGGCCAAGAATCAAAATGAAATCATTAATTCCGGCTTGGCGAATCGCAATACCCTCATCAATTACTGCTACAGCGAGTCCATCAATACCACAATCCTTGGCAATTTTAGACACAAGCAATAGTCCGTGCCCATAAGCATTTGACTTCACAGCCAACCACAAGGTTTTGGCTCCAGAAACCCGTTTGACATAATCAGTATTAAATGCCAACGCCGACTTGGAAAACTCCAAGCGTGTTGGCCTATGTATCGCTTCTACCATAATGGCAATTATATAATGACATCAGACTTTTTTTGGAGGCTTTATGACAATTAACAGGATTAATGACCCGGCTGACCAAAGCAGCACGGCAACGACCAGCTATAAAAAAATAATTATCGCCAGCCAGTTTGGCGATGGAAAAGTTTTAGATGATACAATGACGATCCGCCGACCAGTTTTCATCATTGAAGAAAAAGTCAGTGAAAAAGATGAAATAGATGGTCGTGACAGCCAATCTCTCCATTATGTTGCTTACAAGCATAATTGGCAGCCCGTTAGTTGCGCTCGTGTTTATTTAGTTGGCAAAGATGGTTGGCATATTGGTCGCGTGGCCACTTTAGCCGCTTTTCGTGGACTAGGATTAGCTAGTCAAGTCCTGCAAACAATTGAAAACAATGCTCGATCACATAATATAAAAAAACTTGAGCTGGAAGCTCAAGTTCATGCAATTTCAT
Source organism: Oenococcus sicerae (assembly GCF_004102045.2). GTDB lineage: Bacteria > Bacillota > Bacilli > Lactobacillales > Lactobacillaceae > Oenococcus > Oenococcus sicerae. The sequence goes on along the minus strand of NZ_CP029684.2, from coordinate 783,841 downwards.
TTTACGAAAACTTAGGTTACACAGCTTTCGGAGATATTTTCCTGGATGCCGGCATCGAGCATCGGAAAATGACAAAAAATATTTGAAGGATCAATCCGATTCAAAACCGCGATGATATTTGTTCTGAAACAAAGGACTAACACTGGTATTCTCTTGAACAGCTGTGATCGCACGCGCAAACAAATCATCAGCACTCACAATTTGCAATTTGTCAAAACGTTTGCTTTCCGGAATATCAATCGAATCAGTTACGATCACATGATCAAAGTCAGACTCCTGTAAAAGTTTTGGCGCATCCCCTGATAATAGCGCGTGGCTGGCGACAACGATAATTTTTTTAGCGCCCTTGGCCCGTAAAAGTTTGGCACCTTCAACGATCGTATGACCAGTATCGATCATGTCGTCAATAATGATGGCTGTTTTCCCATCAACGTCACCAATTAAATTCATCACTTCGACTGTATTTTTTTTATCAACTGGGCGGCGCTTATCAATCACAGCATAGGCATCGGGCAGTCCTAAAAATTGATTTAATTCACGAGCCCGGCGCACGCCGCCATGATCAGGTGAAACAACAACAGCATTATCTAGATCAACTAAATGATGCGACAACAAATAGTCAGCTAGAATAGGTGCACCCATTAAATGGTCAACTGGAATATCGAAAAAACCTTGAATTTGAGAAGCATGAAGATCAAAAGCAATGACACGCGTAACACCAGCTTGTTCTAGGTGATCAGCAATCACACGAGCAGCGATCGATTCACGGCTGCGAGCCTTTCGATCTTGTCTAGCGTAACCATAATAAGGCATTACAATATTGATCGCATGAGCTGAAGCACGGCGCAAAGCATCCACAGCAATAAACAATTCCATAATATTGTCATTGACACTAGCATGCGGCGAAGAAGCCGTCGGTGCAATAACAAACACGTTATCTCCTCGAACAGAATTTGTGATGTTTAAACGGATTTCTCCGTCAGCAAAACGATCCAAATTGACGCCAGCTAACGGTTGATGCAGTCTTTTCGCAATTTTTTCGGCAAGTGGTAGATTAGCCGAAAGGGCCACCAAAACCATACGGTGTTCATTTGCAGTCATATAAATATAATCCTTTCTTGTCTAGTATATCAGCGAATGAAACAGATAGATTATAATGAACATATGAATAAAGAACTTCAGGATAGTCTTAAAAGAAAAGCTGCGGTTAAAGCTGCGGATTATGTGGAAAACGGCATGATCGTGGGCCTTGGCAGCGGTTCCACTGTGACAATGCTAGTTGACGAACTAGGCCGTCGCGTTCAAAAAGATGGCTTGCAATTCACGGGTGTCGCTACCTCGATTTCGACAGCACAACAGGCCAAGTCCCTAGGGATTAAAATCGTTGACTTGGACATGGTTGATGCGATTGACCTCACAATTGACGGTGCTGATGAGGTTGACAGTCATTTTAACGGTATTAAAGGCGGCGGCGGTAATCTGCTTTGGGAAAAAATCGTCGCAATCAACTCCAAAAAAATCATTTGGGTCGTTGACCAGTCTAAGGTCGTCGATACGATCGGCGCCTTTCACTTAGCTGTAGACGTTATTCCTTTGGGCAGTCAGCATCTGTTAAAAAAATTCGATGATGCCGGCTTGAAGCCTGTGATTCGAATCGGTAAGGACGACCATCCTTTTAAAACTGATTCCAATAATTTGATCATTGATCTTCATTTGCAAAAAATTGAAGAAGCAAAAAAGCTTGCCGATTATTTAATTAAGACTGTCGGTGTCGTTGAACATGGTTTGTTTTTGAATATGGTCGACACAGTTATCGTTGGCAAAGAAGGTACGCCCCAAGTGCTGACAAATCCAAATCATGGTTAACTTTGTTGACATTTTACGCTCGTGATAACAAACTTATGCCATAATTACTCTCAATATGGGAAAACAAGTTGATTTACACATTTATAACGCCAAGATTTTAGATGTTTTTAACCAAAAGTTCGAAGATACTGATTTATGGATTGATCACAATTCGATTTATTTTCGTGGCCAGTCTCAAGATTTGACCACAAAAAATAATTTTGATGCGCAAGGCAAGTATATTGTCCCTGGACTAATTGATGCCCATTTACATATCGAGTCATCTCTATTAGCGCCTTCAGAACTCGCCAAATTGGAATTAAAACACGGAATTACTCGTATATTTGCCGATCCGCATGAAATTGGGTCAGTTTCGGGTGTTTCCGGGCTTTTTTATATGATTGAAGAAGCCAGAAATACACCTTTGCATATCCATTACATGCTGCCTAGTTCAGTACCGGCAACTAGTTTTGAACATGCGGGTGCCGTTTTACATGCTGACGCTTTAAAAGCTTTTTACGGTTTTCCAGAAATCAATGGCCTCGCTGAAGTCATGGATTTCCCAGCTGTCGAAAAGGGTGATCCAGATATGCTGCAGAAGATTAAAGACGCTCAAAATGCTGGTCATCATGCTGATGGTCATGGATCTGGTTTGAGTCGTCAGCAATTGGCCGTTTATCGAGCAGTCGGAATTGATACCGACCACGAAAGTACATCTGGCACCGAGGCTTTAGAGCGTATTCAAGCTGGCATGAAGGTATTCATTCGCGAAGGAACGGTTGAACGCGACGAAAAGGCGATTCTACCGGTTGTACATAAAAATAATCAGTCTTATTTCTCTTTTTGTACTGATGACAAGTCCGCGATCGATATCGAAAAAGAAGGTTCGATCGACAATAATGTTCGTTTAGCCATCGATGCTGGTATTCCGGCTGAACGTGCTTTTACAATGGCCAGTTACAATGCTGCCATCGCTCAGCATATAGACAATGTCGGTGCTTTGACAGACGGTTTCGTGGCTGACCTCGTCGTCACAAATGATCCCACACACTTCCAAGCTGAAAAAATTATGACTAATGGCCAATGGGTTGCAGATCTCGCTTCTCAGGTATTGACCTTCACAAGCCCTGCCATCAATACAACACTATCCTTATCGGATCTTAAACTACCTTTAAGATCCGATAAAGCACACGTCATCAATATCGAACCGCAGCACATCACGACCAAACATACCGTTGAATCAGTCCAACGCGATGCCGATGGTAATTTTTCGGCTGATGAAAATTATGCCAAAATTGTTGTAGCTGAACGTTATCATGACTTAGGACACGGCTTGGGTATTATACATGGTTTCAATCTCAAAGAAGGTGCCATCGCTTCAACGATCGCACACGATTCACATAATATGATCATCGCCGGAGTTGATGACAAAGCTATGATTATCGCTTATGATCGTTTAAAACGAATGGGCGGCGGTCTAATCCTTGTTGACAAAAATGGTTTCACACGTGAACTACCGCTAGAAATTGCCGGTCTTATGTCAAACAGGCCCTACGATGAAGTAATTAAAAAACAAAAGGCTTTACGTACTGCTTTTGCTAGTATTTCAGAAAATATTACTTTTGATCCTTTTTTAACGCTCTCTTTTATGGCCTTACCAGTTATTCCCAGTCTAAAAATCACCGATCAAGGCCTGTTCGATGTTGATCAGTTTAAATTTATCGATATTAATCCCGCTTAATTGTTTGACCAATCTATCCTAGGCTGTCTCAGCAATATCTGGTCAATTTGTTTCAGTTCATCATCGGAAAAAGCAAGATGATCCAAAGCTTTGACATTATCCACCAGCTGTTCTGGACGGCTAGCACCAATCAAAACACTGGCAACTTCTGGCACTCTTAAATTCCAAGCTAGTGCCATTTGTGCCAAACTTTGATCCCGGCTGACGGCAATTTCGTTCAGTTGACGAACCGTTTGGATCGTTTCTTCAACTTGCTTGCTTTCGAGAAAATGGCTGGATGTGCGGTTCGCTCGGGAATCTTCTGGAATACCATTTAAATATTTGTTCGTTAAAAGGCCTTGCGATAACGGGCTGAATACCGCAGCGGCTTGATGTTCCGTGTGCAGAATCGGGAATAAATCCGTCTCTGCCTCTCGATTGAACATGTTATATCTAGGCTGGTGGATGACAAAAGGCGTTTTCAAATCACGAAATAATTTAATCATGCTTTGCGTTTGCTGACCGCTATAGTTTGAAATACCAATATATAAAGCTTTGCCATTTCTAACAAGCTGGTCTAATGCTAAGGCAGTTTCTTCTAATGGTGTTGCCGGGTCTGGACGATGGGAATAAAAAATGTCAACATAATCCAAGCCCAGTCGCTTTAAACTCTGATCAGCACTAGCGATAATACTTTTGCGTGATCCCCATTCGCCATAAGGACCAGGCCACATCTGATAGCCGGCTTTACTAGCAATAATCATTTCATCTCGATAAGATTTAAAATCTTCGGCCAGAATACGGCCAAAGTTTTCTTCAGCACTGCCGGGAGTCGGACCATAATTATTTGCTAGATCAAAATAAGTGATCCCTAAATCAAAAGCTTCGTGAACAATGGCCTTTTGTTTCTCAAAGGGATCGACACTACCAAAATTGTGCCAGAATCCCAAAGCAAGTGCCGACAATTTTAGGCCGCTATTCCCCACTCGCTTGTAAAGCATTCCGTCATATCGTGCATTAGATGCTTCGTACATACTAATATTCTCGCCTTCGTTTTATTTTGAAAACCCTTCCAACTATAAGCCTAAACTTATCCTATTTGTGAGAATGCTGCATTAATTTAAATGCGACAGCCAACATTGCCACACTACTTTTTGGAAAATTAATCAAGATAGCGCTTTAAGCTGTTAGGGTCATAAACACCAATATCGGAAATTGTGACAAGACCAGCAAATGCTTGGCCTGTTTTCTCAGCTAAACCTAATTTGTTATAAGACATGGTCACTGTTTCTGTGGCTTTTACAGCAATCGCCATCACTTGGCCGTTATCTGCATGAATACCAGTCGGTATATCAACTGCCATGACTGGGATCGCACTTTGGTTGATCTGCTCAACTACTTGAGCAAATTTGCCCTTAATATCACGAGACAGGCCAACACCAAAAATTGCATCCACGATCGTTGAATAATTTTTAAGATCATCAACGCTGGATACGACTGAAAGACCATAGTTTTCAGCAATCGTTAATTGCCTCTGCATCTCAATCGATGCTTTTTGGCGGTCGCCTAGCAACCAAATCGTGGCTGAAATGCCTCTTAGATGAAGCAACCGTGCCACAGCTGCACCATCGCCGCCATTGTTGCCAGTTCCAGCGATAACTAAGACTTTTTTTAAACTAAAATTAGGACTCTCCAATAGTCTTCGATAGACTGCCAATGCCGCGCGTTCCATTAACACAACCGAAGAAATACCCATTTTATTAATGGCAAAATCATCAAAAAGACGTGATTGTTCGGCTGAAATATATGTCATTGTCTCACGACCCATCAATGAATGAACCGCTGATATTCATGAATCTGAGTTTCCGGCAATTCAACTGTAATTTGAGTACCCTGATCTTCATAATCTTGTTTTAAAATCTGATTTTCTTGAATGATTCGATTTAGGATAGCACCTTGATCAAACGGAATCAGCATATCAACTGTTTTTAAGTCAGCAAACAAATGCTTGTCTAATAAGCTGATCAAGGCATCCAGAGACTTATCATCTAAGGCACTGGCGATCAGGTCTTCACCATTTCGTTCTGGGTAAGTCATTCCAGCTTTATCAGCTTTATTGAAAATCGTGATCATCGGAATTTGGTCAGCCGAAATTTCTTTTAAAGTGCTCTTGGTCGTGGCAATCATTTCGTGATAATGCTCATCAGAAACATCAACAACTTGAATTAATAAATCAGCATGTGCTGCTTCGTCTAAGGTGGACTGAAAACTTGCAACTAAATTATGCGGCAGATTAGAAACGAATCCAACTGTGTCCGATAAGAGAAAACGTCGTTTATTTGGCAAGCGAATTGCACGAACAGTTGCATCCAAAGTTGCAAACAGCATGTCCTTCTCAAATACTTTTTTTTCATCAGAATCGCCGGTATTTTCAGCAAATTTTCCAATGATACGATTCATCCAAGACGACTTTCCTGCATTCGTATAGCCAACTAAAGCAACTGTCTTCAATCCAGAATGATCTCGCTGTTTGCGTTGTGTTGAAGAAGCTGCCAGCAAGGTTTTTAATTCCGTTTTAATTTGAATAATTTGTTCTTCGATCGTCCGACGATTTAATTCCAACTTCGTTTCACCAGAGCCACGGCTTGTAAAAGAGCCGCCGCCGGCACCGCCTTGTTGGTCAAGTTCGTTAGCTAAAGAAGTATGCAGTCGTGGCAGCTGATACTGTTTTTGCGCCAAACGAACTTGTAATTTCGCGATTTTAGTCTTAGCTCGGCCGGCAAAAATATCAAGGATCAAGGCCGTGCGGTCAACAACATGCACGCCATTGCCAATCAGTCTTTCTAAGTTCCTGATTTGTGTCGCTGTTAAATCATCGTTCGAAATAACCAATTGTGCCTCTCGGGCCTGAACCAGTTCTTTTAGCTCAGTGACTTTGCCCTTGCCAAAATAAGTGCCAGCACTAGGATGATCAGATTTTTGTGTCAAAACATCGACTACTTGCAAGTCATTAGCTGCCGCTAAGTTTTTGAATTCTTCAATTGTATAAGCGAAGTTACTTGAATTCTGCTGGTTTTCGATTGCAGTTAAAATAACTTTTTGTTGTTCTTTTTTAGTATCAAATAGTTGAGCTGTCAAAAGTTCCTCCTAAAAAATTAATTAGTTTTTAAAACGTACTTTCATGTTCAGCACCCCCATATCCATACTTATCTTAACATCAAAGAAATTTCTGTCTTCAGCCATTGTGCAAAAGCCGGCTGATTGATATCTGTCACAACAGTCACATTAGTCTGTCCTTGATGATAGGCCGCGCGAATATCAGCAACTGTTTCGCCAATTGCCGGCCCATCAGTGATAACATCGACCCATAATCTTTTCGCTTGATAAAAATCCGGATGGCACAGATATCCGATTGTATTGACATCATGCAGGGGCCAGCCATCGACGTGCCGATCATTATAATGGGAAATCAAGCTGGCGATCATGCTGCCGGACTGATTCAAAGCCGAAATATCATCAAGCCATTTTTGATTTACTAAAGCTTTTAACGTGACATCCAATCCAATCATTGTGATCGGAAGTTCTGAAGCTAACAAGATCTTGGCCGCATCAGGATCTGTGAAAACGTTAAATTCAGCAGCACTGGTCATATTGCCTGACGATAAAGTTCCCCCCATCGCAATCACTTTGTCAATCTTAGCAGCATCTTTAGGATATTCGCGATACCACAAAGCGAAGTTTGTATAAGACCCAGTCAAAATCAAAGTAATTTTCTCAGAAGATTGAGTCAAAAGTTCGTGCCATGCTTCAACGGCCGTTTGCACTGACGGCTGGCGTGTCGGTTCGGCGAACTCATATCCTGCCATTCCTGACTCGCCATGAATACGTGCGGCATCTTCAAAGGTCTTGATTAAGGGCCGACTAGCACCCGCTGCGATTGGCACTGTGGCATGAAAAAAATCAGCAATTTTCAGTGCGTTTTTCGTGGTCTTTTCAACTGTCACATTACCAGCAACGGTCGTGATCAGTTGTACATTAAAACAATCGTTATTTAAAATCACAGATAACGCAACTGCATCATCGATTCCTGGATCCGTATCAATAATTACATTCATAACAATTAATTATAAAGAAAAACGGCCTGTGCCGTTTTCAATCAAATATAAATTACTACTTAATTAAATTCTTATATTTATCATTCACCACTAACGCAACTGGCGACTTAGTCCACTTTGCCACTTTTTTGCCTTTGAAGTGTTTAATGACGGTTTGAACCGCCAGTTTCCCCATTTCCTCAGGGTGCTGAGCCACGGTAGCACTCATTTTACCGGATTTTACAGCAGCCAAGCCATCAGCCTCACCATCAATACCAATAATCACAATATTATTGCCATTGACAGCTTGTGCAGTCCCCAAAGCCATTTCATCATTCTGAGCAAATATGCCCTTCAAATCAGTATGTCCTTGAATAATGTTTTCCGCCACTGATAATCCTTGAGAACGGTCAAAATTGGCGGTCTGCTTAGCCACGATATTCAGTTTCCCTTTAGAAGCTTCTTCGAAACCTTTACCGCGATCACGGGCAGCCGAAGCACCAGGCGTCCCCTGCAATTCAGCAACTTTTGCGTTTTGTCCAACTGCTTTAAACATAAAATCAGCTGCCATTTTCCCAGCTAGTACCGAGTCAGATGACACAAGCGACAAGACTTTGCCGCCAGTAGAAGAACGATCGATCGTGATCACAGGAATTCCTGCCTGATTAGCCTCTTTCACCTCAGGCGTTACAGCATCAGAATCAACTGGATTAATAATTAAAACATCTACTTGTTGTTGAATCAAATCTTCGATATCGTTCGATTGTTTAGAAGTGTCATTTTTACCATCATCAATAATTAATCCTTTAACACCTTGATTTTTGGCTTCAACCTTGATGCCATCAGCAACCGAGATAAAGAAGGGATTATTCATCGTTGAAAGTGAAACACCGATTTTTATATCTTTTGCATTGATTTTTTTATTTTGATCGGCCGCTACCCATGGATTGCGCAAGGTCAGCAAGGGTTTACCAGATATAAATAAAGACAGCAAGATGACAATAACTAATCCAAGTGAAATAATTGAACTTTTTTTCTTTAACATAATTCCCCCTTTTAAGCCTTGGTCTTCTTGCGGTCAAGCAAAACAGCAATTAAGATGACAATGCCTTTAACAATTTGCTGATAAAAACTTGAAATACCAAGTAAATTCATGCCGTTGTTTAAAACACCAATGATCAAAGCACCAACAAAGGTACCAACGATTCGGCCTTTACCACCAGCTAGGCTAGTGCCGCCTAAAACAACTGAAGCGATCGCATCCATCTCATATCCGGTGCCGGCATCCGGCTGAGCAGATGATAAACGCGAAGTTAGGATCATTCCTGCCAAAGCAGCGGCAGCGCCAGAAATTGTATAAATCCAAATTAAAACCTTGTCAGTCTTAATCCCTGAAACAAAAGCTGCTTTCGCATTACCGCCAATGGCATATGTTTTACGACCAAAGCTCATACGATGAAGCAGTATATACAAAACAACAAAGGCAGCAAACATGATCAAGACTGGAACCGGAATGCCTAGAACATATCCGCGGCCAAGAACCTGAAAAGAATAATTATTTGTGATTTTAGCGCCGGTAATAGGCGATCCATTCGTGAACACATAAGTTGCACCGCGGAAAATGGTCATTGTCGCTAAAGTCACAATGAAGGGTGCCGCTCCACCCTTCGTAATGATTAAACCGTTAATAGCACCAGAAACACCGCCTAATAAGATGCCAGCTATCACAGCAATAATGGTTGGTACGCCGCCTACGATCAGCTGTGCAGTAATTGCAGTCGAAAAAGCTAGAATTGATCCAACTGATAAATCAATGCCACCAGTCAAAATGACGAAAGTCATTGCAAAGGCAATAATTGCATTAATCGAGACTTGGCGTAGCAGATTAAAAATATTGTTAATGTTCAAAAAACCTGGGTTCAAGATCGTTACGATCAAAACCAACACGATCAAAGCACCCCAAGGCCCTAATTTTGATATGAAAGACTTAACAGAAGTTTTTGATGTCGTTTCCATTTTTATTTCCCTCCAGTAGCAAGTGCCATTACTTGTTCTTGCGTCGCAGTTTTACCATTAATTTCACCAGTTAAACGGCCTTCATACATCACTGCAATTCGATCTGACATTGCAATCACTTCAGGCAGATCCGATGAAATCATAATGATAGCGACGTCTCGATCGGTCAGTTCATTCATTAAATCGTAAATTTCTCTTTTAGCACCGACGTCGACTCCACGAGTCGGTTCATCTAAAATCAAGACGTTACTGCCCGCACCAACCCATTTAGCTAAGACCAATTTTTGTTGATTTCCGCCTGACAAACTTGAAGCTAGATCATGCTCGCTCATTGACTTAACCGTTAAACGTTTTATCAATGCTTGCGAAAATTCATCGATAGCAGTTTCGTCAATCAAACCTTTTTTATTAAAACCATCCACAGTCGGCAGCAAAATATTTTCTTTGAGATCAAAATCCAAAATTAGACCTTCGTCTTTACGATCCTCTGTAACAAAACCAATGTTATTTTTGATCGCCTCGGCTGGACTTGTTATTCTAATTTTCTTGCCATGCACATAAACATCGCCAGACTCAAGCTTGTCAACTCCGAAAATCGCGCGCATCGTTTCGGTTCGACCGGCACCCATTAAGCCGGAAAAACCTAAAATCTCACCTTCTCGAACTTCGAAACTCACATCAGAGAAGTGTCCACCGTGAGCATGTGCCACCTTTAAGGCTACTGGACCGAATTTTGGATGGCGTGATGGATAAAAATCACCAATATCACGACCAACCATATCCTTAACTAATTGTCCAACATTTGTTGCAGCTGTTTGATAAGCAGAGACTGTCACACCGTCACGCATGACTGTGACTGCATCAGCAATTTGAAAAATTTCTTCCATACGATGTGAAATATAGATAAAAGAGACACCTTTGGCTTTTAGTCTACGGATATTGTCAAACAAAGCACTGATTTCTGATTGAGTCAAAGCGGCTGTCGGTTCATCCATGATAATCACTTTTGCATCCGTCATAAGAGATTTGGCAATTTCAATAACTTGCTGTTTACCAACCGACAAATCGCCGATATCAACTCCGAGCTCAGCATCTGAACCCATTTCATCTAGATATCTTTTGGCAATTTTTGCCATTTCGTTTTCATCAAGTAAACCAAATTTTCCTTTGATCTCACGATTGATAAACATATTTTGCAACACAGTCATTTGACCATAATTATTCATTTCTTGATGAATAAAAGAAATTCCAGCTTGTTCGGCAGCCATCGCATCTGAATAAAGGGTCGCCTTATCATTGACTAAAATTTCACCCTTCTCTGCCTTTAATAGGCCCGTCAGTATGTTCATTAAAGTAGATTTGCCAGCGCCATTTTCTCCGACCAGCGCATGAACTTCTCCGGGTCGGACTGTTAAATTAACACCTTTTAAAACTGAGTTCTGGCCAAAAGCCTTCCAAATATTTTTAAGCTCAATTTTCATATTTCCTCTTTTCTAGAAGACAACTCCCGATTCCAAAATCACGTTGGCATATGGATGTTCCTCACCAGTTCGAACAAAAGCTCGGGCTTGATGCAAATCAGCCTTCATTTGCTCATGAGGAATATAAATGATAGTGACCTGGCTGCCCAGTGTAGCTAGTAATTTTTTTAATCCCTCAGGATTTGCTGTCTTCATTTCACTAGCGATGAAAGCTCGTTGGACTTGCAATTCTTGCAAAACAGTTTCGACAACATCATTAAATCTCGGCAAGTTTTTCGTAACGGCTAAATCTATTTTTTTTGTTGTATTGGGAACTGGCATCCCAGCATCACCGATCCCCAAAGTATCGAAATGCCCCATATCTGCAATCACGGCTGATATTTGCGAGTTTAATAAGATACCTTTTTTCATTGCATCGCCGCCTGAACTTCCTCAAAATTAGGAATCGAAGGCAATGCGCCGGCCTTTTGAACCGCTAATGATGAACTGCGGCTGGCCCAAGTCAATGCCTGGACTAAATTACTAAAATCGCCATTCAGATTGGCAGCAAATGAGCCGATATAAGTGTCCCCGGCAGCTGTCGTATCAATCGCTTTAACTTTGAAGCTTGGAATCATACCTGATTGATCAGCAAGTTTATAAAACGAGCCATGTTCCCCTAGTGTGATCAATGTATTTTTCACACCAAGTTTTTCAAAAGCTGCAGCAGCCTGATTCAAAGACGCTTGATTAAATTCAACACTGCGACCGATTAGTGCTGCTGCTTCGGTCTCATTAGGCGTCACAAAATCAGACAGAGCTAATAATTCAGGTCCAATTTTTTGTGCCGGTGCTGGATTTAAAATAGTCATCACATGATGTTGCTTAGCAATTTCAAATGCTGTCATTGTCGCATCAATAGGTGTTTCAAATTGAGCAATAATCAAGTCGGCCCTGGCAATTAGTTCTGAAGCTGCCAAAACATCTTCGGAACTGACCTGCATATTGGCACCACCATAAACTAAAATCGTGTTATTGCCATCAGCCTCCAGCATGATATAAGCGGCACCAGTCGGGACATTTTTAGTCACGATATGCGATACGTCAATGCCATTGTCAACTAAGGTCTGTGTCATAAACCGACCATTAGCATCATCGCCAACTGCACCGATAAAACTTACTTGTGCACCTTGTCGAGCTGCAGCCACAGCCTGATTAGCACCCTTGCCGCCAGGTGCGCTGGTTAAATCTTGAATGTGAATTGTTTCCCCTTGCTTAGGTAATTTATCCAAATGCTGAATCGTATCAACATTTAAAGATCCGAGGACAACGATTTTCTTCCCTTGTTTTTTGATAATTCCCTCCCACCAAGTAAAAATACAACCAACTTGTTTGTTTTTTATCAGTAAAACGATTTACCAACAATGATAATTATATCAAATTTATGAGGAAGCGCTTACAAAAAAATCAAATCTTACCGTTTTTTGCATGAATCACGGATAATCAATTCCACATCGACCGTTCTAATTTGTTCTTTAATCTTTGGATTTATCATGCGGTTCTTTAGCATTTCTAACGCGTACTTGGCTAATAGCGGAATTGGCTGCCTAATAGTTGTGAGCTTTGGATTCATAAATTCAGCGTAATCGGTATCGTCATATCCAATTAAGGAAAAATCATCCGGGACTTTGAAACCATAGTCATTGAGTCCGCCTAGTACACCAATAGCAAGTTCATCGCTTAATGTAAAAATTGCTGTTGGTCTAAATGCAATAATGGCAGCTGCTGTTTTCTGACCACCATGTTTTGTGAACTGGGTTTTAATAATTTGAATGTTTTCTTTTTTTATACCTGAATCGCGGCAAGTTTCTAAAAAACCGTTCAAACGAACCGTCAAATTATAAGTAGTTGCTTCCGAATTAGCCGCGACGATACTAATTTTTTCGTGTCCCAAAGAACACAAATACTGGGCAGCCAGCTGTCCGCCATGGAAATCATCCGCCGCAATAAAATCAGAATCCTTGGTATTATTTTGGTCTAAAACGATATATGGAATTAAATTTTCTTTCAATAAGGCATTAACTTCTGGATAACCATCAACTGCAACAGCGACAATGAGACCGTCAATTCCTTGAGACAGCAAACCTTCGATCGCAGAATAAAGTTGGCCCCTGTCGCCATCCAATCCAATCATCATCACGTGTGTTTTTGGATCAGAATAGTTTTCGATTGATTGTAAAAATTCGCTAAAAAAAGGATTCGAAATGGCTGGTACCAAAACACCAATCGTCACATCTGTTTTATTGCTCAGATTTCTAGCTGCAAGACTTGGCACATAATGCAATTCATCACGGGCAGCAAACACCTTTTTAATATTGCCTTCGGAAAAACGCGCGCCTTTACCGTTCAAAATCTGGCTAACAGCAGTGATCGATAAGCCTACCTTGTGGGCAACTTCTTTAATCGTTATTTTCTTGCTCATGAAATAAGTATAGAATTAAAAGCCTTTCTATGTGTAAGCGCTTTATAAATAAATTATTTAGTGATAATTGTCAAATTATTTGGCAAAAAAGACTGAATCGGTGAATTATTGCTAACGTAAGTAGTTAATAAATCAACCATATCGACGGTTGAGCTTTGAACTATTTTAGTGACCGAATAGCTGCTATAGCCACCAACTCCCGAACTGCGATAATTAGACAAAGCGATCCTATAAATCTGATCTTTTTTAATCGCTTGACCATGATAACTGACATCCTTGACTCGCGATCCAATTGGCTGTCTCAAATCGAAAGTATAATCAATACCAGAAAAATAGTCGTAATTGTAATGCTTGATAATTGGTTTGCCAAATCGATCCGACACAGAGATACTGCCATCTTTATTTAAAACAAAGTATTCAGCCGCTCGTTCAAGAGCGTTCAATAGATCCTGACCAGTAATCTCCTCCGCTACAGCTGTATTTGGAAATAAGTAGTTGGTCGCAATATCCCGTCTCGTAGTCTCATGAGGCAGACCAAGCACAGCATTTGAAAATAAAGCATTAGCTGAAATATCTGCATTGACAGCCTCAGCCTGAACCTTATTAACTAATGACAAATAAGGATGGCCGTGCAAACGAGCATTAAAATGGTCATGAATCAACATATCAGGATCGATCTCACCAATTTTTTCATCTAAAAAACGATCGAGTTCCGGTTGAACAATTGACAAACTCTCCATGATTCTCGAATCAGCTGGGAACTTCGCAGTAAGTAATAGTTTGGCATCCCGATGAATAATGTTTTTAGAATCGGGATCAAAATCTAGTCTGATTGCACCAACGGCAGCCGCCTGATAACCAGGCTGGGTGATCGGTATCGAACCAAATGGCGTTTTAACAAGTTGGGCTAATTCCCGGTGTTGATGACCGGTAATTAAAGCATCAATACCCGAAACTTTTTGCAACAGTTCATAGCCGCGATTTTCACCCGTTATTTTTTCTGTTGCCTGGCCAGTATCTAAATCACACTCAAAACCAGCATGATAGGCCACAACGATCACATCAGCGCCGGCTTTTTTCATGATCGGCACATATTTTTCGGCCGTCTGCACAGGATTTTCAAAAGTTAGACCCATTAAATGGCTGGCTGATTCCCAATGTGGAATATATTCAGTCGTCAGACCAAGAATACCAATTTTAACTGCGCCAAAATCAAAAATTTTGTAAGGATCAGCATAGAAATGCGCTTTTCGATCAAAAACATTTGCATCCAGCACGCCAGCATTTTTTGGAATAGCACTTTGTGTATATTCTTTGCCGTAATTGAATTCATGATTCCCTAAAACACGTGCGTCATAGCCGACTATTTTAGCTAGTTTTTCATACAAACCAACATAATCAGTTCTTTTTTGCGCAATATAATTAGTTAATGGCGATCCTTGAATAAAATCACCGTTTTCAATTGTCAAGACAATATCATCGGCATGATCAGCACGAAATTGATCAATTAACGTTTTGGCTCTTGCTAAGCCAAAGGACGTAGATTGTTGATCCACAAAATTGCTTGGTGCAATATAACCGTGGACATCCGAAGTAGACAATAAATAAATTTTCATTTATCAAATAATCCGCTTTCTTAATTGTCCCGAAATAAAGTCAATCAGTGTAACCATGATCACAACGCCAATTAAAATAATACCTGCCCGCGGCCAATCACGCACCTGTGTACTCAAAATAAGATCTTGCCCAATACCTCCGGCACCAACCATGCCCAAAATTGAAGCCGATCGAACAGAAATCTCAAAACGGTACAAAGTATTGCTTAAGAAATTGGGCATCGCATTTGGCAGCGTCGCATAAACAAGTGTGTCTAATTGAGTGCCCCCAGCAGCAATAATCGCTTCATTAGGTCCCCGGTCAAGATTTTCAATTGCCTCGCCGTTAAGTTTGCCCAACATGCCAACTGAATGAACGGACAAAGCTAAAACACCTGCAAACGATCCAGGACCTACAGCTTTAATAAACATGAGTGCTAACACGATCTCAGGAAAGACACGAATCAAAGTTAAAACAAATTTGCCATTCGTAGATTTCGAATGAAAAATCGTGTGTCGTGTCAGCTGTTTCACCAAAGCATTCACGAGAATTAATAGTGCTTCAAAAGACCAAAGAATCAGTGCGAAAATAAAAAGATTTTTTGGAAACGCTGTGAAATCGAAGATAAGACGAAATCCCCAAATTAGCAAAACAACAGTAAAAATGCCCAAAGCAAGATAAGCGATCGTCTTAAACTGCTGCAGCCAAGATGTTTTGTCGCGGCCTTCTGTACGAGCTGACCAAAAGGCGACCGGAATAGCTAAAAAAGCCGAGACAAAAGTTCCCAGAAAAGCGATCGCAACTGTTTGGAGCAATTTAGCAACCAAGTCTTCACCATCAGCATCAGTAAAATTTGATGAAATGCCCATGTGAAAATTCGCGTTCAACCAGCGGTCCAGCGGTGCTGATACAAATTGCCAATCTGGATGTAGCAAGCCATGCCAGACAGAGGCCGTTATCTGACCAGCCATTTCCTGGATACCGTTAAATTTGATGCCAGCAAAAGCCCAAACGTAAATTGCAATAATGACCAATGCAATAACATAGGGCCGAATTCGTTGAGTGAAACTTTTTTTAGGAACGTTGATCATGCCAGTTTCTCCCGCAAATAATTATTCATAAACTCAATTCCCACAACGACAATCAAAATCACAAAAATAATAACAGCTGTTTCATCGTAACGAAATTGATTGATCGTAACTTGCAGAAGTTGGCCAATTCCACCCGCACCAACATAACCAATGACAGTTGAAGCACGGACATTAACCTCGAAAGTATATAAAAAGTTCGACAAAAAAGTATTCATAATTTGTGGTACTACGGCAAAGACAATGATCTGAAGTTTGTTAGCACCAACCGCTTCCAAAGCCTCCAAAGGCCCTTTATCAATTGTCTCGATCGCTTCAAACATTAGCTTTGCCATTTGTCCAAATGTAAAAATCAGCAAAGTCACAACACCAGCCAAGGGTCCAAAACCTAAAATTGCGGTAAAAACTGCAGCTAATAACAAATCTGGTAAAGTTCGCACCAGATTACAAATAATACGCACCACACCCCGAATCCAAGCAACGGTAACAATGTTACTGGCTGACAATAAAGCAAAAGGTATCGCAATAATTGTCCCTAATAAGGTCCCAACTAGAGCCATGCGAATCGTATCCAATAAAGGACTCACCACATAAGACCAATAAGACCAAGCCGGGTGAAACATTTTTTGCCAGAGAACTGCAAACTGTCCTAAAGAATCATGATTAAAAAACTCGCTTAATACTGTTCCCGTTGTCAATGAAGAAATCATTAATAAAAAAATGATCAACAAAAAATAAACAATTTCCTTGATATGGAAACGTTCAACGACAGTTCTTTTTGGCAGTGAGATCATTTGTTACCGCCTTTAATTTTTATCTGGCCTGTTCGACCATAAATTTCATCAAAATCAGTTTCCGAAACTTGTTCAACTGCTTTATCAAAAACTAATTCGCCAGCCCGTAAGCCAATGATGCGAGAACCATATTTTAATGCTAGTCCTTCATTATGAAGGTTCGCTACAACCGTAATTCCCAAATCTTTGTTCAATGATTTCAAGTCATCCATGACCAAAGTGGAGGTAGCTGGATCCAAACTGGCGGTTGGCTCATCAGCCAACATGATTTTCGGTTCCTGCATCAAAGCTCTGGCGATTGCAACACGTTGTTGTTGGCCGCCAGACAGTGCATCAGCCCGATCATAAAATTTTTCCGCCAAATTAACTCGTTGCAAAGACTTTACCGCTAAATCAACGTCGCTTTTTTTAAAAAGACCTAAAGTCGATTTAAAAGAACCATAATAACCAACTCGACCAGAAAGGACATTTCGGCGTACTGATGCTCGTTTAACTAAATTAAAATTCTGAAAAATCATAGCCACATCACGGCGCATTCTCCGTAGTTTTTTGCCAGTGGCTTTCTGAATGGATTGACCATCAATCAAAATATCACCCGAACTAACATCATGTAGTCTATTTATCGAACGCAAAAGTGTCGATTTCCCCGCACCGGATAAACCAACAATCACAATAAATTCACCTTTTTTAACATTTAAATTAATATCCTTCAAACCAACGACTCCGTTGTCGTAGATTTTATTGACATTCTTGATTTCAATCAAATTAGTATCAGTCATCATTCTTCTTTATTCTATTTAGTCAGTATGTACGAAAAAAATTGAGCTAAAAACACTCAATTTTCAACAAATGCTATTTCCCTACAACAGCCTTATCAGCTGTGCGAACAATTTTAAAGTTGGCATCTTTTGATTTAGAAAAACCAGCAATATCATAGAGGTTTTCAACTAATTTTTCACCCTTTTTCGTCTTAGCGATCTTGATAAAGGCTGTTTGGATTTTAGTATCCAGCTTCTTGGAAAGTGTCTTTCTAGCGGTGACTGTATCGTTAGGAATCTTCATCGTTTCAGCGAGAATTTTTGTGTCCTTAAAGACATTCGGCACATCTGCTTTAACTAGGTTACGTGCGTCCTGGAAAATAAAAGCAGCATCAGCCTGTTTATTCTCAACTGCCAAAACACCTTGGTCGTGCCCTTTAACGGTCACAAGATTGGAATTCTTAACAACGTTGATACCTTTTTTTTGCAAATAATAAATCGGAAAAATATATCCCGAAGAACTAGTAACATCTTGCACGGCAATATTCTTGCCCTTTAAGTCCTTAACCGACTTAACTTTGGAATCCTTGCGCACAATAATCAAAGCGCGATACCAATTAACCATTTTCTTCTGAAGGCTGCCGTCATTATTAACACCATTACGGACAGTCTGCAAAAGTACCTTGGCACCATATTGCTTATGCGCTTGAACGTATCCATCAGGTGGCAAAAAGCCAACATCGATCTTGCCAGATCCAAGTGCTTCAACAATTGAATTATAATCAGTTGAAACAGTGACAACTACCTTTTGTCCTAATTGCTTCGAGAGCATTTTCCCTAAAGGTTTTGCACGAGCTTCCATAGTCGTGGCGTTACTCGATGGTACAAATCCCACACGAATCGTTTTTGGATTTGCCGGTTGAGCAGCATTAGCAGCAATTGGAGCTGTTGTTGCCACGACACTTGAAATAATCGCAAACACTGCAGCAGAATGCGCGAATTTTTTCATAAACAGATTGACCCTCTTCCAAATTTTTGCCACCCTAGTTGGCTAAGAAAATACTACCATAATTATGATATCGTACGTTTGTGATTTTATTTTTTTACCACAAAATACGTGATTATGCCATATAATATTGTTGATCGTTCGTAATAACCGAACATTAAAGCATAATTCCGCGAAAAATTATTTATAATCAAGTTAAAAGTAATAAAAGTATGAAATTTCTTTTTTCCGTTATAATGGAACTAATTAAGGTTTTATTAAGAGGTCAAGATGATTGTTAGAATGCCAAAATATTTAAAAAAGACAGGGCTGATTGCAGCCGGCATTTTTCTGCTACTGCTGATTTTGGTTGGCATTAAATTTGGAATTACCATTTCCATCGATAAATGGCTGACAAGTTTGCTAGGGGATGACAGCTTTTCTTTTGGAGATGCCTTCATGACAATTATTTCCGCACTTGGATCACCTTTGGCTACTTTTATATATGCCGTCGTTATTGCTGGACTTCTTTATTTTTCCAATTTGAGAATTCCAGCTATTTGGGTCTTGGCAACTTATATAACCGGTCTAGCGGCTGGACAAATATTCAAAGTAGCTGTTGGTCGGGCTCGACCATTGGGACATTTGGCTTCGGGTTATGCTTTTCCTTCGAATCATACTTTAACAACTTTTATTATCATTACGATTATTTTTGTGTTGATTTTGCCAAATCTTTCCTCGCCTAGCCTACAGCTATGGTTCGGTTGGGGTACCTTGACCTTTGGACTGCTTTTGCTGGAAGCAGTCATGTATTTACAGGATCATTATTTAAGTGATGTGATTGCGGGAGCTGCCTTTGGCATCGCTTGGGTCACGCTTTGGGTCTGGCTTTATGAAAAATATGCTAAACTGCTGCATGATAAAATTGCCGCTTTACAGTACGACGCCATCTAAAAAAGTGTTTCTAACTAAAGAAACACTTTTTTATTTTTTAACAACGCCCAGCATTAAGGTCTTGTTTTTAATTTGATTTACGAGCCAAATAAAATCATTGATCGTATAATCTCCGGCAAACCAGTTCTTCGACGAATTATGCCAATAATTAATCGGGTCACTATGATTAGTTCCGCCTAAGTACTTACTAACATCAGCATGTGTCCAAACGCTTTTGCGATTAATAGCGTTGCCTAAACGATATTTACTTAACTGGTCAGCAACAAACTTGGCACTGTGCAATTGTTCACGCGCAAACTCATCTTTCGAATGCACTTCAAGCTGTTCAATTTGAATAAAACGCGTGTTGGCAACTGCACCAGCGCCCCAACATTGATAATCCGTATCAGCAACACCAATTAATTTATGGCCATCAACAAAATCATGAACAAAAGCGGTCCGCCAATGCTGATACATATACGATATTTCATTCTCAATTGTTGATTTTGGATTAGCAGTCTCATGAATTACAATGCCTTCCGGTCTTGCTTTGCCAAAACGATACTTGTTCTGCGGCAGCATCGTTGATTTATGCAGCCGATCCTGTTCACTAGTTGGCTGCCAAGACTTATTTTTAATACCATCTTGAATATATTTGACGACCGCATTATTTGAAACATCCGCTTGTGCCCGAATACTAACAACAGATGCATAAGCAACTGCACTAATTCCTGCGCAGAATAAAAATTTCATCCCTTTCATAAAATCCTCCTAATAAATTAGTACGGATTTTATGAGTATTTTATTATTTTTCCTTCGTAATTTTTAATTGTGGCAAAACAACTTTGAAAATAGTTCCTCTCGGTGAATTGTCAGAAACAGTTATCTTGCCCTGGAAGGCATCGATAATCCATTTAGCGATTGATAAACCGAGACCTGTACCGCCAGTATCACGATTCCCAGATGTCTCTTCACGATAGAAACGATCGAAGACATGTTTTTTGGCTTCATTAGAGATCCCACGACCAGTATCAGAAACCTCGATCACGAGACTGTTTTTGTCACGACTGGCTTTTAATTCAATTGACTCTTTGTCATCAGTATATTTCAAAGCATTGTCAAGCAAGATAACGATCAATTGATGAACACGGCGCGTATCAATTGTCATATTGCCTTTCACACTAATTTTTTCTGTAAATTTTTTATTTGCCGCTTCAGCAATTTCTGAATATGGTTCAACGACTTCCTTGATAAAATTGTTGATCTTGACTGTTTTCGGATCAAGCTTAGTCATATTAGAGCCAGTTTTAGCCAGGGTCAGCATGTCAGAAGTCAACTGATTTAAGCGACGAACTTCAGAAAGGGAAACAACAATGTTTTCCGAAACACTAGCTACCGACTTGGTTGGCTGTCTAAGCAAATCTTCTAATTTGTTTTGAATGATCGTCAGCGGCGTCCTTAACTCATGAGCAGCATTATTAACAAAATCCTGCTGCTGTTTCCAAGACTGCATGATCGGTTTCATCACTCGCAAGGTCACAAACCAGCTGACAACCAACGAGAGAAAAGCAGCAAACATAAGTGTCCAAAAAAGAACTGTGCGAAAGGCACTGACATTGTATCGTTCGGAATCCAAGCTGTAGACTACTGCCGCATATTGCGCCTTGCCCATGATCCTAATTTTGCCAAAGCTAGTATTCACGTTATAAACCACTGTCATTGGCTTTTTTAGTTTGATTAAGCGGACTCTAAAATACGAACCGCCCATTTGAATCGTCTGGACACTGGTTAAGTTCCCGGAAATTTTTTTGTACAAATTTTCATAGGTTTGAATTCTCAGACCAAGTGAATAAAAATTAACGATATTGCCATTTTTATCAAAATAAATCGTATCTTGTCCAGATCCTTCAGGACGAGATAATGAACCATTTTTGTTTGCGCTGCCTTCACTGGAAGGACTGTTTTGGCCTTTGGTGCTGCTGTTTGGACCTGGAATCGTCAATTGTTTGATATTAGTTTCGGAATCTTTTTGGACACGAGTGACCATGCTATTTAAAACCTGATCGGAATTATCTTGCACGGATCTGATATACGAAAAATAAATATAAGCACCAACAAATGAGAAAATCAACAAAAAACTAATTGCCTCTAGCAGAAACAATTTAGCATATTGTTTTGAATTGATTTTTGTTTTATTCATTGTATTCGAGGATGAAGCCGACGTTTCGTAAAGTCTTGATCAAATCATTTTTTCCAACCGATTCTAATTTGCGGCGTAGATTATTAAGATAGATATTCACAACACTTGTTGTTGTGTCTGAATCAAGACCCCAGACCCGATCAAAGATCTGATCTTTTGTAATAATAATATTTTTGTTTTTAGCCAAATAAACCAGGATGTCGTATTCCTTGCCAACCAGTTGAATATTCTGTTCACTGACCGTAACTGTACGATTAGCTAAATGAATTTTCAAATCACCGATATTGATCTCTTTTTTTTCAGTATCGATTCCAGTGCGCCGCAATAAAGCTTCCACTCGCGCTATCAGCTCTTCTCGATGGAATGGTTTGGTTAAATAGTCATCAGCACCAACTTCGAATCCTTTGACTTTATCGTCTACAGAGTCCTTGGCCGTTAAAATCAAAACTGGCGTCTCAATATGAGAATCACGCATTTCTTTAATAATATCTAGCCCATTCATCTCGGGCAGCATCAAATCGGAGACGATCAGATCATAGGGTGCTTCAACGGCTTCATATTCACCATCAGCACCGTTGAAAACTTGTTTGACTGCCGCAATTTCCGAAAGCATCGCTGTAATATCATCATTTAGAATTTTATCATCTTCAATTAACAGAATTTTCACTGAACTATTTGTCATATTATGTAGTAGCTTGCCTTTCACTGATTAAACTAAGATTAATTCATCCTTTATTCTACACGGTGAGCAAAGAAAAACGCCTGAAAACAGACGTTGCTTAGATTATTTAGTCTTACGAAGACTCTTTTTGAATTTGGAAGGGATGTTTTTAAGGGAGTGTTCTTCAGGATTAATTGGCTATTTCCTTTGGAACACTTTTTATTATTCATTTGGCCGATTAAAATAAGATAAAAAATAAGTAAAGCAAAAATTAAATTGGATTCGGGCAAACTTTAAGAAATTATTAACCGCGCGAAAAACCAGCAATCGGAATATTACGTGGATTATATCGACTATGCCCTGTTATTGTATATTACATATTTATAAAAAAATTTAATTCGTCACATAGCTGTTAACAACAGAAATATTGTTGTAATTTGTAATTGGAAAGATATTTACGTGATTAAACGACCGAGCTATCCACTAAACAAAATAATATTAACGATCTTGACCGTTACCTGTCTTGCACTCATACCAGTAGCAGCAAATGCGGCCGACACCGATCCTGCAAAGGGCAATCAACCAGCCTCGATTTATTTTTCCCATGATGCCATTGAGATCAACAACTATCAAAACAAGCAAGTACAAAACAAACAAAATGCCATCAAGGCAGAACAGGCAGCCAAAGAAAAAGCAGCCATTGAAGCTGCTAAAGCAAAACAACAAGCAGCGGCCAAGCAGGAAAGTCAAAGGCAAAAGCAAGCAGTTAATCAAAACAGCCACAACACAACCGTTACGAATGGCGCCAACACCTACGCTTATGCCACCTGTACTTGGTATGTTAAAAACAGCTTGCCCTGGGTACCTAACACCTTGGGAGATGCGGCCAATTGGGCCGTCAATGCCGCCACTCAAGGATATCTAGTCAATAGCAGTCCATCAGTTGGATCGGTTGTCGTCTTCGCTCCCGGCCAGGCGACCGCCGGTGCAGCTGGACACGTTGCAGTTGTTACAGCAGTCAACGGGGACGGATCAATCACGATTTCCGAAGGAAACTTCGCTGGTTTAGCATCCAATATTCGGCTCGTTGCCAACGCTGGCAGCTACCGTTATATTCATCCTTAATAACTTATAGAACCTGCTAACAGACCATGAAAGGTCTTTTTTTATTAATCAGAATAATTAAAAAATAGCCAGCCTTGACCTGGGCTGGCTATTTTTCAAAAAGTTTAAGCGTTCAATCACGACTCTTTGTCAGAGTCAAGTCCAGCTTGTTTGGACCCGCCAACTTGATAATCATCAGCACTAAGGTCTTCAACTTCGCCTAAACGATAACCATTTCCCACCTGACTAAAGAAATCATGGTTAGCTGTTGAAGTTGAAATACCATTCATAACGACAGGATTAACATCTTCGGCCCCATCGGCAAACATTGGTTCCAAGCCAAGATTCATCAAGGCTTTGTTGCCGTTATAGCGAAGAAAGACCATCACATCATCAAACCAGCCAATGTCATCGTAAAGCTGATGCGTGTAATTCTCTTCATTATCATATAGATCATAGAGCAGATCATAAGCCCAAGTTGTCAATTCTTGCTGTTCTTTTTCAGACAGCTGTTGAAAAGCAACTTGAAATTTATAACCAATATAAGTGCCATGGACAGATTCATCACGAATAATCAGCTTAATAATTTCGGCAACATTGGCCATTTTATTATGACCGACGAAGTAGAGCGGCGTGTAAAAACCTGAATAAAATAAAAATGTTTCAAGGAAAACCGAAGCGACTTTTCTTTTCAATGGATTAGGATCATGATAAAGGGCATTGATTTTATTAGCTTTGTATTGAAGCTGTTCATTTTTAGAAGCCCAGTCAAAAATTTCGTCAATTTCTGCCGGCGTATCCAGAGTTTCAAAAATACTGGAATAGCTTTTGGCATGCACCGACTCCATAAATTCAATATTATTTAAAACGGCCCTCTCATGAGGCGTCACAGCTGATTTCAGCAGGCTAAACATGCCATCCTGACTTTGCAAAGTGTCCAGCATGGTCAAACCACCAAAAACATGATCATAGAGTCGATGCTCAGTCTGTCCCAGACCGCGCCAGTCCTTTAAATCATTAGAAATCGGAATTCTTGTATCCAGCCAAAACTGTTCGGTTAATTTTTCCCAGGTTGCTTTGTCGATCGGATCAATGACTTTGTTCCAGTTAATCGCATCATAATGCGTAAATTGATTTTTTTCATCTGCCATCTAGTTACCTCTATAACCTATTCTATGCCCTTTTTAAATCGAGCAGGATTCACACTCATTGACGCCTTTTTCGGTGTTATCGTCCGTAAAAGTCCGAATATAGTAAATTGATTTGATATGTTTACGAAAAGCATAATGACGCAGAATCGTTAAATCACGCGTGGTCATTTTGTCCGTATGGCCCTGTTTCCAATCATAAATACCTGCTGGAATTGTAGAACGCATGAATAAGGTCATGGCCATCCCCTGATCAATATGTTCTTGAGCAGCAGCGTAAGTGTCAATCACTTTTCTCTGGTCTAGATCATAAGCCGACACGTAATAAGGCAGTGTTTCATTATTCAAGCCGTTAGCTGGATAGAAAACACGTCCAGTCATGCCTTCAGCACGTGCCTCAACACGCGAAACGATTGGCTGCAGACTAGCCGTCGTGTCGTTGACATAGGAAATTGAACCAGTAGGTGCCACGGCCTGCCGATAAGCGTTGTAAAGACCGTTCTTCATAACAGCCTGCTTAAGAATCTGCCAATCTTCAACTGTCGGAATATGATATTTTTTGAATAGATCTTGAACTCTCTTACTTTTTGGTCCCCAATCCTTTTCCAAATATTTATCAAAATAACTGCCATCAGCATAAGCTGATTTTTCAAATTCAAAGAAAGAACTGCCACGGTCTTGGGCGATTTTATTAGACGCCAGCAAGGTATAGTAGTTGGTCATCAAAAAGAAAGTATTGACAAAATCCAAAGCGATCTCATCACCATAATAAATTTTGTTTTTAGCCAAAAAAGCAGCCAGACCCATAGCTCCAAGTCCAATCGCATGTTTTTGACGATTACCGTTCTGTACGGACGGCACTACTGAAATATCTGAGTTTTCAGAAACAAAAGTCAAAGCTCTCGTCATGGCTTCAATTGACTTGCCGAAATCTGGTGTGTGCATCATATTATCGATATTAATCGAACCTAAATTACAAGAAATATCTGCGCCCAGCTTTGTATATTCCTGCTCATCATTCAGATAAGAAACTGTCTGCGTTTGCAATATTTCAGAACAAAGATTCGAAGTAACGACTTTCCCATAAATCGGATTAGCACGATTAACTGTATCTAGGTTGATGAAATAAGGATAGCCAGACTCTTGCTGCAGCTTGGAGATTTCTGTTTCCAAGCTACGTGCATCAAGCCAATATTTCTTGATTTGGTCGTTGGCGACCATGTTGTCATATTCCTTGGTCAGATCCACATAATTGAATGGAACGCCATAAACCTTTTCAACATCAGCCGGTGCGAAAAGTGCCATTTGTTGTCCCTTTTCGGTCAATTCGTAAAATTTATCCGGAACCGTGAGGCCAAGCGACAATGTTTTAACACGAATTTTCTCATCGGCATTTTCTTTTTTAGTAGACAGAAAAGCCATCACATCTGGATGAAAAATAGATAAATAAGCAACACCAGCTCCTTGACGGGCACCGGCTTGATTGCTATATGTAAAAACATCTTCCATTAATTTCATGATCGGCACAACACCGCCAGCCATATTAGCCAGACCCATCACTGTTGCGCCAGCTTCACGGACATTAGACAAATTAATGCCAACACCGCCGCCAATTCTTGACAGCTGCATAGCAGAATTGATCGAACGGCCAATGGAATTCATATCATCAGTCGTTTGCAAGACAAAACAACTGACCAATTCGCCTCGTCGTGCCCGCCCGGCATTTAAAAAGCTTGGTGTTGCTGGCTGAAAACGCTGATGGATCATCTCGTCAGCTAT
Organism: Oenococcus sicerae; assembly: GCF_004102045.2. Lineage (GTDB taxonomy): Bacteria > Bacillota > Bacilli > Lactobacillales > Lactobacillaceae > Oenococcus > Oenococcus sicerae. The sequence goes on along the minus strand of NZ_CP029684.2, from coordinate 757,178 downwards.
CCGCATAGCTAATTCTTCATCGCCATTGGCATAATACAAAGCATTAACAGCAATTCGATCATCGTACGATTCCACATAATAATTGCCGTCATTGGTTTTAATGGCATATTGCGTATAAAACTTATAGGCCGCCATAAAACTTTGAAATTGAAAATGAACTGCGTCTAAAAATTCATAGAGTTTTTCAATAAATTTAAAATCATATTTCTGAACCAGCGCATGATCCACGAAATCATTTTCCAAAAGCCAGTCAAACCGTTTTCTTAATGAAGGAAACTTTAAAAGATTGGGTACGACATTTTCCCGAAGGAAAGCATCTCTTGCTTCACGATCTTTAGCGATCTGAATCGTATTATTTTTGGGAATGTTAACTTCGTTGTTTAATTCATAGTAATGAACTTTTTCAAGATCAATTTCTTTTAGTGGCATATAAAACTCCTAGCAAATGTGATTAAAAAGCACCGGGATAAGTTCCGGCGCTTACTTTGGATAATGGCTCTCAAGCTGCTGCTTCAGTAGAAATTGCTTTTTTCAAGAAATCTGGGCGAAATCCAGAAACTGCATTAAAACCAGCAATTTTAACGACTGGCGTCTGACGATGACCCTCAGCTTTTAGTTGGTCAACGAACTCGGGATGTTCGTCAATATTTATTTCTTTAAAATCAATTGACATAGAAGCCAAAAACTTCTTGGTCATCTTGCACTGTACGCAATTGTTTTTCGTATAAACCGTAATATCTGCCATTTTTCCTCCTTTAATGTTTGGGTTTTAGTAGATTTATTTAACTGATGTTTATTAATATAAACGCCTTGAAATAAACTTACAAGGGGTCCTTTTAGTAAGTAACCATCTAGATGCTTGTGAAAGTCAGAAAGGGCGCGGATTTGAGCGAAATATTACATTTTGTTGTCTTTACCAACTTGCAATAACTTTTAAAATGTAGCAAGCTATAGAGCATGTAAATGCCTGTATTAAGGCGTTTCAGCGTCTTAATAAATATTAAGAAAGAGTTAAATTAGGAATTAGCCGTCTTCTTGCCTGCTTGAAAAACCACAGAACGTTATTTCCTAAAAAAGGAGTGTTTCGCATGAAAAAAGTTCGTGTTTTGTATATCTCAATTGAAGGAAATTCACGTAATTTTATGAAAAGACTTGTGGCATATGCCAAGGAACAAAATCATCAAAATCCGAACAATATCGAAATAGAGGCCGTAGAGATCAGTGATTCAGTTGATTTCGCAAAAGAACAACAGCTATTTTTCGTTAATGTCCCAACCTATCTAGAGGGCGGCACTGGGGATGGTCCAGAGATCCATGAAATTTTCACGAATGCCTTAGGAGATTATTTAGATTACCAAGATAATTATAAAAAAATGATTGGCATTTTCGCTTCTGGGAATCGCAATTTTAATGTTCAATTCGTTTTAACTGCTAAACGCTACGCAGCAAAATATGGCAAACCACTGCTTTATTCTTATGAATTATCAGGTATCAAACAAGACGTTGAAAATTTTTATGCCAAAATCATCGATAATATTCCTAAGGATGCTTAATAATTTGATATACAGACTTAAAGCTTGGTATAATTACGTTTAGATTATTTTTAAGAAAGTAGATGCCAAACCCCAAAAATGGACTCTGACCCCTCAATATTAGTTTCAACGATTGCTTTACTTGTTTCCCTCATCTTAGCTGTTATGTTCACACTAACAGAATATTCTCTGATTCGTTCACGTCCATCTGCTTTAAAAGCAATACAAAAAGACCAAAAAAAGCCAAATAAACGCGTTGACCTAGCTATTCATATGACCGATCACCTGAATGAGTATTTGTCTACTGCTCAAACTGGTGTCACGCTAACATCACTGATCATTGGTTGGCTGGGCGAAGACGCTGCCTCGAAATTTTTGCAAAGTTCTGGCATTTTTGCCTTTCTGGGCAAAGAAACCGAATTAGTTGTTGCATCAATTGTCGGTATCTTGATTTTTACCTTTGTTCATGCGGTTTTTACAGATTTAGTACCAAAAAATATCGCGATTGATGAACCTATTAAAGTGCTCTTAGGTATTGCCCGTCCTGTCCGTTTTTTTCATGTCATGCTATTTCCGCTGATTTGGTTGTTCGATCGGACCGCCGCGGCTATTACCAATATGCTCGGTTTTAAAACAGCAACTGATGAAGATATTTATTCGCCAACCGAGATTATCAGCCTGACGAAAAATTCGGCTTTAGCTAGTGATTCAGAGGTCGATGAAGAAGACGCCAATTTTTTGCAACGCGCTTTTGAAATGAATGATAAAGTCGCCAGTGATGTGATGGTCGACCGTACTTCGATGAGTGTGGTGGATGTGGATGATACGATTGCCGATGCTTTAAAACTCTACTTAGCAGAACAATACTCGCGTTTCCCGGTCACCGCTGATAACGATAAAGACAAAATTATCGGCTATGCTTACAACTACGATATTGTCCGTCAAGCAAGAATCGATGATCAGGCTAAAGTTTCAACGATCATGCGTGACATTGTCTCAATTCCAGAGAATATGAAGGTTCCGGACGCCATGGATGAGATGAGTGCTCATCGTGTTCCGATGGCTATTGTGATCGATGAATATGGCGGCACTTCCGGTATCATTACCGATAAAGATATTTACGAAGAATTGTTTGGCAATATTAAAGACGAACAAGACGATGAAGACGATGAAATGATCAAGAAGTTAGGTAATAATCGTTTTCAATTGGCTGGAAAAATTTCTCTTTATGATTTAGAAGACTTTTTCAAGACGAAAATTCCAGAATTCGATGAAGATGAAGCCGTTACTTTGGCTGGTTTCATCCAAAACAACTACCCAGACATGAGAAAAGATGACACTGTCGTCGTCGAGAATGATGATGTTAAATTTAAGATCACAGCTAACGATTACGAAGATGCTTACATCAATTTTTTCACAGTGACAGAGATAGAAAAAGAGTATCAAAGCAATGGCGATTTTGAAGAAAGATCAAATCCTGCCTCTGAAAAATAAATATTCTAAAAAAGATTCCCTTATAGGAATCTTTTTATTTGTGAAATAGTGTTTCCCTTCCCAGCCAGAATGAAGACCAGAATGTCTAGGATGATCAAAACAGCAAAGCTGCTCATAAATAAAGCAAAGATCCAGCCGCGATCCATAAACACACCTGCATAAACGGGTCCAATTGAGCGTCCAAGACTAATAGCTGCACTGATAAAAGCCATGCCTTGGCCTTGAAACTGCTCCGGCACAATTTTGGCGACCCAAGCTGTCGTTCCTGGTGAAAAAAGCATCTCTCCAAAAACTAGGAAAATCGTGATAACGACCATTTGCCAAAATTTGTTTGCCCAAATCAAAGGTGGAAAAGTGCAAGCGAAAATCATCGTGCCAATGACAACCGATTTCATAAAGGACCAGTGTCTGGTTAATTTTGTAATCCAGTTTTGGAACAAGATAATCACAATACCGTTTATTGTCCAAAGATAACCATATTGTTCTACTGTCATACCTAAATTCACCATACGCGGACTCATAACTGTTTCCCAAAATTGATAAGTCAAGTAAGTGATAGTCGTTAAAGCGCCAATCGCCAGAAGCAAGCGGGAATACTTCAAACGATCCGCTTGTTTGGCCTTGGGCACTTTGGCCATTGGATCAATTTTCACATGAAAACAAAAAATAGCGATACCAAGCATAATCAGATAAAAAATAATTCCCAAGCCCATCATGCCTTCAACTTTTAGTTTATCGAAAATCCAAGTGCCAAAAAAAGTACCAATGACAGTACCAATGTTGAGCATAATGGCCATGTTCGAAAAAAACTTCTTTGGATTATCTGTAGAAACGTACACACCATAAGAATTAATCAATGTTTGAAACATACCAATTCCGACATTCAGCACCATTAACCAGGCCGGATACACTGGCCAGCCATGGAAAAAAAGCATCATCAAAGAGCCCAAAATTGCAATCAAAAGTGAAATGATGAAACTATCATAGGGACGCCAGCGGTCAAACATAAACCCAGCCAGCCAAGAAGCGATCATAGAAACAATTGAACCCAGCATTAAAACAATGCCAGTAATAAAAAAAGATTGATGCAAATAATTGTGCAGATACAAAGAAGTGACCGGCCAAGTCATAGCGGCACCGGCATTTCCAATCAAATATTCAACATAAATATAAACAGATTTCAGCTTCTTGGGCCGAGAGAATAAAGGCGGTCTTCGAACTGGTATTTGGTCTTCTATAGAATCATTCATGTATAAAATATAACATTTTCACAAACTCAGTGAATTTCTTAGGTTATAATTTTAGTTGTTAAGATTTGGAGTAAATATGGACAATAAACCTACTGAATTACCATTGACTTTACTACTGTTTGGCGGCACTGGGGACTTGGCAAAACGCAAGCTATACCCTTCGCTGTTTAACTTATTTAAAAAAGGTTATTTGCAAAAACATTTCGCTGTGATCGGAACCGCGCGTCATCCCTTGGATGATGATAAATTCCAAGAAATCGTCCGTCAGTCAATTGCTAAAAACGGCACTGAAGGTCAAGTAAAGGAATTTGCTGCTCATTTCCGTTATCGTAGTCATGATGTGACCGATCTCAAAGATTATGGCAAATTGAAAGTTTTGTTAGAACAGCTGGATCAAGAATACACTGCACAAGAAAATCGTATTTTCTACATGTCAGTGGCGCCGCGTTTCTTTGGCCAGATCGCTCAAGCTATTAAATCTGAAGGCTTGATGTCAGAAAACGGCTACAACCGTTTGATGGTGGAAAAACCTTTCGGAACTAGTTACGATACAGCTGAAGAATTGCAAAATGAACTTGAAGCTGGTTTTTCCGATAATCAGATTTTTCGGATCGATCATTACCTCGGCAAAGAAATGGTTCAAAACATTCCAGCTGTCAGATTTGGTAATCCTTTCATTGATGCCACTTGGAATAAAGACTATATCAAAAATATTCAAGTCACACTGTCAGAACAGCTTGGTGTCGAAGAACGTGCCGGATATTATAATACCGCTGGTGCATTACTGGACATGATTCAAAATCATACATTTCAAATCGTTGGTTGGCTAGCAATGGAAAAACCGAATTCTTTCAACGATAAAGATATTCGTGCAGCTAAAAATGCTGCTTTTTCTAAATTGAAAATGTACGATGAGACAGGTGTTGTTGCTAATTTCGTTCGTGGACAATATGGCCGCGGCCGCGAAGTTTGGCAAAAATCATATACTGAAGAACCAGATGTTCCAGCTGACTCAAAGAATGACACTTATGTTGCAGGTCGTCTTCAATTTGAAACCGATCGTTGGGAAGGCGTGCCCTTCTACATTCGAACAGGCAAACGTTTGGCTGCTAAACAGACACGTGTCGACATTGTGTACAAGAAATCTGTTTTTGATTTTGGAGAAGCCAACAATGACAAATTAACCGAACCGGTTCTTAGTATTTTGATCGATCCAGTAGGCGGCATTGAATTTTCTTTGAATGGTAAAGATGTTACGACTGAATTCCAGACCCGCTCAAATCTGCTAAATTGGTCGATTTCAGACCAAGATAAAGTAGAAACGCCCGATCCGTATGAACGGATGCTTCATGATGCGATGAACGGCGACGGCTCTAACTTCGCTGATTGGACAGGGGTAGCTATCTCTTGGAAATTCGTTGATCAGATTGCCAGAGTTTGGGCCGAAGACAAAGTACCACTGGAAACCTATGAATCAGCAACAATGGGCCCGGTTGCTGCCGATCGTCTACTAGCTGAAACTGGTGATCGTTGGATTTTTCGCGGTTAATTAACTATTTTTCACACTCATACAAAAGTATGAGTTTTTTTTTGCGTTAAAATAAATCAAATGAAAAAAATAACAAACAATTTATTAACAACAGTTGGCATCCTCTCTATTTCTTTCATCACCACAAGTACGTATGCAATTAATGGTACCTTGCCGCTGATTCGCGCCGAACTTAAGCTCACACAGCCTCAAGTTGAAACACTTGTTACGATACCGAGTTTTGCCTTAGCTTTATTGGTTCTCTTTTCTAGTCCGCTTTGTAAATGGATCGGTGAGCGAGCTACAGTCAATACCGGGTTGACCATCATCGGCTTAGCTGGTATTATCCCTGCTTTTACGAAAAATTATCTATTGATCCTAGCCGCTCGCGTCCTTTTAGGAGCTGGCATCGGTATGATTAATTCGCTTGCAGTATCTTTGATCAGTGCTTATTTTAAAGATCAAAAAGCTGCAGCTTTGTTAGGTTTTCGAGCAAGCATCGAACAGATCGGTCAAGCAATTCTAACTTTTGCTGCTGGTTTGCTGATGAGTTTTTCTTGGCAAACACCTTTTTTGGTTTACCTAGTGGCGCTGCCGATCTTATTTCTGTTCAATTTCTTCGTTCCTAAGGAACATGCAGTCAAAGAAATAAAGCCTGATTATGATGGGGGCAGCCGCATTGATCCGCACAATAAAATTACTAAAATAAGTCCATTGGTTTGGCTTTTAGCTGCTTTAATGGCTTTGCTGGTGGCTGATTATATCGGCATGCAAGTTAGGTTCGCGCAGATGGCCACAAATATCATCGGTAAGGACTATAATGCTTCTCCAATAATGTCAGCTATGCTCATTGTGGCCATGCTAGGCGGCATGTTTTTTGGCCGTTTTTATAGTTGGATGCGATTCAAACTAATCTACTTTGCACTCATTTTGTTTGCTATTTCCAATTTCATCGTGACAAACGCCCACCATAATTTGATCAGCTTGATTTTTGGCTTCTTACTGATCGGCTTTCCTTTACAGCTCATTTCACCGCTTGCTTTTCACTTGCTGCCTAATTTAGCGCCGAGCGACAAACAAACTTTTGTTACTTCGGTGATCTTGATCGGTTTTAATATCGGTGTTTTTATCGAACCTTATCTTTTCATTCTTCTGGACAAATTTTTAGGGATAGGCAACCAGTTGTCAGCCGTTTTCTATTATTTTGGCTGGGCTTGTTTACTAATCGCCCTATTGATCGCCCTGGTGCGCTTAGCCAAACGACATCCAAAAGATCCTGAAAAACATGCTTGATCTTCTGTATTGCAATGAATCGATCTCATCTTGTCCTTAACTGAAATAACTGTATACCTGTTGCAAAAGTTATCAGTATTAGACCATTTCATATTTTATTGTTAAAGAACAGAAACAAAAGCTTATTTTTTATATGATGGTAACTATGAATAAACAAAACAAAAGTCAAGCTAAGAATATAACACTGATCGGTGCTGTAGCAGCATTGTACATTTTAATTGGTATGATCCCGCCTTTTAATCTGCGTGGCGGTGCCGTTCAGATTCGTCTTGGAGAAGGCTTCAATAACCTAGTTATTTTTAACAAACGATATATCATTGCTCAAACGGTTGGTGTTTTCATTTTTAATATGTTTTTTGGTCTTGGGATCCTTGATGCCATTATTGGCGGACTACAAACATTAACGATGACTTGGATCATTTATGTCGTGACGCGAAAAATCAAAAAACTACCTTTGAAATTCGTTGCATCCACTTTAATTGTTAGCATTTTTATGTTCTGGATAGCTGCCGAACTGGTCATCTTTTTCCCAAAAATGGCAGATGGTGGTTTCTGGCTCACTTATGGCATGCTCTTTATAAGCGAATTAGCTTCGATGGTCGTTGGTTCAATTATTATTTATGCTGTTTCTAAAACCATCGATTTATCAAAATGAGAGGACACTAGGACATGAAATTAACAGCTGTTTTGCATCGAATTATTATTGGAAAAAAAGATCAGAAGACAGTAACAGCAGGTAAAGCACCAGCACAAGAAATCAATCCGGTCTCATCTGCTCCTGCGATCCCCTCGTCAACGGCAGCGATCAATATCTCTGAAGCTGATTATCCAAAACAACAAAGGACTTTCGTGGAAGACCCAAATGAAATCGCAGCATTGAATCAACCGACCAATGATCAGTTTCACACCCATCGAGCCCAATCACCAACAATAGATGTCACAGAACTAACTGATAAAATTGCTCGCCTAAATCAAAATCAGCGACTAGTCGTCGAAAACCTTATTGATCAATTAAATCAATCACAAGCAGCACTGGCGGCAGTTCAAAGTGCCGAACCAGTGCTAACGAAAGCTGCTGCCAGCAGCTTGCCATCCCTTTCTGGCAAGGTAGCGTCAAGCGGTCCAGTGTTAACGAAAACGGATGCCAGCAGTATCGGTCCTAGTCCCGCTGCCCCTTCCGTGTCGGAAATGATTTCTGATTTTGCTAAAGAAACGGCTCTCTCACAAGCAAATACCAGCAGTTACGCTGAGCAGGCAGAAAACCAAGACTATCAAGCACCCGAAACAGATAGCCAATTAGATCAGGCTCGTTATCAAATTCTGTCTTTGATCAAAGACCCCAAATCAATTGATCAAATCAGCGCACTGATCGCTGATGAATTTTCTTAAATAAAAAAACGTTAGACCCAAATTTTTGTGGTCTAACGTTTTTTTTATGAGTTTATTTAGCAAGCAGTTCTTTGTTTGTAAAATTGAGATTTTCATCAAAATCATAAACGATCGGTTGGCCGTTTGCAATTTCAAGACCCATAATATCAGCATCAGAAATGTGCTCGATATACTTTGATAAAGCACGCAATGAATTTCCATGAGCCGCAATGATGACGTTCTTGCCGGCGCGCAAGTCTGGTGCGATTTTGTCTTCCCAAAAAGGCATAACACGTTCCAAAGTGACTTTCAAATTTTCACCAAGCGGCAAAGTCTGAGGATCAAGCTCCGCATAGCGACGATCCAAGGCTGGATAAGTCGTTCCATCAACTGTGATCGACTTTTGTATTTCATCTTGCAAGGGCGGCAAAACGTCATATGAACGACGCCAAATATGTACTTGATCATCGCCCCACTTCTCAGCTGATGCTTTTTTGTTCAGACCCTGCAAAGCACCGTAATGGCGTTCATTTAAACGCCAAGATTTTTCTTCAGGAATCCAAAGCTGCCCAACTTCCTCTAGGGCGATATGCAAAGTTTGAATCGCACGCGTCAAGACAGAAGTATAAGCTTGATCAAATTCAATTCCTTTTTCATTAAGCAGTTCGCCAGCCTCTTTAGCTTGACGTATGCCTTCTGCTGATAATTTTGTGTCAACCCAGCCATTGAATAGATTCAAAGCGTTCCATTCAGACTGACCATGACGAATAAATACTAATTTAGCCATTTTTCCTCCAAGATTCCTTATTAATCATATCGCAAACAAAGGGCCTTTCACCAGATCAATGTGTCAGCCAACGCCAGTACCTGATAAATAAATTATGTGATATTTTTGTGGACTTTGTCGCCTGCAATTTTATTTTGTGAAACTGATCCAGCCCATACAAATAATCAAAATGCTTTGTGTTATTGATTTTGCTAGTAAAAATCTGGCCCCTTTTGACTGCAGCAGATTTTCGATCATAAGGAATGGCTTGTGCAGATATACGTTGAGGTCCCTCACCATTTGTCCAAAAAGAAAATGTCGAAGCGATTTTTAAGGCTATTTGATTCAACTGTGTTTTCTGTAAATAAAGATTTTTAGAGCCAGTGATGGCATGACCTTTTTTAATCACGTGGTTAGTTCCTTGGTTCATGACTTCTTTAACCATATTTGCTACAAGCTGCCAAGTTGGTAAAGGTGTTTCATAGTCAGATCCATTCATAACAACTGATAAATACTGCTGACCATTTGCTAATTTATCGGTCAATCCCAACATAACCGAACCAGCAGAACGTGAGGCCCCGGACTTGGCTGCAATAAATTTAATCTTCGTATCAGCGACTTCTGCATTGAATTTAGACAAGGTTCCTATCGATTGAAAACGCTGGCTGCTGTTCGGATACTGAAAATTGAGTTGGTTTTCTTGCATAATTTTCATCACCTCAGGGTAGTCAGTGAATAAGCGATAAGCTATCGTTGATAGTGCTTTAACTGAAGCAAGATTCTCTGCCTTGTCTGATATATCCCTGATTTTGCCACTACCAAGATACGAATTAGAGATGCCGACCGCATTGTAAAACTTAAATTCCGATTTTGGAATTCCAAAAGAGGCAGCGGTCTTATTCATGAGTTTGGCAAAATTAGTTTGATTGCCAGAAATAGCATCCCCCAGCAAAACACCAGTCGCATTGCTCGAAATCAATAAAGTCGATTCTAATAACTGTTTAACTGTATACGAATCATTTGGATACAAGGTCACATTCATTAATTCAGTATTTTGGGAGAGCCGATAGATTTCGTTATTCGATTTGATTCTTTGCTGCCAAGAAAGTTTTCCACTGCGAATCGCTTTTAAAACTAAATAGGTGGTCAGCAGCTTGCTTGTTGAAGCAATCGTCAGTTTTTGCTTTGGATTTTGTTCGGCAACGATTTGGCCCGTTTTAAAATTAACGACCAAAGCAGCATTAGCCGTTTCTTTAAGCTGGATGGGTTCTCCATTAACAGTTGACAGCTTTTCTTGTTTGACTTCATCATTGATAAAAAAGCCAATCAAAAAAGAAATGATTAAAAGGCCTAAAAAAACGCCTATTGAAATTTTTCTACCAATATATTTTGTTTGATGCTGTTTTTTAATCGTGTGCTAGCCCCAACGATGCGTCAACTGGCAGTTCGATGACAAAACTAGTCAGTTGACTGTTTGATTCGGCATGAATTGAACCATGATGCTGCTGAACAATGCCTTGCGAGATCGCCAAGCCCAAACCTGTGCCGGAAATTTCTTTATTACCTGATTGGTCCACTCGATAAAAACGATCAAATAATTTCAAAAGACTCGCTTTTGGAATCTGCTCGCCATCATTTTGAACCTTGATTTCGACTTTATCATCTCTTTTAGCTGCGGTTAATTTAATAAAGGTCATCGTCTTACCGTATTTAAATGCATTATTGATTAAATTCATAAACAAACGTGCTAGTTTTTCCGGATCAGCTACAATTTGGATCTGATCTGGATTGGTCAAACTAGACATGGTAATGTGATGCTTGTTTGCATCAAGGCTAAATTGAACGATCAGCTGATCAAAGAACTCAGATATTTCCATTGGTTGAAAATGAAGATTCTCACCATTGGTTTGTGTTTGGGAATAAGAAAAAAGATCTTCCACCATCGCGACAAGCTGTTGTGCCTTGGAATAAGCAGTTGACGCATGTTTTCGCATCTGATCAGCGGGAATATCGGGGTTCGATTCAATCAGCCCTAAATAACCAATAATCGACGTCAGCGGCGTTCTTAAATCATGAGAGACATTGGTGACAAGTTCTTTTTGTTTTTTTTCATTTTCCCGCTCTGTATTTAAAATAGCCTGCTTGGCTTGCGTCATTTGGTTGATTTGCGAAACCAAATTAGTCACCATCGGATCGATTGAAGACATTTTGATACGATCATTATCGTTTGTCTCGTTTATTTTTGTGATTTCATCAGACAGACGTTTTAATTGAAGTTGTTGATATTCACGCAAAAACAAAAATATCCATAAAATAATTCCTAAAATCAGAATAATCGCAAATCCCCACCACTGCGCATTTTTCGGTGTAAAATTCTGGCCATCAAACATGACGCGGACAGAAGAACAAAATTTGCCACGACTAATTCTAAAAGAATTGGATAATAAAGCAGCAAAAAAAATAAAGACTGACCAGTCCAAAAAAAGCAGTACGATTGCCGTAACTGCTCCAAAAAAAGTCAAATGTCTTATTTCTTTCGCTCTGAGTTTCACTAATTAATTTCCACTTTATAGCCAACACCCCAGACCGTTTGGATGACCTCGTCACCATTGGTGGCTTCTTTGATTTTGTCACGGAGATGAGAAACATGGACCATCACTGTCTTGGCTGAAACAACTGATTCCGTTTGCCAAACACGTTCAAAAATCTCATCAGCTGAAAAAACACGATTTGGATGGCTGGCCAATAAATACAAAATACCAAATTCCAAAGCCGTTAACTGAACAACTTCTCCGGCTGCTGTCTTGACTTCGTGAGAATCCTTATTAATTGTCAAGGCGCCAGCATCAATGATTTCCGGTGCCTCATCTTTAACATCATTAGAAGAACGGCGCAGCAAAGAACGTACTCGTGCCATTACCTCCAAGGGATTAAAAGGTTTAGTCACATAATCATCAGCACCCGTGATCAGACCCTGGATCTTATCCATATCGCCTGTCTTGGCTGAAACGATCAAGATAGGAATATTTGTGTCTTTTCGGACAGCTTTCACCACATCAAAGCCGCTCATACCTGGCATCATAACATCCAAAATCATCAAAGCAATGTCAGGATTGGTATTCAATTTAGATAAAGCTTCTTCACCGGAATATGCCAAAACGGGCTCGTTGCCTTCATTTTGGATATAAATTTCTAATAATTCGGCGATTTCTTTGTCATCATCCACAACAAGAATTTTTGTCATTATTTTTTGCTTCTCGCTTTCTTGGCTTTTGGATATTTTTGACGATACTGAAGTGTTGCATTAGTTGCCAAGCTGCCAATAATTAGAATACCTTTGGGCAAAGAACTTTGCTTTCTCCAAAAATAATAAGAAACACCTGACACGATCGCAATGATAAACAGCCAAAGAGCACTTAATGCCGGGTTGATCACAGCTGGGAGCAAAGTAGCAGCTGTGAACACAATGAACAGAGCCGCCAACGCCAACAGCAATAACAGTATTCTTTGCCAGACTGGACGCCGTTCTTTTTTACTAGGATCCGGACTCAGAACTCGCGTTGCAAAAACATACACTGCACCAGCAACGATAGATAGAACAAAGAGTGATACCAAGCCTACGCCTTGTACTTTCTTAGATGATGTTCCCAAAGCAGCAGTCAGCGCATACATCGCTGAAAACATAATCAGCAAAGTCCAGGCAGTGTCTAAGAATTCAGTCCAAAAACTATATTCAAATAATTGCTGCGTAATTTTTGGACGCCGCGCATCAGCAGCTGAAGATGCAGCTGCTTGATGATGCCCTTGCTGTGCAAGTTTTTTACGACGAGCCGCTGCAGCTTTTGGATCTGTCAGATCCTGAAAATATTCTGTTGGCGTACCAAAAAGCTGGCGAGCGGTCTTACCGGTCTTTTGTCCAGTCAACAGTTTTTCTTGTAGCTCTGCGATAGTTGAATTTGTTTTCTCATCATTGAAACTTTTGGATTGAGACAAAAGTTTCGTTAAATGAAAAATAAACTCCTGATTTCGTTTAGAAAGTTCGGAATTTGTCATTAAGCCTCCGTGTAAAATTATACTAAAAAGGCGAACAAATTCTTAAGATTATCGAGACTATCTGAGAATGATTACAAATATTTTGCCCTAATGACACATATCACAGTTTTCACAACGATAAATAACGCCATTTCAAAGAGAATTATTTTTTCCGAAAGAAACACATCACACCTATTAAACATCTTTGCCAACCAATATCTTTGTGAGATTATTTTTTGAAGTGACCAATGTAACCGCTTGCAATTATGTCATTTATTGATTATGATTAAGTTGTATTTCAATGTTGTACGTACAAGTTAGGAGGCAAGATGTTCGGTTTAGGAAAAAAGAAAAAGACTTTAATTGATGATCAAAATCTTTATGTGCCAGTGAGTGGAAAAGTTGTTGAGCTAACCACCGTATCGGATCCTGTTTTCGCACAAAAAATGATGGGTGAAGGTTTCGCGGTCGAACCAACAGGCGGTCCAATACTGGCACCAGTATCCGGCCAAGTAACTGCCGCTCAGCCACATGCAGTTGGATTTAAGCGAGCCGATGGTCTGGAAGTCCTGGTCCATATCGGCATTGACACAGTCAGCATGGGTGGAAAACCCTTTAAACTACTTGTTCAAATTGGGGATGTTGTCAATGGCGGTGACAAAATTACAGAAGTTGACTGGCAGGCTATCAAAGATGCTGGTTTCCCTGCAAGTACCATGGTGCTGATCACTAATTCTAAGGACGCACTCGATGATTTTTCTGTAAATTATGGGTCAGCTGAAGCAGGAAAAATTATCGGTCGTGCTCAGGCTAAATAAATTTCATTAAGGGGGTTATTATGGCAAAACAAGATTATAAAAAGCTCGCCAGCGACATTATTGATGGCGTCGGCGGCGCTAGTAATGTTGATAAAGTGATTCATTGTATTACTCGATTACGATTTTATCTGAAAGATGAAAAAAAAGCTGATACAGCAAAAGTTTCTAATTTACCGGGAATCGCTGGTGCCGTTTACAATGCCGCTCTTGGCCAATACCAAGTTGTCATCGGGCCAGCAGTCACGGATGTTTACGATGAGGTCGTTGCTCAATTAGGTGATTCAGTTGTTGATCAAGCCGCTACCGATCAAGCAGTGGCAGACACACAGGCGGTAGTGGAAAAACGGCCGACCAATTTGTGGGGCTGGGTCGTTTATGCCTTCCAGCTGCTTGTTGGTACTATCACAGGCTCAATGATTCCAATTATTGGTTTGCTGGCAGCCTCTGGTATTTTAAAAGGCTTTTTGACTTTGTTTACTTTTAATTTAGGCTGGATCGATGTGAAATCAACAACCTATATCATCATCAACGCTATGGGCGACTCGACCTTTTATTTCTTGCCGATCCTTGTTGGATATACAGCTGCCAAACAATTAAAATCAGATCCAATTGTCGTAGCTGCGATTGGTGGTGTTTTAGTTCATCCAACAATAGCGGCTTTATGGGAGGCGCCAGTTAAGGGTATGACCACCTTATTTGGTATTCCACTGAATGCTAGCTTCTTTGGTATTCCGGTTCATATTCCACAATATTCGTTTTCAATTTTCCCAATTATTTTCGCAGCTTGGCTAGCGAGACCAGTCGGCAATTGGCTCAAGAAGGTGTTGCCACTGAGTTTGCGTTCTATTTTCCAACCACTGTTTACACTTTTTATCGTGACATCAGCTGTGCTCGTCTTAATGGGCCCTGCAATATCACTTATTTCTTCTGGTCTAGCAGCTATCATCAATTTCTTAGTCACATCCAACGAAGCAATTGCCGGATTAGTGATCGGTGCTTTCTATCAATGTCTAGTCATCTTCGGTCTGCATTGGATGGTTATACCGTTAATTTCTAATGACATCGCTTTAACAGGACATTCAGTCTTGAACGGTCTGGTCAACTTCACAATGATCGCTCAGGGAGCTGGTGCCTTAGCAGTTTGGGCTAAAACAAAGAAAACCGATATTAAAAGTTTGTCATTAGCTGGTGCCCTTTCTGGGTTTGCCGGTGTGACCGAACCTGCAATGTATGGCATTAACTTAAAATATGGTCGTGTCTTTTGGATGGCAAGTATTGGTAGCGCTGTTGGTGCTTTTATTGCCGGTCTCATGAAAATTAATATGTTCGGTTTTACTGGATCATGGATCGGCTTTCCGTCCTTCTTCTCAAAAACAAATCCGAATAACATCTGGATCTTTGTGATTGCTAGTACGATCACCACGATCGTTTCCTTTGTTTGTGTTTACTTCTGGGGATTTAAAGACAGTGATGTCGATCAAGTAAGAAACGTTGAAAAGAAAAACGTCTTTAAAGATGCAGTTAGCTAAAAACTATTAAGGAAGGGTTTATGTCAAATATTGGAAACAAAGTTGTTTATCAAGTTTACCCAAAATCCTTCAAGGATAGTAACGGTGATGGTATCGGTGATTTACAGGGCATTGTTGAAAAATTACCCTATTTATCCAAATTAGGCATTGATTATTTATGGATTAATCCGATTTTCCCCTCTCCACAACGAGACAACGGCTATGATATTAGCGACTATTGTGCAATTGATCCAATTTTCGGTAATATGCGGGATTTTGAAGAACTCGTGGCCAAAGCAGCGGATCTAAAAATCGGTATCATGATGGATATGGTTTTCAACCACACCTCAGTCGCTCACGAATGGTTTCAAAAAGCCTTAGCAGGCGATAAAAAGTACCAAGATTACTACTTGCTACGGCCAAAAAAGGCCGATGGTTCTGCACCGACCAATTGGCGATCAAAATTCGGCGGTAGTGCTTGGGCAGCATTTGGCAGCGGCAGCTTAGATTACCTTCATTTATATGATGTCTCACAGGCTGACTTAAATTGGCGTAATCCAGCTGTGATTTTGGAATTAGAGCATGTGTTAAAATTCTGGCTGGCTAAGGGCGTAAAAGGTTTTCGCTTTGATGTGATCAATGTCGTCGGTAAAGATCAACAGCTAATAGATGACCCTAACGCTGGTGATGGCAAAGAGATGTATACAGACAAAGCGATCGTGCATAACTACTTGCAAAAGATCAATCAAGATGTCTTTACAGAACATGAGAATATTCTAACTGTTGGTGAATTAAGTTCGACGACGATTGAAAACGCCATTGCCTACACGAAACCGAATCGACATGAATTATCAATGGCTTTTAGTTTTCACCATTTAAAAGTTGACTATGATAATGGCAATAAATGGACCAAAATACCCTACGATTTTCGTCAATTAAGGCAAATTCTGCAGCAATGGGGAGAAGGTTTATCCGACGGAGATGGCTGGCCGGCATGGTTTTGGAATAATCACGATCAGCCGCGTGCAATTAATCGTTTTATTACCGATCCTAAATACCATCGTTTAGGTGCACAAATGCTGGCCGCGACCATTCATTTAAATCGTGGTACACCTTATATTTACATGGGCGAGGAAATTGGCATGACGGACCCGGATTTTCAGTCCATGAAGGATTATGTTGACGTTGAATCCCACAATGCTTACAATGCCTTATTAGCTCAAGGCAAAACAGCCGAAGAAGCTTTTGCCATTATTAAAAGCAAATCTCGTGATAACGCTAGAATACCGATGCAATGGAACGCTAGCAATTATGGCGGTTTCTCTACCCACCAGCCCTGGTTGGCAAATGGCAACTACAACAATATTAATGTTGAAAAAGATGTCAAGGATCCCAACGGTCTCTTTCATTTTTACCAGCGCTTAATTACGTTGAGAAAACAAGAAAGTGTGATTGTCAAAGGAGATTATCAAGCTGTTTTCAATGATGTGCCAGAGGTGATCGCCTTCACAAGGCATTATCAGAATCAAACACTGCTGGTTATTAATCACTTCGGTGAAGCAGCAACTAGCTTAGACTTGACAGACAAGATTCTTGATGGCAAAATTTTGCTGGCTAATTATCCAGACGCAAAAATCACTCATCATTTAGTTATCAGACCTTATGAAACGCTTGCAATTAAATATTAATAGTAAACCCAGCCACTATCAATTGGGTTTTTAAAATGTTTTTTGTCGACGAGAAAATTCGTTAAACTGGAATTTATCGGGACGATGGCGACTGATCGTATGCTGAAAATAAGTCGTATCAGCCAAGTGCACACGGCTCTCTACTTGAATTAGGCGGTTTTCCTGCACTGCAAGATTTGGCATCCATTTACGGTCTGTTGACGTCACCAATTCAGCTGTAACTGATTTCTCCGCATAAGCAATGATCAATTTTTCTGTATTCTCCAAATAATCATAAATAGAGCCGCTGGCAATTTTCGCTGTCATATGAGGGACAATTTTTTGGTCAAAATAATCCTCATCGATGACGCTAGCCAGACCGTCGATATTACGTACACGGATAATATGATACAAATTCGTGCCGATCGGAAAAGCAGTCTTGTGATAGTTGCTGGGATCAGACTTTATCGTCTCAAATAAAACAACTTTTGTAGCTGCATCCAAGCCTTGGACTTCTTTTAATTCTTGAAAACTGGTCAGACCGGAAATTGGAAAATTAATCAAGCTGTGTTTTAAAACTTGTGACCCACGTCCATGCTGTTTTTGAATAAAGCCGTCTTCGTCAAGACGTAATAACGCTTTGCGGACTGTATCTCGAGAACACGAAAACTGGTCAGCGATCTTGGCCTCGCTAGGTAAAAAAGAGTCTGCGGGATATTTTTCCTCGACGATGCCTGTTTTCAGTTGTTGGTAAATTTCAATATAGCGAGCTGTCATATGTCGTGGCTAATTCGTGTTTCATAAAGATGTTGACTGATAATAATTATACTGAAAAAGACCCGATCAAGGGTCTTTTATTTTGTGTTGATCTATCTGATTAAACATTGAAGCGAAAATTGATAATGTCGCCATCCTGTACCAAATATTCTTTACCTTCAGAACGCAGTTTGCCAGCTGATTTAACCGCCGCTACCGAACCTAAAGTATCTAAATCAGTGAAACTAATTGTTTCGGCACGAATGAAGCCGCGTTCAAAATCAGAATGGATAATACCCGCAACCTGTGGTGCTTTCATGCCAGTCTTAAAAGTCCACGCCTTTGTTTCTTTCCCGCCGGCCGTAAAAAATGTCCGTAAACCTAACAAGTGATAAGCTGTCCTGATCAATTTGTTCAGTCCTGGTTCGCTAGCACCCGCCATTTCTAAGAAATCTTGTTTATCGCTATCGTCCATTTCAGAAATTTCTTCCTCAGTCTTAGCTGCTAGACCGATCACTTCAGCCTGATCCTTAGCTGCATAATCCGCCACCGCTTGATAAAGGAGCGATTTAGTCGGATCAGCCATATCATCTTCAGCAATATTGGCAACATACAGCATCGGTTTATCGGTCAAAAAGAACAGATTATGAACGATCTTCTTTTCCTCTTCATCAAATGACAAGCTGCGAACCGGCTGGCCGCTTTCTAAAACAGGTTTAATTTTTTTTAAAACATTGTACTCCGCAATTGCAGTTTTTTCTTTAGAATTCAAGGCAGCTTTTTCAACTTTTGCATAACGATTATTGATCTGCTCCAAGTCGGCAATAATCAATTCTGTGTTGATCGTTTCAATATCCTCGACTGGATCAACCTTGCCGGAGACGTGTGTGATTTCGGAATCTTCAAAAGCACGGACCACTTGAATGATCGCATCTGTTTGACGAATATTTTCCAAAAATTTATTACCCAGGCCTTCACCTTGAGAAGCGCCTTTGACAATGCCGGCAATATCTGTAAATTCAAAAGTCGTCGGTACCACTTTATCAGCTGGTTCAATGGCTTGAATTCTCGCCAAACGATCATCGGGCACCTCAACAACGCCAACGTTCGGTTCAATAGTTGCAAAGGGATAGTTGGCCATCTCGGCCCCTGCTTTCGTAATCGCGTTAAATAATGTTGATTTGCCGACGTTCGGGAGGCCGACAATTCCTGCAGTTAATGACATATTTACTCCTAATTCATCCTAATTCTACTATTTAATTGATTGCAAATAAAAAAGGCTGAATCAGTCAGTCTTTAATGATTTTGTTTAAACGCTTTTTAAAATCCTGTCGTGTCATCATCACAACGCGATGGCAATTCGTACATTCAATTTTAATATCCGCACCCATACGGATAATTTGCCAAGCATTTGTCCCGCAAGCGTGGGGCTTTTTCATTTCCACAATTGTATTCAACTGATAATTCATTAATTCAGATCAACTCCCAGTAAATCCAAAATTCGGTTCAATTCGTCTTTATTGGCGAAATTAATTTCCAGTTTTTTCTTTGACAAAGATATTTTGGTCGAAAACTTGTCTTCCAGCTGCTGTTCGATGGCTTGTATGTAGATACTATTTGACGGTTTTTTTGCATTCGTCTTTTGCTTAGAACTAGCGGTGTGTCGAACTATATCTTCAATTTGGCGAACCGACAGCTGTTGTTTGATGGCCTTATCAGCTAAAAGCAGCATATCGGACTGCGCATCCAAGCCTAATAAAGCTCGTGCGTGCCCCATTGAAAGTTGACCCTCAATAATCAGTTGCTGAACCTGCGCTGGTAAATTCAAAAGGCGCAGCGTATTTGCAATAGCAGCGCGTGATTTACCAAGTTTTTCAGCTGCTTGAGCCTGGGTCAAGGTTAATTGTTTCATATAAGCGTTAATACCTTGAGCTTCTTCGATGGGGTTCAAGTCTTCACGCTGCAAGTTTTCAATGATCGACAAAGCCATCATAGCGTTGTCAGACAGGGACTTCACAATGACTGGAACTTGTGTTAATTCAGCTGATCTAGCCGCTCGAAAACGACGCTCTCCAGCCACAATTTGATATTTATCTCCGTGCTTGCGCACGACGATCGGTTGAATCAGCCCGCTTTCCTTTAAGGAATCAGCCAGCTCTGATAAAGCTGCTTGATCAAACGTCTTTCGCGGCTGAAAAGGATTAGCTTCCAGAGAAGTGATCGCGATCTTTAATACAACATTATCTTGATCTTTTTTGTCAGCGACCTTGTCAACAACCTGCGCTTCTTTTTTATCGGCTTCATCTGAAAATAAAGCATCCATACCGCGGCCTAAGCCACGTTTATTCGCCATCTACGACCGCCTCAAATTCGATCATCGTATAAAAATGACCTGGTTCATTGTGATGATTCACATTAGGCGTGCCAACAAAAGAAGCAACGACTTTGCCGCCGGAATATTTTAAGTAATCATTCACTTTTTGTTCATGCAAATGGTAATCACCAGCTGTATGAATAATTTCAACTTGGTTTACTGTCTTCTTTGCCATTTTCGCTAATAATTTCCTTTACCAATTTATTGTATGCTCGTGCACCCGATGAAAATCCCGCAAAATCAAAAATTGATTGACCAAAACTCGGTGCTTCAGTTAAACGAACATTTCTCGGAATTGTTATTTCATAAGTTTTTTCCGGAAAATGCTTTTCAACCTCCGCAACGACCTGCCGGCTTATTTTCGTGTGTGTAGTCATTGTCATCAAAATTCCTTCAATCGTCAAGCCTGAATTACCATGTTCTTTGACTAGATCGATCGTCTTCATTAATTGGGCTAATCCCTCTAAAGCGAAGTATTCCGCTTGAACCGGAATCAGGACTGAATCGGCTGCGGTAAGGGAATTTAGTGACAATAATCCCAATGCCGGTGGATTGTCGATCAGAACAAAATCATAATTTGTTTTCTCCTTGGCAATCTTTCTTTTTAAGAGAGTCTGCCGGTCCTTTTTTTTCGTCAATTCAATTTCAGCGCCGGCTAATTCAGTTGATGAAGGCAAAATATCAAAATTATCGCTTCGGTGAATAATAGCCGACTTGGCCGTTTTATTTGCAATTAAAACATCATACGCATCATTCGTAATATCTTCTTTATCAACACCTGATCCCGAGGTCGCATTGGACTGTGGATCCAAATCGATCAGCAGCACGCTTTGGTTATGCCTTAAAAGACCAGCTGCTAAATTCAAAGCAGTTGTTGTTTTGCCAACACCTCCCTTTTGATTAGCTAGCGCAATTACTTTAGTCATGGTTTACCACCGATAGGCGACTTTAAAGGTGTACCGGCTTTTCTCGGATAACGGTTTTTGGTCGGCTTGATTTTGTCAATGGTAATCAGAACACGTGGGTCGCCATTCGGTAATTCAAAGGAAAAAGTCTGCGCAACACGACCGCCTAACTCTTCTAGCGCCTTACTAGCATCAAAAATCTCGTTTTCATGATGAGTTGATTTCATCAGAATAGCCTTGCCGCCAACTTTGACAAAAGGCAAAAGCAACTCTAATAAGGTATTCGTATTAGAAACAGCCCGCGCAATCGCAAAATCAAATTTCTCACGATAATTAGGATTTTTGCCAAAATCTTCAGCTCGGCCATGAACTGTTTCAACATTTTTTAAAGCCAATTTTTCAATTAATTGATCCAAAAACGAAATTCTTTTTTGTAGCGAATCCAGTAACGTTAATTGCAGCCGCGAATCAATAATTCTCAGCGGTATTCCTGGAAAACCAGCACCTGAGCCAATATCGATCAATGACACTTTTTTAATGGTACTAGGCAGGTACAACAGTGGTGTCAAAGAATCATAAAAATGTTTCAGCCAAACATCACTCGGATCAGTGATTGCAGTTAAATTAACTTTTTGATTGTATTCCAGCAAAAAATCAAGATACTTTTGAAAGGATTCAAGATTTTTTTCAGAGATCGGCAGACCCTTAGTTTTAAGTATTGCTGCAAATTCATCTGCTGTCATTTGTTAGTCCTCCTTTTTGGGCTGTTTCAATCGATCATTTGGTAATTCCTTTTCTTTGATCAGTGCATCCTCGAGCGAATTTTTTTTACCTTTTCTCAACTGATACAAGTTATAAATAAAAATAAACAGCGTTCGTAAAATAGCGTATATCGGTACTCCAAGGATCATGCCGAAAAGTCCCCAAATATTGCCGGCTGATAGCAAGATAATAATGATCGTCAATGGGTGAATCTTCAAATTTCGACCAATCACATTTGGATAAATCAAATTGCCATCCAGCTGGCTAACGATCAAAACGACCGCTAGAACAGCTAAAACCTGTTGGCCGCTAATTGTCATGGCAATGAATAAACTAGGCAGCATGCCGATATATGGCCCAACATAAGGTATTAGCACACACAAACCGGAAAAAATTCCCAGTATCGGTGCAAATGGCTGATGAATAATCAGATAACCAACTGTAATAAAAGTCATGACAAACATCGCTTCAATAAACTGGCCGTCAATATAACGGCTAATCGTTTTATTCATACGTGCTGCTAGTTCGCTTACTTCCTTGGTTCGACTTGGAAAAACAAAGCGGTTAATAAAAGGAATAAATTTGTCACCATCAGCCAGCATGTAAAAAAGCATGATCGGAATCGTAATCAAATTAACCGTGAACGTCGTCATAAAGGAGACGATGTTCCCCAGACTGCTTAAAGAAACCTTCAAAAAAGTAGAGGAATATTTGCTGATTTGTGTTTGAATATCCTTAACTTTGATCTCTTGTCCAAGCTGTTTGAACCAGTTGGATTTAGCCCAACTATCAACGAGTTTTTGCATATCTTTAGCAAAGCTCGGCAAAGAACCAAGCATGTTGCTGATCTGTTCGACCAATTGCGGCATAAAGGCGATAAAAGCCAAAATAACCAAAAGAACAAAGATAAAAAAGGTCAGCGACACAGCTAACAAATGTTTTAAATGAAAATGTTTTTCCAGAAAATCAGCAACTGGATGCAATAAATAATAAAGAAATCCCGCAACGATCAAAGGAAAAAAGATCGTGCGAAAGAAAATACCGATTGGTTCAAAGATAAAACTTAGCGATGACAAGACTAATATTAAGATTGCTAGCAGCAAAATTTCAATAGTCCAGTACAGGAGTCGATTTTTTTTAAGAAATTCCATTACTTAAATTATAGCTAAGATTGGTGCGATCCTTGCTTTTTAGGACGAAAGCACGTAAAATAAACAATTGCTTAAAATATTTTCGAGGTATAACTATGTCTAGTAAAAATTTAACTGGTAAGTCGCCGTTTAATTCATTTTCAGCACCACGGCCAGTGTCTCATAATCAACAAAAGAAAAACCAATTGAAGCGTACTGCTCAGTTGCAGCAGTGGGCAAAAGGCGTTGAAGGTGTCGAACTCCCTAAAGCCGTTAAAATCAATGGAAAAGCATAAGCTCGCCGTCGTGCGGGTTTTTTCTTATGGCAATGAGGCATTAAGGCAATGAATGGATATAGTTGGAACATGATGAGCCCATTTGCTTGGATCTGGTCTTTAATCGCTTTTTGTGTTCAAATTGCTATCTTGATTATTATTGTTTTGATCGTTATCGCATTTTGGAAAAAGTATCAAAAAAAAGATAAAATTGAATTCACACATTTGGGCAGTTATTTCAGATCAAATGAGGCACAAAGAATTTTGGATGAAAAATTTGCTCGCGGTGAAATTTCCGAAAGCAAATATTTAAAAAGAAAAAAATTACTAGCCTGGCGAGCTTCCGATATCAAAGATGAGGATATTAAAGATGCTGAAAAGACCGAAGATGAACTGAACAAACCTAATAAAAATAACAAAAACAAGTCAAATTAATTGGCTTGTTTTTTAATAAAAGCGACCACTATTTATGATATGGACTTCCCTCATTTATCATAAAAGCACGGTAGACTTGCTCGCATAACACGACTCTAGCCAATTGGTGAGGCAGCGTGATGCGGCCAAAAGAAATCTTGGCGTTCGCTCTTTTTTTAACTTCATTTGAAAGGCCTAAAGAACCGCCAATAACAAAATCAATCGTTGAATAACCATCAATTGGCAGACGATTCATTTCAGCTGCTAAGTTTTCCGATGAAATCAGTTTTCCCTCGATCGCTAAAGCAAAAACAAAATCGCGATGATCAATTTTCTCAATGAGTCGTTGTCCTTCATTTTGAAGAATACGTTCATTATCAGATGAACTCGCTTTTTCCGGTGTCGCTTCGTCTTTGACCTCGACGATCTCGGTTCTTACAAAACGCGAAAGCCGTTTTAAATACTCTACCAAAGCTGCTGTAAAATACTTTTCTTTAATTTTGCCAACAACCAAAATCCGGATATTCAACATGTAACTAATTATAACGTTCGCTTGTTTTATCCACTTTTCCACACGAACAAAAAATATTTTCGATTATACAAAAAGCCGATTTCTCGGCCTGTATCGTGTTCGTATATTAAGTTATCCACAGTATTAGTAAATCCTTAATAAATTGTGGATAGTTATTATTTTAGACTTTCGCTCATCTTGACAGTTGCTATTTTCTCGCTTGATCCACGATAATAAGTGATTTTAACTGAGTCGCCAATGCTGAATTTATAAATAATATCACGCATGTCAGCCAAATCAGAAACTTTTTTGCCATTCACTGCAACAATGACATCATATTTTTTCATACCGGCTTTCTTGGCTGGCGAATTCTTGTCTGAAAAACCAGCAATTACGACACCACCCTTGACTTTGCTAGGCAATTTTAAGGTATTGATCCGATCCTCAGTAGAGACTTCGTTCAAATCAACTACTTCAACACCCAATGCAGGTCGGACGATCTTGCCATATTTAACTAATTTATTTGCAATATTGACCACTGTATTCGAAGGAATAGCAAAGCCCATCCCCTCGACTGATTCTCCCTCATCAGTTTCCGTGAGTTTTTGTGAATTAATGCCGACAACTTGTCCAGCAGTATTTACCAACGGGCCGCCTGAATTACCTGGATTAATGGCTGCATCGGTTTGAATCGCGACCGAATCACCATAATTTGTTTTGCCGCTTTCTGATGTATTAGAAACAAGTCTTTTAGGTGCCGAGATGATCCCTTCTGTCACAGAGGAAGCATAATCCGTACCTAACGGGGATCCGATCGCCAACACGGTTTGACCAGTTTTGATCTGATTAGAATTGCCGAACTGTGCCACAGTTTTGACATCGGAACTCACAATTTTTAAAACAGCTAGATCAGTCATTGCATCAGACCCAACTAATTTGGCAGTTATCTTCGTGCCATCATATAAAACGACCTGGATCCTGTCTGCCCCAGAAACAACGTGGTGATTAGTAACTAAATAAGCAACGCCGTTAGTTGCTTTATAAATCACGCCCGAGCCCTCTGAAGCGGTCTGGAAGCTGCTGCTAGTCGAACTGCTGCTCGATGATGATGAAAATTGGCTTGTGCTGGCAGTGCTTTTTTGCTGATTTAAAACAGAAACAACAGCTCCTTTTAAGTTGTTGTAAACCTTCGTAGCATCAGTTTTGCCAGAAATAGTGGGTGCTTGGATCGTTGTTTTGCCGTTGCCTAAAACACCAGTCGTTTTACCAATGAAATTGGTTGTCTGAGTATACACGTAGCCTGCGCCGACTGCGACACCGCCACCCAGCAAACCCGCTAAAACAGCTGTCGCGATGATCCGCCCAGCATGGTGTTGTTTTTTGCTTGTTTGAGTTTCATTTTCTTCTTGCGGTTCATCTAGGTCTCTCTTCTCAGCCACTAACACATACCTCCGACATTATTATCCAAATATAAGATTAAAGTAACATTAATTAAAATCAAATCGCGATGAGCTTGTGTCAACCTTCGGCAACGTGATGAAGAAAGTCGTACCCACATTAACTGTTGATTCAACACGCATTTTACCATGTAAGGCTTCTACGACTTCTTTAGAAATGGCTAAACCAAGTCCTGATCCACCCTGTTTTCTAGCTCGTGATTTATCAACACGGTAAAAGCGTGTAAAGATATTATCCAACTCTTTTTTAGGAATACCTAATCCATGATCCTTAATGCTTAAAATAATAGACTCATCAGTCTCTTCGATCCCGATTTCAATATTACCGCCATCAGGAGAATAATTGATCGCATTATTAATCACATTGTCCATGACCTGCATGAATTTATCGGAGTCTATCTCAGCATAAATGGCTTTTTGCTGGTCATAATGACGAATAATTTTATAGTTATGATTCGAATGCATTGAGTGGCCTTGTTTAAACATCACATCAAAACGATCCAAAACATAATTAACAAATTTCGAGAAATTAACAGCCTCGGTCTCCATTTTGGCCGTACCCTGATCCATCCGTGATAATTCAAGCAAATCATTGATCATGTGAATCATTCTTTGCGTTTCATCGTGAGCCACGCCCAAAAACTCGCGAGCAATTTTTCTTTGTGTTAAAGCGCCCTCTTGAAGAGTTTCAATGTAAGAATTGACTGAAGTCAGCGGCGTTCTTAACTCATGGCTAACATTTGAAACGAAGTTCTTTTGGTCTGTTTCTAATTTCAATTGGCGGGTCACATCACGTAAAACAACAACGGCACCAGAAATGAAACTGGACTGACGACGTACAAGGCTGGCCACCACATTTAACGTAACATCACTGGAACCATCGGGCTGCACCGCAAAACCGCGAATGGATTGAAAAAGTTTACGCAAGGTAATTTTTTTATCAACAAGTTTTAGCAGATCGGAAATATTTTTGCCGACGGCCTCATCAGACCGAGAAATATGTAAAAGATCCAAAGCCGCTTGGTTAATGATCGTGACCGTGCCATCTCGGGTGATCGCTAAGACACCATCGGTCATATTCGACAACAAAGAATTCAGTCGATCGCTTTCCATATTCGACACTGCTGTCTCTGAAGCGATCGTGTCAGACAAATCATTGATCTGAGTCGCCAAAACGCCAATTTCATCTTTGGATTTAATTGAGTTTCGAAGTGAGTAATTGCCTTTTGTGATTTCCTCGGTCTGGTTGGCTAACTCTGTAATTGGTCGTGTCAGCAAACGGACCATCAAAAAACCGATCATGATAGCCATCAATAAAGGAATAAATAAGGCACCAATAAACATATTTGTAATGTTTGCAATTGACGAATAGATAGATTCCATACTGGCTGTATAGACAAATACCCCAACAGTCGAACTGCGGTCACCTAGCTTGCTCTCTAGCGGCACCGTCAAAGTTTCATAGCGTCGACCCAGAATTTTACTGCGAAAACGCTCAACGTAAGTATCGTTAGATGACAGTGCGCGAGAAATATTGGTTTGAGCTTGTGTTGTATTGATCGAAGCACCAACTCCTTGGCCAACAAGCTGCTTCATCTCAACCGTCAGACTGCCGCGGATAACACCTTTTTGGTCAACGACATAAACATAATCTTGTTCCGTAGAACCGCCTAAAGTCGATAAGGTTTGATTGATGTCTTGATTAGCAGTCGTTGAGTTTGAAATTTGAAGTTCAGAAATTAACTGGTTCTTGATCGTTGTCGGAATCGTCACACGGGCATCGAAGGAATCAATTAGCTGAGAAGAGTATTGGTTGACAAAAAAAGCGCCAACAAGTCCCAGCGTGATCAAAGTAATAACAGTAAAAATCAGTGCAATTTTAAAATGTACTGATCGAAAAAATCTGGAAATAGCTTTGGAAAAATTAGTCATGCTATATTGTTATTTGTGGACACTATCAGGTTTGATAAAGTAGCCAACACCACGTTTTGTTATTAAAATTTCAGGCCGACTGGGCGAATCTTCAATTTTTTCCCGCAAACGGCGAACTGTCACATCCACTGTTCGAACATCACCAAAATAATCAAATCCCCAAACCTCAGTTAATAGCGCTTCTCTAGTTAGGACTTGGCCAGGACGACGAGCCAAATAATGCAATAAATCAAATTCACGGTGAGTCAGATCCAGATCAAGACCATTTTTAGCCACGGTATAAGCATCTGGACGAATCACTAGGTCAGCAATTTTAATATCTTTCTCAGCACGATCGTTGGATGCTTCTACACCAGGCAGAGTGGCATCTTGACGGCGCAAATTAGCTTTGACACGTGCAACTAGTTCGCGATTAGAAAAGGGTTTGGTTACATAATCATCGGCCCCCATCTCTAATCCAACAACCTTATCGATTTCACTATCTTTGGCAGTCACAATGATCACCGGTGTTGAAGATTTGGAACGAATCTGTCTCAACACTTCAGTTCCCTCAATTTCCGGCAGCATTTGATCCAGCAAAACAAGATCAGGATTCTCGGCAGCGAAAACATCCAAGGCTTCCCGGCCATCAAAAGCTGTCACGACATCGTAACCTTCTTTTTGCAAATTAAATTTAATAACGTCAGAAATCGGTTTCTCATCATCAACTACAAGAATTTTACTCATAACTTCATATTATAACAGCCAAGCTAAACAATTAAGAAAGTAGCGCCAAATCTTGTCTATTCGCTGCGAATCGTGATAAAATATTAACTTGTATTGGATGCTTAGCTCAGTTGGTAGAGCAACGGACTCTTAATCCGTGGGTCCAGGGTTCGAGCCCCTGAGCATCCAGAGTTGTATGTTGACAAGGCACTTTAACCACTCGGTTGAGCGCTTTTTCATTTGCTTTAGCTATCTAGATATTGCCCAATACCACTTATGAAAGTAATATGAATTTTATGGCGCCAGTTCATATGTTCAAAATATTATCGGCTATAATAACTGCATTAATTGATAATGATTATAAAAGCACGGCAGATTATGCCGAGGAAATAATCATTTCTAGTTTATTTCTAATATTTTGCTATTGGGTCAGTAAAAAAAGCCCTGAATCAATTACTGAATTAACGGCCATTATTAATAAAAGCAGATTTTTAGCACCCTATCAAATGATTAATTTCAAGAGTAATTAATAGCTTGTGTAACATAAATAGATTTACAAAAAACAACTATATAAACTGTTTTCTTTGAAAGCTGGTAAAAACTTTTTAATAATAGTCAATCGAGAATAGTACAGACTCATCGCCTCAAGATATTAATGCTTCTAAATCAACGTTTGGCAAATGTTTTTGCTAGTCAATGATTCTGATTCTCTCATTGTCGAAGCAATTAGTATAATTTGAGGCCTCAAGGTTTGAGAAACGCGTTTGAAAGACAAATTCTCGTTTTAATAATGATTTAATAATGAGTAGCAAGCTACTATTTAGCTGCTACTATAAGGGCACGCTTGTTAGAATACGAATGGATGATCTGATGTCGTTTAAGCAGGTTTTCAATGCTATATCTTGTATATACACAACTTTGCTTAATCAAGTTAATTAAATTTTTCCAAGCGATACAATTGTTCATCATCAAGTAACTTGTTGCCGTTCTTAAACGAATAGCCCATCTTTTCATAGAATTTTAATCCAGTAATTGAAGCGGGAATTTCGATCCTAGTCGCTCGTTTAAAATAACTATCTTCTTCCAGTACTTGCATAAGCTGTCTGCCAACTCCGTGACCCTGGTAGTTAGGCAAGACAAATATATTGAAAAGACTGCTTTCATCTTCCTTGCCCCAATAAGGACCAATCGAACCAACCGCTATAATTTGATTACTTGTGTCCTCTAAAAACACGTAACAATGAAAATTTTTTGCTCTCTGAATAAAATCTTCAGCTGTTAAATGTTTCAGATCATTTTCTAAATATTCCCGAGAATAATCTCTGATATTTGTGGTTAGCATTGTCTTTTTGACTAAATCAGCTGCTGCATTTGCGTCCGTATCTTTGAAAACACGATGGACAATCATCTTTTAATATCTCTCCTACTTCTTATTTATACCTTCAGTTGCCAACTGGCTTCTAGGATAACCTGAGCTACTTGGCGATTTCTCTCAACATATATTCAGCAAAATCCCGAAGACCTGTTACCTGGTACTGAATTTGTCCATAACTGACTGATTGATAATCAAATATAGCAGATTTTATGAGCTGCTGATATTTTTCAGCGACATTTTGTAATGCCCACTGCCCTCCAGAAAGTTTTGAAGTGACAAGACTATCTTTTTTAAAAGCTAACACCCGGCACAAATTCAAGATTATATACATTGGTTTATGCATAATCTCTTTCTCTGCATCAGCAACATCAAATAAAATACTTCTGAAATAAGCTTGCTTAGGCACAGCACAAAAAATTTCGTTGATCGGTCTGCCGATCAAAACCTGGCCGTATTTACGCACAATCATCAGATGGGCTGTCAGGTCAGGATCAGTTCCTTTCATTCGCTTGATATAGCTCTGGGAATCCGCTAAGTAGGCTTGATAATGCATTTTAGAAAAATGAAAATCAAAGGGAACTGGTTCTACAAAAGTAATTAAATCGCTTTTAAGCAATACGTGAAATTCTAATCCCTTAGCAGGAGCAAGTGGCCAAAGGTCTTTGATTATAATGGACATAATTTTTTCTTTAGTTTGGTTATTTAAAGGATTCTTTATAACCACTATAAAATCTAAATCACTAATAGCTGGGTTATAGCAGTTCATCACATAGGAACCATGTAAATAAATGCCAACCAAATTATCGGCCAAAATTTTTTCATATTTGGATTTTAATAAGGATAATAATTTGTCCGTCTTATCAATAATAGTAACCCCCAAGATACTAGGTCTATTCTCGTTTAGTTTACCAGAACAATTAATGCCTGCAAGAGAGTTAAAACAATGGCTGTTTCTGACCAATATTTCACATTTTAAGCCAATGCGTTTGCCTCAACGACGCTCGCAAAGCTTCCTTGCCATACCTGTAAATGATGTTCATTGATTTGTTTGGCAGAAATTATTTTGTTGTCAAAAGTAGAAAACCCGTCCTTTAAGATGGCGACTTTATACCCTAAATGGCAAGCAACTCTAATGCTTGTGTCAATGCAATATTCGGTTTGTGCACCGGCAATTTCAATTTCATCAATGTGTCGATGGAACAAAAAATCATGCAGACCGGTTTCAAAAAAAGCATCTGGCCGATATTTATTAAAATAGATATCATTTTGTTGGCAATGCAAGTTATCCAATAATTGCCATCCGAGACTAAAAATCGGCATATCCTCATCGATGTGTTGAAAGAAAATAATCGTCTGTTTCATCTTTCGGTAATGATCAATCTCTTGATTAATATGATCAACGACGATATTCGCTTGATAAACAGCGCTTAAGGCATTTTGCATATCAATCACAATTAATGCTTTTTTCATCAGTATCAAACTCCTAATGAAATAATTCTATACCTTAAATGATGAACCCACTTTATTTATCTGCTAGCCCAGTTAGGTAACAGAATAGAGCACCTAGGTCTAGGTAAAGATTACACATCACATCATCAAGCACTACTACCCACTTTCTAGCTCAGCCATAACCATTGGATGAATGCCATTAATAGCCAACCAAATTGATTAAGATACCTTTTTTCTATCAATCAATTTAATACTTTTATCTGACCAGTAAGCAATTGGCACTGTGAGGGCCAAAAAAATAAATGCTATCCAAAATGTTTTCGTGAAAGCTTGAGTTAGTTGCTGATTTTTATTTTGTTTAATGTTTTTCAATACTCGTTGCAGAACTTGTTTTTGAGCTACCAATTGAATACCACTTCTCAGCTTAGATTGTTCGATTGCCATTAGGTAATTATTTTTGGCTATTTTTTCAGCAACAGCAGCCGGAATATCTAGACGGCCACCTGATGTTTTATTTTCGCTATATAAGTATTGATAAAATTCTTGGCTACTTTGGTCAAGTTTTTTTGACCCTTGTGTCAATTTAGTGCTTCCCGGATATAAAACATCGAAATCTGAAGACTTCGACGGTTCAGGCAGCTGAACAGTTTTTTTCGACTTTTGTTTGATGATCTTCATATTGATCTTTTTGTGCGTCAGTTTAACGTTATTTGTGTTTTTAAATTGTCTTGACACTTCTTGCTTCAATACTTTTTTTACATCAGGAGCCAAACGACTGCTTTGTATACGACTTAAGCCGTCGGCCTGGACAGCTTGACTAGCTACTTTGACATTGTTATTCAGAGTGCCAACCAAAAGCGCAATCCCTAAGCAAGTTCCCAATTGTCTAGCGGCGTTTACCATACCCGACGCAATTCCAGCTTTGGTCTCCGGAATATATTGAACAGCTGAGACCAATGACAAACTCGCCAAGCCAAAACCGAGCCCCAAGACGCACATATCAAAGATCATGTCAAACTTAGATATGATATATGAAATTTGGGTCAACAAAAGCAAACTAACGGCCATTAAAATTGAACCAGCCATGATGGGCCAGCGAAAACTGAATTGTTGCCCTAATTTATTTCCTAATGGCATGGCAATAATAACCATGACCGAACTAAACATAATGATGAGTCCAGCCCTCAAGGCAGAATAGTTCAGTACATCTTCCAAGAAAAAATTAAATATGACACTGGAACAAACAATAGTAAAACCAGCAGTAAAATAGATGATTGTAGATGAAAGAAAAGTACTATTCTTAAAAAGACTGAATTCAATTAATGGTTCTTTTTGCTTGAGGTCGTTAACAACAAAAGTGATCAAAAAAATCATAGCCGCAACACTGATAAAAATAATTCTTTGAGAAGTCCATCCAAAATCATAGCCTTTAAGTAAAACAAAGGTCAAAAGAAACAGAGTCAAACTAAGTAATAAAATTCCCAAATAATTGATTTTAGAAGAAATCGTGAGATCATATGATTCAGAAAAACAAGTATAGATCAGAACCAAAGCAACCAAGGTAATCGGCACATTGATAAAGAAAATAAAATGCCATGACCAGTAATGGATAATCAAGCCACCAAGAGTAGGACCAATAGCTGCTGCCAGCGCAGCCACAGCACCAATTTCGCCAACTGCTTGGTTCGCCTTTTCTCTGCCAAGCAAAGAAACACAAAGCGGGATCATAATCGTTGTTGCGATAGCCCCACCAACACCTTGGACACCGCGCATAGTTATTAGCCAGTTAATGGAGTTGGAAAATCCGCAGAATAGAGAACCAGATCCAAAAAAAATCAACCCTAAAAGCATCGTTTTCTTTCTGCCTAGTTGATCCCCGATCTTAGCAACGGGAATCATGCAGACCGAGAGAACTAAGACGTAAATCGTGCTCACCCAGTTACTGGTATCTAAACTTGTTTTGAAGTTTGCAGTGATCGTTGGAAGCGCGATATTGGTAATCGTCGTGTCCAGTGTCACAATAAACATAATTAAAGCTAGTCCTAGCAAACCGGTTAGTTCTTTTATTTTATAAACCATATCTACTCCTTGTTGTATTACGAATCTGTTTGTATATGAAACATTTAGTTAAAAAAAATCATCGACTTCTTTCTTGAATCAACCGTTTTAAAAGATCTTCAGTTGGCTGGCTAATTCTGATAATGCCCTCAAGTTCTTGATCAGAAAGCGGCTCATAAATAGATATAAGTTGGTTTTCCAGATGTTGCAAATATTGACGGTGATTCTTATAGGCGATCTCGCCTTTCGAGGTTAAAATAATCTGGATCTTGTTTTCAGAATCAGGTGCGAAAGTTTTGGTCACTAGTGCTTTCTTAACCAATCTTTGTACCATTTTAGTAGCACTGCCCTTGGTGATTCTTAAATACTCCGCTAAATCAGTTAGGCTGGTTTTGGGATGATGGCCAATCTCCTCAACAGTGTGTATCTCTGAAGGATGCAACAGTTCGTCAGTACCATATGTATCGGTTGTTTGTTCTAACTCCTGATATAACCGATTAATTCGCTCAAAGGGTTCAATCACTTGGGTAGTTAAATCAATTTTATTCATATTCTGTTTCCCTTTCAAATTGTTTCAATATGAAACATATCAAGGATATTGTAGCATAACATTTCTATAGGATTATTTTTTGCTAAATTCTATCAATACTCATTTCATTCTTCCGATCCATTCGGAAGCATTTTTCTAATACCACCGGCTGGATGCGGGTCATCTCCAATATACCGGGGTATTAAGTGAATATGGCAGTGCATCACAGTTTGGCCGCCATATTCACCAACATTAACACCAATATTATATCCAGCGGGGCCGAATTTTTGATCCAGCATTTCTTTGCCTTTGTGAATCAATTCGTCGATAGCTAAAAACTCTTCTTTAGTTAAGCTAAAATAATTCTCTTGATGTGCTTTAGGTATTATTAATAGATGCCCCTTATTAACAGGATGGATATCATAAAATGCGACTGCAAGTTTGTTTTCTAAGACTAGTTTCAGTGTCTCTCTATGACAAAAAATGCAATCTGATTCAATCATTATTAGTCTCCTGTTTTTTTCTAAATAATCTATTGCTTTTCGGTGTTATTTGGCTATGTGCTTAATTTTTCAATGACTGTTTTTAGCATTAGTATACAGCTAGCTAAGTTTGCTATCTTGAAAAATCATTGATATTGACAACTTCATCAGCCAATATAAATAGATTATTGATCTTTAGAAAAAACGCAATTTATACTCTGTATAAGGGTCGTAGCATACTTCATGAAAGCAAAATTCTTTCACATAGTTGTTTTAAAAATTAATTATGCATGATTACCCTACATCTGCGCTATTGGATAGAAATTTTCTGTATAGTATTACCCATTTCTGTTTCTATTTCTCACATTTTAATAAGCAGACAAAAAAGTTTCGTAAGATGGTTTTTAATAAAATACCAAAAACCTCAGTGAAACAGGCTCTTGTCTTAAGCATGTATATTGCACTAATCAAGAGAGATATCGATGTGCTTTTAGAGTTACTAGTATCGAGTGCCCTACTGGATTGTCTGAATGATCTAGATTGGCATTTGCAGCAATTGATTATTTCATGTTTAAAAGAAACATATGTTCCAGCCGGATATGTAAATCCAGTGATAATTTCTAATACATTGTCAAATACTCAAAATCAATCAAAAAATGTTTGAATAGATTTTGAAGATGTTTACCATTCTTCGCTTGTTTTGAAAATATTGTTAAATATACTTTAAAATCGAGAGTATTCTATTATGAACGGCACAGACAGAACCAACCAATTATTAATATACAAAATTCAAAAATTACGGAAAAGGATGTCTATTTCGACAGTTCAGAGCAATAGCTTGGCTATTTATGATATCGCCCCATCATTTTTACAAGCTTCCTTTGTTAAAGAACTTTTTGATTACACGATTATGAAAACGAATGCAATCGCTAATACCAATTTAGCAATGCTACGGGATTACCAAGATATCTTAATCATTGCATATCTTCAATTTGTTAAACAAAAAAAATATGGTATTGCTGTTAGATCTTTTCTTCTTTTATATACCATTAGCAATAATAAAAGAAATATTGAAAACTTGGTAACAGATTTATATTCTGATGATTTAATTAGCATGGAAAAGATGTCTGACATACCCGTTTCTATTATTTTCAAATTATTAGAAATGCCACCAAAGGAGGATCTATGGCAAAACAGAAAAAACAGAAAAAATCCGGATTAATCGCTTTATTCAAATATGCAGAAATCAAGAAATCACTATTGGCAGCCGGCCTAATTTTTTCAGTTCTTAGTGCGGCTTTGTCACTGGTATTTCCCCTGTTTATCTCTAATTTGGTGGATACTTTTAGGAAACATTTTTCGATTCCGATGGTATCGGCCGTGATTGTCACGCTTTTATTTTCCACCTTATTCAGTGTGCTAAACAGTTACACAATGGGCAAAGCCAGTCAGGCTTTTATCGTCTCTATCAGAAAAAAAGCTTCAACTCATTTGATGAATATTCCAATCAAATTCTTTACAGATAGACAATCCGGCGAAATATCCAATCATATCGCTAATGACACACAATCGATCGATCTTTTAATTCGTCAGAATGTCTCTTCCTTTATAAGTGGTGTGATTTTGGTTATTGGCTCAATTATGATTCTTTTTCTAACAAATTGGTCTTTAACTTTAATTGTGATGCTGGCGCTAGTCGTCGTGCTGCTGATCCTGTCACCGACTAGCAATATCCAGAATAAGACTTCGACCAGTCTGCAAAACGAACTTGGTCATTTTTCCAGTCGCTTGAATCAGGTCGCCTCCGAAATTCGTATGATCAAAAGCTTCAATGGTCAAGAATCGCAAAAGAAAAAGCTTGATGATAGTGTGGATCGTCTGTATCGCTTTAACATGAAGGTTCTAAAAATAAACTCGCTGCTTGATCCGATCGAGTATACGATTCTGTTTTCCAGCATCTTCTTCGTCTTGATTATTGGTGGTTTAATGGTGTCCGCGCACAGCATGACGATTGGCGCGTTGGTTTCCTTCTTTATCTATTTTTTGCAGATCATGACCCCCATCAGTAGTATCACTCAGACGATTAATCAATTTCAGTCGGCCAATGGTGCCTCCGAATGGCTGGTTAATCTGTTAAAGACAAGCGAAGAAACAGACAATAGTCAACTGGTTCCGGCAGACACATTCGCTTCGCCATTAGTCTTTGATCAAGTCTCTTTTGCCTATAACCCAACGGTCGATATTTTGCAAGATTTGAATTTCACGATTCCAGCCGGACACGTGACAGCCTTTGTCGGACCTTCCGGAGGTGGCAAATCGACAATTATTTCTTTGATCGAAAAATTCTATCTACCAAGCAAGGGACAATTAACCGTGGCGGGAAAAAACATCCAAGTTTTGGTCTGCAATATTGGCGCGAACATGTCGCTTATGTTCCTCAACAGGGTTCGATACTTGTCGGGACACTGCGAGATAATCTGACGATCGGATTAAAAAAAGATGTTTCCGACGAACAAATCAACCAAGCCTTAAAAGCTGCTTCGGCTTTTGATTTCGTTGAAAAACTTCCTAAAAAAATAGATACTGATTTATCCGAACGCGGTGCCAATATCTCTGGCGGTCAGCTGCAGCGAATCATGATCGCCCGAGCTTTTTTAAAACAAGCCGACATTTATATTTTCGATGAAGCAACGGCTAGTCTGGATAGCCAGTCTGAGTTCTTTATCCAGCAAGCGATCGATAAAATCAAAAGCAAGGCCACGATCATCATAGTGGCGCATCGTTTGGCAACGGTTAAAAATGCCGATCAGATTCTTTTTTTGGAACATGGCAAAATTACAGGACAAGGAACACATGAAGAGCTCTACAAAACACATCCGCTTTACCGCAAATATGTACAAGAGCAGCTGCTCAAACAAGCCTGAAATCAGTGACCAGCTTTGATGTCAATTACTTTTTTTGCTAAACAACTGTTATGTTTCTAATCTAATTAACTAATATCAAAGCCACAAAATCTTGCATATATGCCTTGATCCTAAAGCAAGAAATCCTTGCTAGTCATCATCCCCTTGGCCAGTTAAGCTTATTATGTGAGGATGAACTTATGAAATTCAACGAGGTTATTTCTAACAAAAGAAAAGAATTAGGTATGACACAGGATCAAGTCGCCAAGATGTTGCATGTTAGCCGGCAAGCCCTATCAAATTGGGAAAAAGGCAAAAATTATCCAGATATGGATACGTTGGTTCAATTAAGTCAGATATACGATCTGTCTTTAGATTTATTAATTAAAGGAGATAAAGCGGTTCTGCAAAAAGTGCAAGATGATGCTGAAATCCTCAGAAAGCAAAAAAGATTAAGAGCCCTTGATATTTCATTGGTCACGGTCATTATGCTGGTTGTTTTATTCCCTGTTGTTGCCAGTTTTTTTGGCAACAGACATTTCTTAAATAGTCACCTGATAGCTATTTTGATGCTCATCTTGATTATGTATATCATGATCGCTTCTTTGTGGCATTATCATTTGGCATATCCAGGACCCATCAAAAAGCAGGCGCCTATTTTGATTCCAAAAAGTTTTGGCATCGGCTTAACGATCAATCCACAGAGTCCGATCGGCTTGGCTATTTGGATCCTATTAATGATCTTGCTGATAGTCATTTTTATACCGATCATTTTCTAAAAGATGACTAGTGATGATCTATGGATTATCATTCATTTATGAAAAAAATTTTTTTGATCAGGGGTAACTCAGCTTGCGGCAAAAGCTCAACAGCCCAGAAATTGAAAGCTGAATTAGGCACTAGTATTTTGTTGCTGCAACAAGATGAGATTCGCAAACACATGCTAGCAAGATCATGATGAACTCGGCTATGAAGACAAAATATTTCAGGCTGATGAAAACCTAGATCAAAAGATTACTGACATGATTAATTACGCGAAAATAAGCGGCTAAAAAAACCTTTTTTATCAGTTTTACTGCTATCGGCTAGTAATTCTGGCTGTTGATGAGTTAATTGAAGTTTTTGAGCTTGATCTAATAAGGTGTGCAGCTCTTTGATCTGATCATCTTTAACTTGCAATTGTTTATTAAGTTCGTCTAACTGCGTAGTTAAGGCGGTTAACGCAAGTTCGTTACCGGATACCTTACCGGTATCTGACTGGTCAGCAGTTGCTACTGATTGACCGGTAATCTCTGTGTGGTACTTTGTTGCCAAATAATTAAATGTTTTTTCATCATATTCTAAAACCGTAAGCTTACCAGTCTGTTTCCGGTTAGTTACTGGCAAGTCGGCTTTTTTGATCGCATTACGAATTGCTTGTTTGGATTTGCCAAATTGATCAGCTAGGTCCTTAATTGTATAAAGCTTTTTCGTCATATGATTAATAGTTTACACATAAAAATGCAAGCTAACAAAAAAACAGACCATTACAAGTCTGCTTTTAAAAATGGTTAGGCCATATCTGCCATCAAAAGTTGTGTTGGTTCCCAATCCCAAGGCGCGACTGTCTCTTGAACACGATCTTCGCCCTGAAAAGTTGAAATATCATGTGTTAAGTTAACACGAACAGCTTTTAATAATAATTCTTCTCTAAAATCATCGAAAGTCTCGTACACACGTTTATTAGAAGCACCGGCAGCTATCGCGATCGCATTTAAGGTCGTCAGGCGATACTCAGGATTTTTATCAGAATTCCAAACAGTGGTGAAAAAAACACGACCGCCAAACTTACCATTAGAATTTGCTAAATCGCCTTCGCTATCCAGATCGCGCCGAACCTCTAATTGGAAAGCAACGCCAGCGTTGCCAGTTGCCGCTTGTTTTTCATTAATATCTTTGATCATGACCTCGTAAACACCAGTCGGTAATGCATCATAGCTATTGCTTTCCGGTAAGTGATCGTAATCTGTTTTTAAAAAGTCTGTCATTATTTTCCCCTTTATACTTTTTAATACGCTTTGCCTCAAATAATTTGAAAAAAATTGACGAAAAATTTGATACATGTTTTAATAATGGCAATCGTATGACTGACAAACTATCTAAAAGCAGCTTAGCAAACAAGACCCTAGTGATTTTTCTGTGGATCATAGCAAGTCTTTTCGTCACAAGCGGGCTTGTTAAAACGGCAGCTCGCCAATATTTTTTAATTGTGAAGCATGTTAATATTTCTGCTAGAAGTTTTAATGAAAATACAGCTAACATTTCGACCAGCTTGATTTTAAACATTGTCGCTGAATTGTTATTTTTCGCCTTACTTATGATTGGCAATCGTCTTTTCTTCCACATTCAGATGAAGTTAGCAACACGTCGCTTTGCTTGGGGCCTACTCTATGTTTTACCTATTTGCTTATTTTTGATTGGTAATTTAATTCAAGCAGTTAATACGGTCATGCACACGACGCTGGATCCGACCGTCACGAGTTTGTCTATTATCTTTTCTTTGATCGTCGGCCTAACCGAAGAGACTGCTTTTAGAGGCATTATGCTAGGAAATTTGTTGAAACATTCAAATAAAAGTCTGTCCTATTATTTTGTCATCGTATTAGTGCAGGGCTTTTTCTTTGGTGGCCTGCATCTCGTGAATTTGGGTCGACAGACTTTCTCAGTCACTTTCAGTCAAGTTATTTATGCCAGTGCGATCGGTATTATTTTTGGCGTTGTGTATACAAAAACCGGCAGCCTGATCATCACGATTCTTGCGC
Source organism: Oenococcus sicerae (assembly GCF_004102045.2). Taxonomy (GTDB): domain Bacteria; phylum Bacillota; class Bacilli; order Lactobacillales; family Lactobacillaceae; genus Oenococcus; species Oenococcus sicerae. Next base: position 717,104 of record NZ_CP029684.2, on the reverse strand, counting down.
ATGCCTTGATTGACGCTTTAGCCTTCATTGCCGATCCAAGCGCTATTCTAGCTAAAAATGCCGCGACAGTCCCTTCGGCAACCTATTTGGTCATGGGCGGGATTCTTTTATTCATGATCGCTTATGCAGCTTTGACGATTCTGCTAGCCGACAAATCGAAAATGACGCGAATTTGGCAATAAAAAAACAGCTTTGCAGCTGTTGTAACTGTCCAGGCCGGGTTCGAACCAGCGACATCCACATTAACAGTGTGGCGTTCTACCACTGAACTACTAGACAATAGTGCCATTAGTATAACTGCTATGTCCTTTTTTTGCAAGAAAAATATTTTCACAAAAAATCCTTTACTGACGTACGCCTAAAATACCGCTAAGATAATAAATATGAGTCTGACTTTGCTGGCTATTTATATTTTGATCGGCGTGCTTGCTGGTGTTTTTGGTGCTATTTTAGGCCTTGGTGGCGGTGTGATCGTCACACCAATTCTTGTTTTAGCTTTTAATTTGCCCATTCACTATGCGATTGCAGCTTCGATCATCGCGGTTATCGGTACTTCTTCAGGTGCTTCGGTGGCTTATTTAAGAGACGACTTGTTAAACATTCGTGTCGCGATGTTTTTAGAAATTTTTACCACGATTGGTGCTTTGATCGGCGCAGTCCTTGTTGGCGTTTTCAAAGCTTCCTGGTTAAATGCTTTTTTCGGACTGCTACTGCTGTATCAAGGCTACACAATGTGGCAGAAAATGCATAATAAGAAATCAGACCAGCTCGCTTCCAACGATGATGCACTGGCCAAAAAATTAAATCTAGATTCGACTTATTACGATAAGCTTGAGCAGAAAACGGTCAGTTATCATATTCAAAGGGTCCCTTTCGGCGCTCTGATTATGTTTGGCGCGGGTTTTGCATCAGGACTGCTAGGAATTGGTTCAGGGTCATTTAAGGTTTTTGCAATGGACACAGTCATGAAAATGCCTTTAAAACCGTCAAGCGCCACTTCGAATTTTATGATGGGTGTTACTGCTGCCGCTTCGGCCTTGATTTATTTTTTTAATGGCACACTGCAGCCGCTTATTGTTGCGCCGATCGCGGTGGGAATCATTTTTGGATCCACTTTGGGTTCAAGAATTATGCCGCACCTGCCAAATAAAGTTCTCAGATCGATCTTTATTCCGGTAGTGATGATCGCCGGTATTCAACTCGTGATAAAAGCTTTTGGAATTAATCTATACTGATGAAAAATAATCAAAAAATAACAAATGAAACTCAAATCGAGACTGCTATTGGCTGGTTTTTGCGAGTCGGTGTTTTTGCCGCTGTAACCGTGATGCTGATTGGCATTATTTTGTTCTTTTTGCACGGCAGTACAGGTTACGGCCAAACGATTCCGTCTGATCTGAGTGTCTTATTTAAAGGAATCATCGCTTTAAAAGCTGGTGCCTGGATTATGTTGGGTATTTTTATTTTGATCCTCACGCCGACAATACGTGTTTTTGCGTCAATTTTCGCTTTTCTAGCCGTTAAAGATCATTTATACGCCGGCATTACGACGCTAGTTTTCCTGATTCTCCTGCTAGCGGCATTTATCGGTCTTCAAGGTAAATTTTAAAGAAATTCATGGCAAACATAAAACTCATCACAATCGATATGGACGGCACACTTTTATCCAGTCAGCAGCAAGTGCCAACAGGCAACATGACAGCGATCAAACAGGCCCTTTCACAAGGGATCAAAGTCGTGATCGCTTCCGGCCGACCCTTATCCGGTATTTTACCTTGGTTGAAAATCATCGGTGTCCCGATCTCCAACGACCAATTTGTGATCGCTTTTAATGGCGCTGTCATTCAAACAACATCTGGCAAATTAATCAGCAAAAATACGATCAGCTACGCAGATTATTTGCAGCTGCAGACCTTTGCCGATGAACAAAAAGCTTATTTTCAAATCGAATCGCTAGATGCTACACATACGATCGGCAAACTCATTCCTAAAGAAGCCCAGATGGAAAATTACCTGATCAACGCTGCTTTAAAAGTGCATGATCAAATGCCGAAAGAAGTTGAATTTATCAAACCGCTGATCAACGGCAGCCAAGAAGAGTTGGATCATTTAACTGCCATCATGCCAAAAGAACTATTGGAAAAATTCAACATTGTACGCGGTGCTTGGTATAACTTAGAATTTATGTCCAAAAATGCTTCTAAAGGCAATGCCCTGAAACAAATCGCCGATCAGTTAGCCATCCCCAGCAAACAAACGATGGCCATTGGTGATCAGCAGAACGATCTTTCTATGTTTCAAAGAGCCGGCATCGCTGTTGCAATGGCTAATGCCCGACCTGAAATCCAAGCAAAAGCTGATTTTGTCACAAAAAACAACGATCAAGCCGGTGTCGGTTTTGCGATTGCTAAATACGCTCTGAATGCCTCACGGACTATGAATCAGCCCATTAAATCCAATTGACAATCTGATTGTGAGGCGCCATAATATAGGCACATCTAGGAAAGGGGGCGATCCGTTTTGAATTCAAATAAATCTGAACTTCTTAACGGCTTCGCCGCTTAAAGGAAAAGCGGCGAGAGCTGTTGAGAGAACCCGAGCAAATTTTAGTTAGATGACTCGGGTTTTTGTTTGCTTATTTTAGGAAAATACTTGATATTCGTGTGCTTTTCCCTTAGAATAATTTAGTCAATGCTATTGGGAGTGTAGCGAAGTGGTTAAACGCTGCGGACTGTAAATCCGCCCTCTTTGAGTTCGTAGGTTCGAATCCTACCGCTCCCATCGGTAATAAGTTTGCTTGCTTGTCACGAATTTATTACCAACTAATGCCCCATAGCCAAGTCGGTAAGGCAATGGTTTTTGGTACCGTGATGCGCTGGTTCGAGTCCAGCTGGGGCAAAATAAATGAAGCTGATATCTGTTTATCGCAGGCATCGGCTTTTTTTGTGTCGACAGGTCTTGACCAAAACATGAAATCAGACGAAAATGAACAACATTAACGGTTAATCACCGATCGAGGAGACGATCATGAAAGATTTCTTTGCCATATTGGGTGGAATGGGAACCAAAGCGACTGAAAGTTTTATTAAAACACTCAACACGTTAACACCTGCCAAAAAGGATCAAGATTATTTAAATTACATCGTTTTCCATCATGCAGAGATTCCCGACCGAACCAATTATATTTTGGACCATAGTCAAGCCGATCCTTGGCCATATTTAAAAGAAGATATCCTGCAAATCAATCAGCTCGGAGCCAAATTTGTTTTAATAACTTGTAATACTGCCCATTATTTTTTGCCAGAGCTTAAAAAGTTAGCCATGATGCCGATTTTAGATATGCCCAAACTAGCAACTAAGCGAGCCATTACAACTCGTCCTAATCAAAAAAACCTAAGAATCGGCATACTGGCAACTAGCGGCACAATTCAAACCAACATTTACCAAAAATGTATTCACGAACTTGGCCAAACAGCTGTCATACCTGATCAAGACTGGCAAAACAAGATAATGACTTTAATTTATGCAGAGATCAAGCAAGAAGACAAAGTAAATCCTGCTCATTATCACGACTTAATCACCTACATGCTGAAGGATCATAGCTGCGACGCCGTGATCCTCGGTTGTACAGAGCTGTCTGTCGCTCAAGAAAGAGCGCCTTATCAGTCAGCCAAAGTTATTGATGCACAGCGTGTTTTAGCTGAAAAAACAATTTTAATGGCTAAATAAGCCAACAGCAGCATGATCTAATCTATTTCCTCGCCTAAATCTGCTGAATCAACGAAACCATTTGGATAGCGCTGAGCCAATCGGGACCCTGCCGCAGCCGCGATCCCGCCAATGATGTCATCCGCAAAAGTCGTTGTCGTAGTGGGGTCTGTTTTCCCTAATTTATCTAATTCGCCGATAATGCCTGGTTTTGTATTATCAACATAACCGTAACCTGTAAAACCGATCGAACCAAATGAGGCCGCGATCGCATTCCCTAGAAGTTCATCAACACCAAATAAACCAAAATCCTCTTTGATGACGCCGTTGATCGGCTCTTCCAACTTATTTTCTTCAGTTAGGCGATCCAATTCTAAAGCAATCCACACAACATGCTGAACTTCTCTTTTCTGCAACACCCTTTTGACTGAATGCAAGGCAATTTCTTTTGTTAAACCCGGTAAATATTCTAATTGAAAGTAGTAAGTGACTTCGGCGATCGCTGGTAATTCGATCCGGCGTTTTTTAAGTTTTTCAACTGTATTTTCATAATTAACATGTTCGACCATGGCTACCTCGATTTAGAAGATTATTATAGTTTAAAAAATGTTTGCAATTAACGCTTATTTTTTAGAAAAACACCAAGAAAAATACCGATCGTCAGCGGAATAAGTGTCAACCAATAATTTTGCAGCGCCAATGCTCTAGTCTCTTTAATAAAAGGCTTTGTAATAAATTTTAAAACATTATTAAATATCGGGCCAACTGAAACAAGGATCAAAAATGCAGTCCAGGGCAATAAGCCAGCCATTACAGCAGCGGCAACGGCGAAGAACATCACCACATAGTCGCTGGAGAATAAAATTAATTCCCTTTTTAACCCTTTTGACTGCAGCAAATCACGATGATCATGGTTAAGTGAAATATCAGCTGCCAATTTGATATTAAAAATGCTAATAGCAGCCGGAAAAGAGGCCAATAAAATCAATAAAACATATTGCAATGAAACATTATGAGAACTCGCAAAAAAGGTCAGAAAGGTCGTTAAATAGCCAATAACGAGTGCGTAAGCAAGCGCCTTGAATTGGGAAAAAGTAAATTTGACAAAAAAACGATAAACTGCACTGAAAAACAAAATTAAAATGACTGCTGCTGCCGTCCAAACAACATCGATCTTAGCGAAATTATATCGTGTAATCAACAGTCCGATCGTCATGGGCAATATGACCAGTTCGCTTTCTAAATATTTTTTCGTCCAAAGACTCATAGCTACTAGTTTACCGGCTGTATCTTAATATCGCTGAAAAGAATTCTTAATTAGTGCAAAAGTTCGATAAAATACTTGTATAGCAACTAATTTTTTGAAAGGTGATTCTATATGTTGATCAAAGCAAACAAATTAACTGATTCTTATACGCTGGCAAACAACAACGAAATCCCGGTGATCGGCTTTGGGACCTGGCAATCCGCCAATGGCGAAGAGGCCTATAACGCTGTGAAATGGGCCTTAGAAGCCGGATATCGTCATCTAGATACAGCTGCCGTTTACGGTAATGAAACATCCGTCGGTCAGGCCATCAAGGACTCAGGCATCGACAGAGAAGATCTTTTCATTACAACTAAATTGTGGAATTATCAGCGGAATTCTTACGATGATACGCTGCACGCATTCAGTGATTCCTTAACTCGCTTGGAACTCAGCTACGTTGATCTTTACTTGATTCACTGGCCCGAACCAATTGAATATCGTGATCACTGGCAAAAATTAAATGCTGATTCTTGGCAAGCAATGGAAACGATCTATCAAGACGGTAGAGCGCATGCGATCGGTGTTTCAAATTTTCGTCAGAAACATCTTGACGAGCTTTTCAAAACAGCTAAAGTTGCCCCTATGGTCAACCAAATCTTCTTGAATCCAGGTGATCAAGAAAAAAGTATCGTTGGCTATAACAAAGCACACCAAATTCTAACTGAAGCTTATTCGCCGTTAGGTACTGGCAATTTGTTGAAGAATGCCGCAATAGCCAAAATTGCTGCTAAACACGACCGCAGCGCTGCACAAATCTTGATCCGCTGGAATTTGGAACACGGTTACCTGCCTTTGCCAAAGTCAACTCACAAAGAATTCATCCAATCAAATGCGGATGTTTTCGATTTTCAGCTTGACGATGAGGATCACCTTGCTCTGGATCAATTGGATGGTCAAGAAAAACAGCATACTGATCCCCATGAACACAATTTTCATAAGACAGTCGCTTTTCTGGACTAAAATATAAAAAACGAATCAAGATTGGCTATTTACCGAAGTCGTAACATCTTTTGTTACGACTTTTTCTTATAATTGAAAGTATGAAAATTGCTATTATAGGTGCCGGTCCAAGAGGTATCGCGGTCACGGACCGCCTCATCGCGAAAGCCAATCAAGAAAATATCAATATTGACATCACGCTATTTGATCCTTATTCGATCAGCGGCCGTGTGTGGGATCCAGCAATTAAATTAAATCATTCCCTGATTATGAACACGATCGTTGATCAAATCAGTTTTTTTGCTGATAATTCAATTCAAAATCCCGGACCAATCAGACAAGGACCTAATTTTTATGAGTGGATTCAGCAGCTGGCACCAGATTATTTAAAAAAAACCGAAGTAGGGCGACGCTATCTCGACAAAATAGCGCTTACTAAAAATGATTTTGCAGTTCGCGGTTTGGCAGGTCTCTATGAACAATGGTTTTTTGAAGATGTTAAAAAACAAGTAACTAGCAACTCTTCGATCAGCTATTTGCAAAAAGAAATTCAGAAAATCAATCGTCTTAACGATCAATTTAAATTAGACTTTTCTGCCGATTCCGAAAATTTCGACTTTGTTTTTATGGCTTTAGGCTACAGTGATACACATCTTAATGATGAAGAAAGGCGTTTTTCTGATTTTGCAAAAAGAGACAACCTAATTTATATCGCCCCAGAACACCCTTCAGAAGCTGATCTAAGTAAAATTCCAGCTGAAGAAGCTGTTATTATCCGTGGCTTAGGTCTCTCATTTTTTGACTATATGTCTTTATTAACGGAAGGCCGTGGTGGAAAATTTGTTGAGACGAAAAAAGGACAGTTGATTTATGAACCCAGTGGCAAAGAACCAATTATCTTTGCCGGTTCAAGGAGAGGGTTGCCTCTGCATGCACGTGGTATTAATCAAAAAGAGGCAAACGAAGAATATAAACCAAGATTCTTCACAGAAAATAACTTAAAAAACCTAAAAAACGCCTCAGGAAAAATTAATTATACGGATTTCTTCGATTTATTCGATAAAGAAATTCAATATAAACATTATGAAAATCTCATTAGAGATCCAGAGTTTAATAATCTTATTCACAAAAGAGAAGATAAATTTTTCCGTGAATTAAGAAGAACTGGAGCGAGTAATTACGCTGAAATAGCCAAGAATTATCATATTCCTGAAAAACAGATTTGGGACTGGCACAAAATACTGCACGCTGCCTCAATTCCAACAGCCAGCGATAATTTTAAGGATTGGTATCTTAATTACCTAGATGAAGATATTGCAGATGCAAGTAAAGGCAACAAAAAGGCACCGTATGCTGGTGCCTTTGATATTACGCGAGACGTTAGAAATATTATTAGAAATATTCTCGAAGACAACTATTTTTCTTTGGATGATCTCAAACGTTTTCTCAGCGAGTTCAACTCGATCAGCACTTTAATCAGTGTTGGTCCTCCTGTAATTAGGATCAAACAATTAAGGGCTCTGATTGCCTGTCATATTGTCAACATGATGGGGCCGAATATCCACATTGAAAATGATCCCAGAAACAAATCATTTTTCGCTAGCAGTCAAAGACCAGAAACGGTGAATGCAAAAAACTTGATCGAAGCCCGACTGCCAAGTAACAACAATGATTTGGCAAATCAAGCGCTAAGAGTCAGCCTAAATGAACACAACTGGTTTCACAAAACAACTTTTTCAAACAATGATCAGTATTTGGTGATCAATGCCGCACAGATCAATCCGAAAACCTATCAAGTTATTAACAGAAATGGTCAAATCGTAGCTAGTTTGTACTCAGCTGGCATTCCACATGAGGATATTAGTTGGTTTACGACGATTCTACCCAGACCAGGTGTTAATACGATCATTTACAAGGAAGCAGCTATTATTTCTGAGCAAATCATCAACGACATTAAAAAAAGACAATTAAGTTAAAGTGCTAAGTGTTTCACGTGAAACACAATCAACGATAAAAGTTTTCAGAAGTGTGGTTCACATTTTTAACGATTTTTTTGCCAGCCCAAGGAAATACGCTTAGCACACCTCGAACATCAGTTTTTTTAACAAGACCGTATTGCCGACTATCTATAGGATCCAGGCGATTGTCTGCTAAAACAAAATATGTCCCTTTTGCAACTCGTTTAATATTGCGCTGGTTTTTGGGCCAATTACTGTTCAAAGAAAGAGAATTCAAAGACCAGCCGGAATCAACCGACATCGAAGTTGCGGCTTTTTCTGAAGCCGTCAAAAAAGACTCATTAACTTGTTTGCCATTCACGAGTAAGTGACCACGAAGAAAAGAAATTTTATCACCAGGTAGCCCGATCACGCGCAGAGCCAAACTATCCAAACCCGTGTTAGCAGATTGGGATCGAGCTGCTTTAAAAACAATGACTGTTCCACGTGAAACACGAGCCTTCTTTTTTAAAAGCGTAATTTGATTATTAACCAAATTCGGTTCCATTGAAACGCCTGTGATGCGCACAAAAGAAAAATAATTGCTCCTAAGAAAAACCGCAATCAAAATACCAATGATTGCGGGAATTAACCAAACTTTTATAAAATATTTTAAATGTTTATGATTAGTCATTTAACAAAATAGTTCTTCCAAACACTATTAATATTTTTACTGTTGTGCGACCAGGAGAAGACTTTCGCCACACCCAGCATATGTTCTTTCTTAACGAAACCAAAATAGCGACTATCTTCCGATTTAGAACGATTATCACCAAGAACAAAATAATTACCAGCTGGAACTTTTATAGCTTTACCGTCAGCCCAATGAGAACTGCCAGAAACAAAGGGCGACTTGCCGGATGATAATGACTTCAAAGTCCAATTGCCGGTTCCAGTAGTTCTATTATAAAAAGAGATATATTTTTGAGATATTTGTTTGCCATTCACATAAATATCACCATTTTTGGCTTGAATTTTGTCACCCGGAAGACCAATAACTCGCTTAACATAGTCCTTTTCTCCTGATTGAATACCAGGATCTTCTTTCCTTGCATCAAAAACAACAACTGAACCACGATGAATTTTAGACAATTTTAATACCCAAATTCGTTCGCCGTTCTTCAGGTTATTCAACATTGAATCACCATTTACTGTAACTGGCACCAACAAGAAGGCTTGAATTAAGCAAGCCAGCAGTAGTCCCACCACAATTGGTACGATCCAAGAAAATAATCCTTTGATTTTTCCCATAGTTATTTCCTCCGTTTGCGAGATTTACGTAAAGTTTTTGTAATTGCTCGCTTTCTGTCTGTTTCTGCTTGTTGTGCCATGCGTTCTTCAGCTCGTGCTTTAAAAGGATTTTGCAAAAAGAAGGTTTGAACAACCTGAAAAGCATTTGTTGCCACCCAGTATAAGGATAAAGCTGATGGAAAAGCCATAGAGGAAAAGAAAATAATGAAAGGAAAAATATAAGGCATCGCCTTTGCGAAACCAGGCTGATCTTTGCCCAAAGAAGCCGTACTCATCCAAGAACTGATAAAAGTAAAGAGAGCTGCCAAGATAGGCAGAATGAAATAAGGATCAGATTTTCCCAACTGAAGCCAGAAAAAAGAGCCTGTCTTCAAAGTCGGGGTAGATGATACTGCTTGAAACAGTGCCCATAAAACAGGCAGCTGAATGATAACCGGCAGCAAAGACGCATAAGGATTAACGCCGGCTTCTTTATAGATAGCGGAAGTCTCTGCCTGCATATTGGTCATTGAATCCCGATCTCGTTTGCCCTTGTACTTGTCTTGCACCTTTTTGATCAAAGGCGTGACCTTAGCCATACTCTTTGATGATGATGTAGAGTAAGCCATTAAAGGCAAAATCAAGAAACGAATTAAAATGGTGAAACCGATAATACCGTAACCATATGAATTACCAAGGAATTTTGAGACACCGAGGATCGAATTAGCAAAGAAAGCCGTTACCGAACCAAGAATTCCCTTATAAACGGTCGTATCGCTATTTGGCATCAAGCCAAAAGCAATAATCGCGATCAAGGCCAGAGCGGAAACCAGAATTGAAAACCAGCCAGCCTGCTTAATAAAATTATTCTTTTTCTTTTCCATTTAAAATTCCTGCTAAATCCAATACGTGAACTAGTTGTGTTTGAATAAACATTTGCGATCGTTTGTTAACGAGCGGGCGGGCAACAACGACGATATCAAGACTATTTGCAATTAAAGGTGAAATATTGTTAAAAGATTCACTAATTCGACGTTTGACCCAAACTCTCTCATGTGCTTTACCGACTCTTTTGGAAACTGATAAACCGATCCGCCAGTGTTGGACATCTAAATGTTCAGGCTGATTATCGCTATATACAACAAAATAGCGGTTTGCGAAAGATTTGTGTTGAGCAAAAATTCTCGTAAAATCGCTTGCTTTTTTAATTCGAAAAGGTTTTTTCGTTCCCATATTACAAAAAAAGTCGCATAAGCGACTGGTTTAAGCAGCTAACACCTTCCGGCCTTTAGCACGACGACGTGCAATGACCCGACGACCGTTTGCGGTACTCATTCGTTTACGAAATCCGTGGACACGTTGCAAGTGCCTCTTCTTTGGTTGATAAGTTCTTTTCATGTTCTACTCCAATATATGTCTAACACAGACAAAGTTACTGAAATATATTAACACAAAAGCAGGCCAAAGCTCAATAGGGACAAGCTTTTAAAAGAAATTTAATTATCCACATTACCACGGAACGTGGTGTGGAATTGTTAAGAAAGTTTAAAGGCAAAAGGCTTGTTACAGTAGGTTTTCCACTAATTAACAACATATCCACAGCTTGTGAACAAATGAGTCGCAATTATCTGTGGATTTTGTGGAAAAGATCCAAAATTGTGGATAAATCGGGTATTTGTGGATAACCTTGATTGTGGAAAAGTCTTAAAAAAGTGGAAAGAGCGAGATTTAACCACCAGCTTGGGGATAAATTAGTAAACAGACTGTAAATATCTCGGAAAGTTATATACACAGGCTGTTGAAAATAACAGTCTGTTCCCGTTTAATTAGTCTATTGGAAAAAATATGAATGACTCTTACTTTGATTTGAATACTTTTTGGAGCGGTATTCAGGACCGTTTTGCCGCTAATATGGGAGAAACAGCCTACGAAAACTGGATCAAGCCTGTTCACGCAGCCAACGTTGACTTGGCCAATAGGACTGTCGAACTGCAAGTTCCCAGCGATATCGTCATGCAAGCCTGGGACAACGGCAACTACACAGCTAAATTCATGGAATACGCTTACGATGTTGCACATGATTTTTTTAAGCCTGAATTAAAAGTGGTCAAAGTTGTCAAAAATCCAGTCAGCAGCCGCTCTCATGAGTCAAAAACCAATTTCACAGCCACTGATTATCAATTAAACGCAAATTTCACTTTCGATACTTGGGTCGTTGGAGATGCTAACGAATTAGCAACTAGCGCTGCTATGGCTGTTTCCGAACAACCTGGGCGCCAATATAATCCCTTGCTTATATATGGATCATCTGGCTTAGGCAAAACGCATTTGATGGAAGCGATTGGCAATCGTCTCAAAGAACTGCAGCCCGATGCCGTCGTCCGATATATTACAACAGATGATTTCATGAATGATTGGGTAGATGCAATCAGCAAGAAAACGACAAATGAATTCACCAATACCTATGAAAACGTTGATCTGCTGCTCGTTGATGATATCCAGATGCTGCAAGGTAAAGATCGTTTTCAAGAGGAATTTTTTAATATTTTTAATAAAATCACAAAATCACAAAAACAGATCGTGATGACATCAGATGTTTTGCCAAAAGATATTCCAGGATTAAATGCGCGTCTAGTCTCACGATTTATGCAGGGAGTCGCCTATGATATCCAAAAACCGGACTTTCCAACTCGCTTAGCTATTTTAAAAAACAAATCTGAAGAAGCCGGCATCGAGATCAACAATCAAACACTGTCGCTGATTGCCGAACAAGTTGACAGCAACGTTCGTGAACTAGAAGGTGCCTTCAATACATTGACGCTAATGGCTAGAGCTGGTCGTCCGATCAACGTAGCTAATGCACAGAAGATTCTGGAACATTTGAATATCACGAGACAAAAAATTATCACGGTAGCTGATATCCAAAAAATAGTTGCTGATGATTATAGGGTGAGTATCGTTGATCTATTAGGAAAAAAACGTAATTCTGATATCGTTTTGCCAAGACAAGTAGCCATGTACCTGATCAGAACACTGACCGATACTTCTTTACCGAAAATTGGACAAGCATTTGGCGGCCGCGACCACACGACTGTCATGCATGGCACAGAAAAAATAGCCGATCTAATTGAAACTGATTACGCTTTAAAGCAGCGCATCGAGACTCTTTCAGCTAAAATTAAAGAGAAGTCGTAAAAAATACGTATGATTAGGGTGTAGAAAACTAAAGACTTATGAAGAGAATTATCCCAAGTCTTTCCACCTGAAAAACGTTGATCAGCTGCGTGTTGAAACGGTTTTTGCACAGTTTACACAGACCTTATTACTATTATTAACTAAAATTATTACTTAGGACGCACAATGAAATTTTCTGTCAAGAGAAGTGAACTAGCAAGTAAATTGAATATCGTTAATCGAGCAATTTCTGGAAAAGTAATCATTCCCATTTTAACTGGAATTAAGATCTCAGTATTTGAGAATCAGCTAACTTTGATTGGATCTAATTCAGAAATTTCTATTAAAACCATTTTAACTGCCGATAAAACGAAAAATCTGGTTGTTGAAGAGGCTGGTGAAATCGTTGCGAATGCTAATTTCTTCAGCAATATTATTAAGCGTCTCTCGAGTGACCAAGTTGAAATTTCAACAGAAGGTTCTCAGATCAAAATCGTTGGCGGCAAATCGGATTTCACCGTTTCCGGACAATCAGCTGATAATTATCCGCAATTACCAAGGCTTGATGATGCTAATACGATCGCGATTTCAGCTGTGCAGCTGACTGATATTATTAACGAAACAATTCGAGCTGTTTCGATTCAGGACTCAAGACCCTTATTGACTGGTATTCATTTCATCATTTCCGATAATCAAATCAAGGCAGTTTCAACTGATTCTCATCGACTATCGCAACGAATCACGAAGACTGCAATTGCTAATCCGGCCGATGTCGTTGTACCAAGCAAAGCCTTGATCGAACTTCGCGGTTTGTTGGAAAATGTGACTAATTTAAATTTACAGTTCGATCGTTCTCAATTATTGGTCGATCTCGGCCAAACAACTTTTTATTCCCGTCTGCTTGAAGGCCAATATCCAGAAACCGATCGTCTGATTCCTGCTGATTCAACGACTCATTTTACGATCGATGCCTCTCAACTGTCTCAATCTTTGGACCGTGCTAGTCTTGTTGCTCACCAATCTGGTAATATTGTGGCTGAATTTTCCATTACCGGCAGCAAACTAGTTCTAGGAACTGCTCAAAGCGAAGTCGGCAAAGTTTTGGAAGAACTAACAATCAGCGATTTCACTGGTGAAGATCTGAAAATTAGTTTTAATCCAGATTTCGTTCGTGATGCGATCAGTTCGATCAATGAAGGCAAGCTAGATTTTTCCTTTACAACTAGTCTGCGACCATTTGTTATCAAGCCGAACGGATCGACAGATAACAGCAAGGTTCAATTGATTACACCTGTACGTACTTTCTAAATTTTTGCGATTTAAGCAAAAACTGTCTTTAATAGCTAAGAGTTACCAAAACGCTGAAAAATTGCTTAAATAGCAAAAATTAGCGTTTTTTGTTATAATGGTCAAGGTATTCTTGGGGGTGAAAATTTGAAAAAGGTTCAAATCAACACCGAGTTTATCACGCTTGGGCAGCTTTTAAAGATAGAAAATATCGTCGATTCTGGCGGCAGTGCTAAGTTTTTTTTACGAGAAAATGCTGATTCTTTCTTCGTAAACGGTGAATCGGATTTTCGACGCGGGCGAAAGCTTTATCCAGGAGATTCGATTAAAATTCTTAAAATCGGAGACTATCAAATTGTTTCTCAATAGTCTAAGGCTGAAAGATTTCCGTAATTATGAAGAACTACAAGTAGATTTTTCTAATTCAATTAACGTTTTAATTGGTGATAATGCTCAGGGCAAGACAAATTTGCTTGAAGCGATCTATCTTTTATCGATGGCACGATCACATCGCGATAATAATGATCATGATTTGATAAATTGGTCAGCTGATGCAGCTGATATTCTCGGTGAAGTTCAAACAAAGTCTGGTAAATTTCCGCTAGAAGTTCAAATTACAAAGAGCGGAAAAAAAGTTTTTGTTAACCATTTAATCGAAAATCGACTGTCAAATTACATAGGAAACTTCAACACTGTCCTGTTTGCACCGGAGGATCTGGATCTTGTTAAAGGTGCACCAGGTGGCCGCCGAAAATTTATTGACAGCGAATTTGGTCAAATGTCGGCAAACTATTTATTCAATTTATTGCAGTATCGCGAGGCGTTAAAGAACCGCAACGCCTATTTCAAAAACATTCAATGGACTGCCGCTAAGCCGAAAATTGATGAAATTTATCTAACTGTTTTAGATGATGAGCTAATCAAATACGGCAGTGAAATTATTTTTCAACGATTTGCATTAGTTCAGACACTAGAAAAATATTCTTTTGAAATTCATAAAGCAATCTCGAATACTGAAGAATTAAAAATCAATTATATGAGTTTTGCTGGAATTGATGAGCGTTCGACGATTCCAGAAATTTCTGAGATTTTTAAGAAACAGTTATTAAAAAACCGGACGCGGGAATTGCTTTTAAAATCGACGACTGTTGGTCCGCACCATGATGATTTAAAGTTTTTTATCAATCAAAAAGAGGTTGGCTCATTTGCTTCGCAAGGTCAGCAACGAACAACTGCCTTGTCGATTCGTTTGGCGGAGATCGAAATGATGAAATATGAGACCGGAGAATATCCGATTTTGTTGCTTGATGATGTTTTATCCGAATTAGATGGTGATCGGCAGACGCAATTATTGCGTTTTATCCAAGACAAAGTTCAAACTTTTTTAACAACGACGAGTCTTTCAGATGTTGAAAAAGAATTGATTAAAAATCCAAAAATTTATCAAGTGAAAGACGGAAGGCTGATTAATGGTTGAAAATAAAAATAATAATAGTCAAATAGCACCTAACGATAATAATTCTTACGGTGGTTCGTCGATTCAAATTCTTGAAGGACTTGAAGCAGTGCGCAAACGCCCAGGTATGTATATCGGCTCAACTGCCAGTTCGGGACTTCATCATTTGGTATGGGAAATTATCGATAACGGTATTGATGAGGCCTTAGCTGGATTCGCGACTCACGTCACGGTCACGATCGAAAAGGATAATTCGATCACAGTGACAGATGATGGTCGAGGTGTGCCGGTTGAAATTCAGCCTAAGACTGGTCGACCGGCTATGGAAGCTGTTTTCACTATTTTGCATGCTGGTGGTAAATTTGATTCAAAAAGTTATAAGGTTTCCGGCGGTCTGCATGGTGTTGGTGCTTCGGTTGTGAATGCTTTATCCAAGGAAATGGATGTTCGTGTATATCGCGATGGCAAAATTTATTACATGGATTTCCAGCGTGGACATATCAATACCGAAATGAAGCTGCTTGACGAGCCCATGCGTTTGAAGCGCGGCACGATTGTTCACTTTGCCCCAGATCCCGATATTTTTCGTGAAACAACTGTTTTCGACTATAAAACACTATCGAGCCGTATCCGTGAATTAGCTTTTTTGAATAAAGGTTTGCGTTTATCTATTACTGATGCACGAGTTGATCCTAATAAAAAAGAATCATTTATGTATGAAGGTGGCATTGCCGAGTATGTCAAATTTTTAAATAAAAATAAAGAAGCTCTTTTTCCAGAACCTGTCTATGTTGAAGGTGAAGAGAATGGTATTCAAGTTGAAGTTGCTTTGCAGTACACGGACGCCGTTGCTGAAACCTTAATGAGCTTTACAAATAACATTCATACCCATGAAGGCGGTACCCACGAAACTGGCTTTAAAATGGCTTTGACGCGTATTATCAATGATTACGCTAAGAAAAAAGGCATTTTGAAAGATTCTGAAGATCCTTTGACTGGTGAAGATGTTCGAGAAGGCATTACGGCGATTGTTTCGATCAAACATCCAGATCCACAATTCGAAGGACAAACAAAAACCAAACTGGGCAACACAGATGCCCAGCAAGCGGTCAATCATCAGTTCTCAATGATTTTTAATCGTTTCATGATGGAAAACCCAGAGACCGCCAGAGCGATTGCTAACAAGGGATTAATCGCTTCTAAGGCACGTGTTGCTGCGAAAAAAGCACGTGATCTGACGCGTAAAAAGTCTGGTTTGGAAATCAGTGCATTGGCAGGCAAGTTAGCTGATAACACTTCCAGAGATCCTGCATTGTCTGAATTGTTTATTGTCGAGGGGGATTCTGCTGGTGGTTCAGCCAAACAAGGTCGTTCTCGCTTAACGCAGGCTATTTTGCCGATTCGTGGAAAAATTTTGAATGTTGAAAAAGCTACTTTAGACAAAGTACTGGCTAATGAAGAAATTCGCTCCTTGTTTACGGCGATGGGTACCGGCTTTGGCGATGAATTTAATATTGAAAAAGCTCATTATCACAAAGTGATCATTATGACTGATGCTGATGTTGACGGGGCACACATTCGTACTTTGCTGTTGACTTTGTTCTTCAGATATATGCGTCCGCTGATTGATGCAGGCTATATTTATATCGCTCAGCCACCTTTGTATGGTGTTGCAATTGGTAATTCAACTGATCGTGTTTATCTAGATTCCGATGAAGAATTAGATGACTATGTTGCCACATTACCGGCTAGTCCAAAAGCAAGGATTCAACGATATAAGGGACTTGGAGAAATGGATGCAGTTCAGCTTTGGGACACGACTATGGATCCAAAACATCGTCGTTTGCTAAGAGTTGATCCAGAGTATCAGCCTGAAGTCGACACCACGTTCGATATGCTGATGGGTGATCGTGTTGAACCAAGACGCGAATTTATCGAAGATAATGCACAATTTGTTGAAGATTTGGATGTGTGAGGTAATTTATGGCTGATGAAGAAAACAATAATTTCACACCTGATTCAAGGATCAAAAATACAGATTTAAACAGAACGATGCGAACAAGTTTTCTGTCTTATGCGATGTCGGTTATTGTCGCTCGTGCTCTGCCGGATGTTCGTGATGGGTTAAAACCAGTTCATCGCCGGATTTTATATGGCATGAATGAGCTGGGCGTGACGCCTGACAAGCCCCATAAGAAAGCTGCTCGAATCGTTGGGGATGTTATGGGTAAGTTCCATCCGCATGGCGATTCAGCGATCTATGAGTCTTTGGTACGCATGGCACAACCATTCAGCTACCGCTACCCACTTGTTGATGGTCATGGAAACTTTGGTTCGATTGATGGCGACCCGGCAGCTGCAATGCGGTATACCGAAGCGCGTTTATCAAAAATTGCGTTGGAAATGTTGCGTGACATTAATAAAGGAACGGTTGATTTCCAACCTAGTTATGATGGTGACAATCGCGAACCAGTTGTACTGCCAGCTCGTTTTCCTAATCTTTTGGTCAATGGTGCTCAAGGAATCGCTGTCGGGATGGCAACAAATATTCCAACGCACAATTTGCGCGAAGTGATTGCCGCGATTCATGTTTTGATGGCTAATCCTGATGCAACAGTTGCTGACTTGATGGAAGTCTTGCCTGGTCCTGATTTTCCAACCGGTGCGATCGTTATGGGCAAAGCCGGTATTCGACGTGCTTATGAAACCGGCCGCGGGTCAGTGACAATTCGATCAAAGGTTGACATCGAAACAACTTCCACGGGCCACGAGCGTATTGCTATTTCTGAACTTCCTTACATGGTCAATAAAGCTAAGCTGATCGAACGAGTTCGTGAATTAGTTTTAGAGAAAAAAATGGAAGGTATCACGGCTATTCGTGATGAATCGGACCAAAAAGGTCTTAGAGTTGCAATTGATATTGGACGTGATGCTAATGCCAATGTCGTTTTGAACAATTTATACAAACAAACGCTGCTTCAGACGAGTTTTTCCTTTAATATGATCGCAATTAATCATGGCAAACCAGAAACGATGAGTTTAAAACAGATTTTAGTTGCTTATTTGGATCATCAGCGGGAAATTATCCGTCGCCGGACTGAATTTGATTTAAAAAAAGCACAGGATCGTGCGCATATTCTTGAAGGTTTAAGGATTGCGTTGGACCATATTGATGCCATTATCGAATTGATCCGTGCTAGCAAAACAGCTGAAATCGCGAAAAGCGAACTGATAAATCGTTATCAACTATCTGATAGACAGGCGCAAGCCATTTTGGACATGCGACTGGTTCGTTTAACCGGTTTGGAACGTGACAAAATTGAAGCTGAGTACAATGAATTACTGAAATCAATTGAGGACTTTAAGGATATTTTAGCTAAGCCCGAGCGTATTGACCAAATTATTTATCAAGAATTACTTGATATTGCCAATAAATTTGGTGATGCGCGTCGTACGGAATTGCAAGTTGGTGATGTGCTATCTATCGAAGACGAAGACTTGATCGATGAGGAAGATGTTTTGATATCTCTTACTCATAAAGGCTATATCAAACGTCTTTCAACTGGTGAGTTTCATACTCAGAATCGTGGTGGCCGTGGCGTTCAAGGCATGAACACTCATGATGACGATTTTGTTGAACAGCTTGTTTCAACAAGTACGCACGATACGCTGCTCTTTTTCTCTGATCAAGGGAAAGTTTATAAAATGAAGGGTTACGAAGTGCCTGAATATGGTCGTCAAGCTAAGGGCATTCCTGTCATTAATCTCTTAGGATTAGATGCCGGTGAGCGCGTTCAAGCTGTGATCAATGTTCGCGGCGATGCAGCAACATCAAAGGATTTCTTATTCTTTACGACAAAATTTGGTACGGTCAAGCGGACTGCAGTCTCGGATTTCACAAACATTCGTCAATCTGGTTTACGCGCCATTAATTTGCGTGATGATGATTCATTGATTAGTGTTCTCGCGACAAACGGTCAACAGAACATTGTTATTGCGTCACATTCTGGATATGCAGTCTCATTTGCCGAAAAAGATGTTCGTGCAATGGGCAGGACGGCATCTGGTGTTCGTGGCATGAATTTACGTGATAAAGATTATGTCGTTGGTACCGACTTATTGACGCCTGGTAATAATGTTTTGATCATTACTGAAAAGGGCTATGGCAAGCAGACCGCAGTTGAAGAATATCCGATTCGTGGTCGTGGCGGAAAAGGCTATAAAACAGCCAATATTTCATCTAAAAATGGCCCTCTAGCTGGTTTGATCGTTGTGTCTGGTGATGAAGATATTATGATTACGACTGATTCTGGGATCATGATTCGTTTCAAAGCTGACGATGTTTCAATTACAGGTCGAGCAACCTTAGGCGTTCGAGTTATTCGCACAGAAGAAGGCTCAAAAGTAGCAACCTTGGCTAAAGTTGAAAAAGAAGATGAAAAGCCTGATGATGACGGGTTAGTTGATAACGAAGATGGCGCTCAAGGTGCTGACGAAACGATTGCGGTTAACGGACAGAGCAATGATGAGATCGCTGATAAAATTAAAAAATTAGCTGATCATCAATTGAATGATCCAGACGAACCAGATTCAGAAGTATAATTTAAATTCTTAAAACCCGGAAAATTTCCGGGTTTTATTTTATGTATTAAGCTAGAAGAGGTTAATTAAACAAGTTTTTCCCAAGTTCCTCTTAAAAATCCAAAGGTAGGTTAATTATGATATTTTCAAAATGGTTATCAGCTTTTTTTGTTATTTTCTATGCAGTACTTGTCTGGGCGGTATTTTCCATGCGCAACATGCTGGCCATGCAGATGATGGCGATCGGTATGTTTGCTGAAGCACTATTATCTTTTTTCAAGCCGAACAAAAAATAATATGGGCAAACAAAAAACCTTTAATCGCTGAGACTAAAGGTTTTTAGTACCACCAAGTATCGTAAATTGTAACCGGTAAGTGGCGTTTTTGTTTGGTAGACAGGTAGAGTTTTTCGATCTGTTTGGCTGCCGCATCGGATACGTCACGGCCCTCTAAGTAATCATCAATATCTGTGTATTTAACGCCTAGTGCAACTTCATCTGGCAATTGCGGTCGATCATCTTCAAGGTCAGCTGAAGGAATTTTTTCATAGAGCGCTTTAGGTGCTTTTAAAACTTCCAGCATTTGTTTACCTTGACGCTTATTTAATCGCCAGAGCGGATCGATATCTGTGCCGCCATCGCCATATTTAGTAAAAAACCCGGCAAAGGCTTCAGCGGCATGGTCAGTACCAACGACAACTCCTTGATGTTCGCGTGCAACCGCGTATTGTGCGATCATACGCATTTTTGGTTTGATTGAGCCGCGGCTCATATCATCAACGACTAAGCCGCTTTCTCGCAATGTTTTTGTTAAAGCATCGGTTGCTGCTTTAATGTCGGTTGTGATTGTCTGATCTGGATCAATAAATTTCAAGGCTAACTGTGCATCATCTTCATCAGCTTGGATGCCATAAGGTTGACGGATCGCGACCAACCGATAGCTGCTATCACCAGTTTCTTTGCGCAGCTGGTCAATTGCGATTTGCGCGAGTTTACCAGCAAGTGTCGAGTCCTGGCCGCCGGAAATAGCCAAGGCATAACTTTTATATTCCGGGTTTGCCAGCAGATAGTTTTTTAAAAAAGCCACGGACCGATTAATTTCATCTTGTGCATTAATAACTGGCTGAACATGCAGATCAGCAATTATTTGAGCCTGTAACAGACGCATGTGTTTTTTCCTCCAATAATTATATTAAGTTTACCCTTATCGCAATATTTTGATAAGGGTAAACTTCTTAAAATAGATAAGCTATGATTAATTAGAAATCAACATTTTTGGATTTTTAAAAATTATGATGTTGATAAAACAAGTAATTGCTTTGATTATATGGAGGTCTAAATGACAAAGATTATCAACGATTATTTATTCGACGAAAGTGCTTTTGATTATCACGATGCTGCTTTCAAAGCACTGATTCGTCCTGATACGAAAAGACGCGCGCTCAAAATTCCAGCCATTCTTAAGGCTGACAAGGTCGAAGGCGGCACGATTTATTACACGATTCACGCCCAAGTCGGCGAGACTAGAATTTTGGATGGCAAAGCGACTCGTACTTGGGGTTATAACGGCTCGCTATTAGGCCCTTTGATTCAATATGAATCTGGCAAACATTATCATTTAACTTTAGTTAATGAGTTGCCAGAAGTGACAACCTGGCATTGGCATGGTCTAAATATCCCTGGTCCAATTGAAGATGGTGGTCCGCACGCACCCGTACAGCCGGGCGAATCCAAAGAAATTGAGTTCGATGTTCACCAGCCGACAATGACCGCTTGGCTCCATCCACATCCATGTCCGCATACAGCCGAACAAGTCTGGAGGGGTCTGGCAGCACCAGTTACGGTTGTTAATCCATTGGATAATCTACCGCAACTACCTCATGATTGGGGTATTGACGATATCCCTGTGATTTTTCAAGATCGAACTTTCCATGATAACCAGTGGGACTATCAGGCTGATTATGATATGGATGGTACCTTAGGGGATACGGCCTTAGTGAATGGCACTGCTAATGCTGAATTTACCGTGACGCGTCCTTGGCTGAGATTGCGCGTTTTAAATGGTGCTAATCGTCGTGAATTACGTTTAAATACTGATAAAAATATCGTCATGACCCAAATTGCATCCGATGGCGGTTTTTTGCCACACGCTGTCCCTTTGACAAAGATCATGTTAACGACTGCTGAAAGAGCTGAATTATTGCTTGATCTATCTGCTTATAAAAAAGGTGATCAACTGCTTTTGAAGGCTGATGATACAGTCATTTTGACTCTGACTGTGGGTGAGTTTACAGAGGATAATCGTGTTGAACTACCAAGTAAGCTGAAAGAAATTGATCGTGGTTTTACAGGAGGTGTTGACCATCAAGTCATCATGTCGGGAATGGATGATGCGGTTAAAATCAATGGCAAACTTTATGATATGACTCGTATTGACGACAGACAAGAGATTGGTAAAAACGAAATTTGGGATGTTTCGAACACAAACGATGATATGCCGGGGATGGGCATGATTCATCCTTTTCATATGCATGGCATGGAATTTTTGGTCTTGTCTCGTAATGGCAAAGAGCCTTATCCGAATGAATTAGGCTACAAGGACACGATAGCTGTTAATCCTGGTGAACATGTGCGTTT
Source organism: Oenococcus sicerae (assembly GCF_004102045.2). Taxonomy (GTDB): domain Bacteria; phylum Bacillota; class Bacilli; order Lactobacillales; family Lactobacillaceae; genus Oenococcus; species Oenococcus sicerae. The sequence continues at coordinate 694,787 of NZ_CP029684.2, read as the reverse complement.
GTTGGTGGAGTTCAATGTAGCCGGCATTTTCATGTATCACTGCCATATTCTTGAACACGAGGATACGGGTATGATGGCGCAAATTGAAGTGTTTGATCCCAAACATCCTAAACATTGGAACCTTAAAGATCTTTGCGCTAAGAACGGTGTTGATTCGATGGCTGCCAACATGAAAATGTAAAAGAAATTTTAAACGGCGATGAGCCGTTTTTTTTATCTCTACTTATCTGCTACTGTGATAAAGTCCAGCTATTTTCGCAATAATGCTTTATTACAATCATTTTAGAGAATGACTGTCATCATCCTAGGTTTTTCTTACACTGATCAATAGTTCTTATTTGCGGCTTAAGATAATAGAAAGTAGGTTTTTATGAAGAAAGTACAGAAATTGGTATTTGTATTGATCTCGATGCTTTCTTTTTTGATTTGTTTTGTTTATGCGAATAATAAGGAAAGCTATTATCAAATGCCCGCTTATAAATTAAGCGGGGGAGAACAGCAGCGTGTTGCCTTGATAAGGCTATTGCTCAAAAAGGCGGAAATTATTTTAGCCGATGAGCCCACCGGTTCATTAGATCTGCAAAATGGTTATCAGGTTATGAATATTTTAAAATCTTTCGCCGAGCATGGTAGTATCGTGGTCATGGTGACGCATTCAAATCAGTTTGATAGTTATTTTGACCAGATCATTAATATTTAAAATCAGTCTTGAATAAACGCCCTTTCTAAGCTTGATTTTGAGGCTATTTCCCTGTATCATGGTTATCCGTGATGAAATACTCACTTCCTTACCGCTCAGGCGGTCAGAGACCAAAAGGAGGTAAATTATGGCTAATTATGAATTGACTTATATTGTTCGGCCCAACTTAGATAAAGACGTTAAAGCAGCTTTGCTGGCCCGTTTTGATACTATTTTGACTGACAACGGTGCCCAGATCTCTAAATCTGAAGACTGGAATACACGTAAGTTCGCTTATGAGATCGACGGTTACAGAGAAGGAACATATCACGTTGTTACTTTTGCTGCCGAAGGTACTAAAGCTGTCGACGAGTTCGATCGTTTGGCTAAGATTTCTGAAGATATCTTACGTCACATGATCGTTGCTGTTGATCCTGAAAAACTTGCAGACGCTCATGCTAAGCAAGCTGCTGCAGCGCAAAGAGCGATCGAGCGTCGTGCACAACGTGAAGCAGAACGTAATGCTGCACAGAATCAAGCCGTAGCTGCTCGCCAAGCTAGAACGACGACAACTGCACCCGCTGCGACTGCACCTGAAAAATAAGGAGTTTTATGATCAATCGAGTTGTATTAGTTGGTAGAATCACCCGTGACGTTGAGTTGCGTTATACAGGAAATGGTGATGCGGTAGGTTCCTTTACAATTGCAGTTGAGCGGAATTTTACGAATCGTGCTGGTGATCGTGAAGCTGATTTTATCAGTTGTGTGATTTGGCGAAAACCTGCTGAAAATTTTGCCAATTTTACTGGTAAAGGTGCTATGGTTGCTGTCGAAGGTCGTTTACAAACGCGGACCTATGATAATAATCAAGGCCAAAAAGTTTATGTGACCGAAATCGTGGTTGATAATTTTCAGTTACTGGAAACGCGTGCGCAGTCCGAAGCTCGGCGCGCTCAAAATGGTACGCCAGCCAATGGTAATGCTTCTTCTGCTGCACCGCGAAGTCAAAGTAATTTCAATATTCCAACGCAGCAGCAGCCGAATCCTTTTGATTCGCAATTTAGCAATAACTCGCAATCTGCTTCAACTAATCATAATCAAGCCAATAACTCTAGTAGTCCTTTTAATACGGACGCAGGAAATGATTCGCTTGATATCTCAGATGATGATCTCCCATTCTAAAATTTTAAGAAAGGATTACTAATTATGCCTGAAGAACATTCAAGTCAAAGGTCTACCTTTAATGGCGAACGCAATAATCGTCCTAGCCGTACTCCTCGTGGAGATGGTGATCGTCGTGGCGGCCGTCGTCAAGGCGGTCGTCGTCGTGTTGATTACTTAGCTGTTAATCATATTGACTATGTTGACTACAAAGATGCTGATTTATTGCAACGCTTTATTGCTGATAATGGTAAAATTTTGCCTCGTCGCATTACTGGAACTAGCTCAAAAAATCAGCGTAAAATTGCAATTGCAATTAAGCGTGCTCGGATTATGGCTTTATTGCCATTCGTTGTCAATAATTAATTTTTGATGTTTAACACTCTTTGAAAAGAGTGTTTTTTTGTCTCTAAAAGCGATAGAGCCTGCTCATCGTGATAAAATTAAATCCTTGATGAAGAAATATAGTCGACTACCAGCATTTATCAAAAATTACCGCGTCATTTATTTGATCGTGGTTTTTGCTTTGCTGGCTATTTCTGGTTTTATTTTCGCTTTGCACTTCGGATTGATCATCGCCATTGCTTGGCTAGTCATTGTTGCCTTAGCGTCATTACTAATTTATAGCCTGGTAAATTCACTTGGTATTGACTTTCAAACTTATATGACTAACTTAAATGGCCGTGTTTCGATTTCGCAGACTAGCGCACTGGATCAAATGCCGATCGGAGTTATGCTGTTGAATTCTGATAGTGATATTGAATGGGTCAATGAGAACTTAATGAATGTGATTGGCGACCATTCAATTATTGGCAAGAATTTAAAACAGGCTGATTCAGTTTTGTATGAATTGGTGCAGGCTAATAAAGACAGTGGTTCAACGGAGATTGATTGGCGTGATGGCAAATTTTCACTACAAGTACAGCACGATGGCCAGACGATTTATTTGCTGGATCTAACAGATGTTTCTAAATATCAGCTGTTTTATGAGCGAGATCGTCTATTTTACGGCTTGATCAGTGTTGATAATTACGAAGAAGTTATCCAAGATGCTACTGATTCTGAGTCAAGCCGTTTGATTGCTTTTATTTCTGGAAGACTGGACGGCTGGTCTAAGAAATATCACTTGTTTTTAAAAAGGATGTCGGCTGATCGTTATCTTTTTTTTGGTCGCTTGCCAGACCTTAAGTCATTAGAGGACGATCGTTTTTCAATTTTAGATGAAGTCCGTGAAGAATCTTTGAAACAAAATATGCCGCTTTCATTGTCAGTCGGAATTGCTTTTGGTGTTTCAGATTTGAATGATCTAGCTGAATTAGCCCACCGCAATTTGGATTTGGCACTAGGTCGTGGCGGTGATCAAGTTGTTATTCGAAATGATGATAATCCGGCACTTTATTTTGGCGGTACCTCTAATCCGATGGCTAAGCGGACGCGAGTTCGTGCACGGATGATTGATCAAGCACTATCTGATTTATTCGCTAATGCTGATTCTGTCTTTATTTCTGGTCACCAAAATCCAGATATGGATGCGCTAGGTGCCGCTTTGGGCGTTTGGCGGATGAGCCGTTTGCACGATTTGACTGCATATATCGTGATTGACGAACAGAATTTACAACGTGATGTCCAGCTGGTTGTGGAGAAAATTAAAGAAGAAGTTGCCACAAGCAATAACAAACTTAAGCAGCAATTAGCTGATGGCCAGACATTAAAATTAGTTGAAGTTCCTTTTATTTCAGAGAAGAAGGCCTTAACCCTTGCAAGCGAACAAAGCCTACTAGTCCTAGTTGATCATTCCCGCCCAAGTATTTCAGCCGCTGGCCAGTTGCTGGATAAATTAAAATCGTCTTTGGTCGTGATTGATCATCATCGTATCGCTGATGAAGGTTTTAAAGAAAAACCAATTCTCTTTTATGTTGAACAATATGCATCTTCGACTTCCGAGCTAGTGACGGAATTGCTCGGCTATGAGGATCGCCGTAAATCGCCATTAACTAAAGTGGAGGCAACAGCTTTACTAGGCGGTATTCAATTAGATACAAAAGGTTTTACAGCACATAGCGGATCAAGGACCTTTGATGCAGCTAGTTTTTTGCGAGCCGCCGGAGCTGATGCACAATTGCTGAGCAGCTTTGGTAAGGAATCAAAGGAAGACCTGTTGGTTAAATCTCACTTGTTTGAACTGATGGTTCTAGACCACAATATTGCAACAGTGGTCGGGGAAAACGATGTTTTTTATAATCCGGTTTTAGCTGCTCAAGCGGCCGATGAATTATTGAAAATTCAAGGTGTGGCGGCTAGCTTCGTCATTACACGACGTCCTGATGAAAAAGTTGGTATCTCTGCACGCTCAGATAACTCAATCAACGTACAATTGATTATGGAAAAGATTGGTGGTGGTGGTTCCTTAGCGAATGCTGCTGCACAAATAGTGTCTGATGATGTTAAAAAAGTTGAGACCATGTTGCAAGATGCCATTTTTCAAGTGATAGGACACAAAGAATAGGAGAAGTTATGAAAGTTATTTTTACGCAAGATGTAAAAAACCAAGGCAAACGAGGGGAAATCAAAGAGGTTCCTGATGGCTATGCTAATAATTTTTTGATCAAGAATAAAAAAGCTGTTTATGCTTCAGCTGAAAATGTTTCCAAACTTCATGGTCAGCAAAATCTCGAAGCTAAAAAAACGGCTGAAATTTTAGCTGATGCCAAACAATTGAAAATTCAATTAGCTTCTGCAAAAACAATTATTCAATTCTCAGAACATGTGGGACCGGATGGCCGTTTAAATGGTTCTGTTACAGCCAAGGAAATTGCCGAGCAGCTGGATAAGCAATTCGGCTTGATGGTTGATAAACGTAAATTAGAACTTCCTCAACCGATTAAAACGGTCGGTTTACATGAAATTCCAGCTAAGCTTCATACTCAGGTTTCGGCAACAATTAAAGTGAATATTTCCCAAATAAATTAGCATGGCAGATTCAATTACTAACAATCGAATTCCTGAAGAAGTTCAGACTGAGAAGGCTTTGCTCTCGGCTTTTTTTTATACTAGCGGACTAAGCGAACAGCAAGACGTTTTAGACCGAATGCTGGGCATTATTTCTGAAGATGATTTTTATGATCTTAAAAATAAAAAGTTTTTTCAAGCCGTCAACGAATTACTTAATGACGATAAAATAGTTGAACCTGTCACTGTTTCCGATCAAATGAAAACTGATAAGAATCTTGACGCTGTTGGTGGAGAAGGCTACATCTCGGAAGTTTTGTCATCTGATGGCACAATTGCCAATGTTGAAAGCTATGCCAAAGTTGTTCATGAAAAGGCAACTCAACGCAGGCTGATCGATCTCTTTAACCGCGGCAATGGTTTGGCTCATGATCCGGGTTCTCTTTCACAAGATCTAATTGCCGATATTCGATTAAAGTTAGATTCAATCGAAGACCAAGCCGAAAATACTGATTTTATCGAACTTAAAAAATCTTTAAATCAAACTATTGATAGCTTAAATGCTGCCGCTAAAAGTAATTCAACTTTACGTGAAGGTGCGATTCCTAGTGATTACCCCTATCTTGATAAATTGACCAAGGGTTGGCAGGCAAATAACTTGGTTATTTTAGCCGCACGTCCGGCTGTTGGTAAGACGGCTTTTGCTTTGAATTTAGCGATCAATGCTGCAAAGTCCAAAGAAATTGGCAAAAAGACAGTTGTGATCTTCAATATGGAAATGGATGATCAATCATTATCGACGCGTATTTTAGCAGCTAATGCCAGAGTGCCGATGGACAAGCTGCTAACAGGTAAAGATTTAACACAGTCATCCAATGGTCAAGTAGATCCTAACGCTGATTGGACGAGGATCATGTTGGCTAATGAACGCTTAAGCCGTTTAAACATTCATTTAGATACGACACCAGGTATTCGAATCAATGAAATTAGGGCTAAATTACGTAACTTGCAATCGCAGCTGCAGCGCGAAGATCCAGAAGGCGGAATCGGTTTGGTGATTATTGATTATCTTCAATTGATCGAATCGGATGTGAATGAATCTCGTCAGCAAGCAGTTGCAGCTATTTCTCGATCCTTAAAGAAACTTGCAGGCGAGTTGAACGTGCCGATTATAGCCTTGTCACAATTATCTCGTGGTGTCGAGGGTAGAACAACCAAACGGCCAATGCTCTCTGATTTGCGTGATTCTGGTGCGATCGAGCAGGACGCAGATATTGTTATGTTTTTATATCGTGATGATTATTACGATCAAGATGGTCACTCGGAAGATGATGATGATTTTGATGAATCGGCTATTCCGGATCGTGGACCGGTTGAATTGATCGTGGCCAAAAACCGTCAGGGCGCTAATAATACCGTGAAATTAATGTTTGATCGTAGTATTCAGTTTTACGGCAATCTAGACCCTCGCCAATCATAATAATTTTTTAAAACGCTTTTTCAGGCGTTTTTTAGTATGTGAGTTTTTGTGTTTGCTTATGTCCTGTATCTTTGCTAAATTTATTATCTGTAAGTTATCTTCTTTTGGGAAAAGGCGGAATTGGACTTGAAATTAGTCGCGAAGAATTTGACGCTTGCTTATCAGACGGGCAAAAACATTATCGATGGAATTGATTTTGAGATTGAGGATCATACACTTGTATCGTTACTGGGACCATCTGGGTCTGGTAAATCAACTATTTTGAATATGATAGCCGGTTTGTTGACACCGACTTCGGGTGAAATTTATTTTGCTGATAGGGCTGTTACTAAACTGAGCGTTGCTGAGCGAAATATCGGCATGGTGTTTCAGAACTATGCGCTTTATCCGAATATGACCGTGCGCGACAATATTGCTTTTCCTTTAAAAATTGCAAAAATTGCCAAAAATGAACGTAAACAAGAAATTGAACGACTAGCCAAATTGGTCCATATCGAAGATCAATTAGATAAGCGACCAGGTGAATTATCAGGTGGCCAGCAGCAGCGTGTTGCGATCGCACGGGCGCTTGCTAGAAAACCAGCTGTATTATTATTGGACGAACCGCTTTCTAATCTAGATGCTAAATTACGCACGGAGATGCGCGTTGAAATAGCTCGAATTCAGCAAGCTACAGGGGTGACGACTATTTTTGTGACACACGACCAAAATGAGGCCATGCATATTTCAGATAAAATCATGTTGTTATCTGATGGTGTGATTCAACAATATGCCGCGCCAAATGATTTGTATGATAAGCCAGCCAATCTTTTTACGGCTAAATTTATTGGCGATCCGCAGATCAATACTTTTGATAAGGCTGAAGCACTTGCTTATTTGCAGAATTATTTTGCCAAACAAGTTAAAACGATCGGTATTAGACCGGATGCAATTTCAACGATCAAAAACAGTTCCAGCGTTGAACTGCCGGTGACTTTAAAATCATATAGTAAATATGGCCCCGAGCAGCTCTCAAGGTTTGATTTTTTTGGTGCTGAATTTGATGGTGAAAATGTCGATGGGATCAGCGAGGTGGAAGTTGGTCAGCCTCTTAAAGTGTATGTGCCTGCATCTGCGATTCACGGATTTGACGATTCGGATAGACATGTTTTAGCGCTGAAACCTGATCTTCAAGATTTAACATCGAGCATTAAATCATGATGAATGCCAAGCAAACCTGGAGAGGTTCGATCAAGGGCTGGCTATATGTCATGCCGATGCTGATCGTGATCGTCGTTTTCAGTATCTACCCGATTATCAAATCTTTTGCTATGTCGCTATACACGGATTACCAATTTTTAACTGATACTGTTTTAGCACGTGGTTTTGATAATTTTAGTTATTTGTTTTCCGATACTAATTTTCATTTAGCTGTGGCCAATACACTGGTTTACGTTGTCGGCACAGTGCCTTTGACGATCGTCATCTCGTTGATTTTAGCTGTGATGTTGTTTCACATCAAAAAATTTGCTGATTTTTTTCGAACCGTTTATTTTCTTCCCTTTGTGACTTCCACGATTGCTATTTCCATGGTTTGGACTTGGATTTTTAATGCAAGACTAGGGCTGGCCAATTACTTTTTAAGTGTCATCGGTGTCAGTCCGATCGATTGGCTCAATGATCCTAAATACGCCATGCTGACGCTGATCATTATTTCTATTTGGAAAGGTCTAGGCTTTAATATTATTTTGATTTTAGCCGGTTTAGGAAACATTGATAAACGCTATGCCAATGCCGCTAAAGTCGATGGTGCCAATGCTTGGCAAATTTTCTGGCACGTGACCTTGCCGCAATTATCGCCAACATTGGTTTTTGTGTTGATCAATGCTGTGATCGGCGACTTTAAAGTTTTTGATGAGGTCTTTGCGGTTTTTGGCGGTCAGCCAGGACCAGCCCAATCAGCTATGACAATGGTTTTTTATATTTATCAGCAATTTTATGTCATGAACCAATATGGTCGCGCTGCAGCTGCAGCTGTTATCTTGTTTGCCATGATTCTGGTTGTCACGATTATTCAGCTGCTAGTCTCGCGACATTTTGATTATAGTCGGCCAACGAAGGTCAAAAGGACCAAAAAGAAGGCTAAAGCATGAAAGAAAGGGCAAAGTTACAAACATCTCAGACTCGAAAACCTATCAAATTGATGACGATCTGTATTTACCTGCTGATTTCATTTGGTGCTATCATCATGTTGATTCCTTTTATTTGGATGCTCTCCACTGCTTTAAAAACACAGTCCGAAGCGATTCAAGTACCGCCGATCTGGATTCCGAAAATTTGGCATTTTGAAAACTTTATTAGTGCGTGGCAGGCAGCGCCTTTTGCGACCTATATGTTCAATTCGTTGTTCGTAACGGTCGCAACAACAGCCTTACAGTTATTGACAAGTATTCTAGCGGCTTTTAGTTTTGCAAAACTCAATTTTAAAGGAAAGAATCTGCTTTTCGTTATTTTGCTGGCGACCATGATGGTTCCCGGTGAAATGCTGATCATTCCAAATTATGTGACCTTATCTAAAATGAGTCTGATCAACACATACGGTGCTTTGATCATTCCCTGGATTGCGAGTTTCTTTTCGGTATTTGCTTTACGTCAAAGCTTTATGTCGGTACCGAATTCCGTTTATTATTCTGCAAAAATAGACGGTGCTTCGGATTGGCGTTTTCTCTGGCGAATTTTAGTACCGATGAGCAAATCTTCGATTGTTGCCATTACAATGCTTCAGGTAATTGGATCATGGAATAGTTTTATGTGGCCTTTGATCGTGACAAACAGTGATAGTCTCAGAACCTTGCCAGTTGGTTTGCAAGCCTTTATGACTGAGTCGGGAATTCAGTACCCTCAGTTGATGGCCGCGACAACTTTTGTCATTTTACCAATGGCCATACTTTATTTATTCTTGCAAAAATACATAATTGCAGGGATTTCTCGTTCGGGATTGAAAGGATAATTTAATGAAGAAAGTTAAAATGTTTGGTATGGCAACTTTAGCCTTATTGGGAAGTACAACGCTGTTTAGCGCGGTTTCGCCAATTGCAGCAAGTGCAGCACGGACTAAAGTGGTGCTCTGGGATGGCATGACTGGCCCTTATGCAAAATCTTTGGACAAAATTGTTAAACAGTATAATAATTCTCAATCAAAATACACAGTTGTTCGTCAATCTCAGGGAAATTATGCGACCCTGACTCAAAAAATTATGGCTGCTGCTAAGTCAAAGACTTTGCCTGACATGGCACAAGCTACTTATACGCAAGTTCCTGATTATGAAAAAGAGGGAATTGTCGCACCGCTGGATAGCTATATGCTAAAAGGTAGTAATAAAATTTCCAAAACACAATTAAAAAATATTTACCCGGGATTTGTATCTTCCTCTAAGTGGCAGGGCAAGTATTATTCAATTCCTTTTTCAAAATCAGTTCGTGTGATGCTAGTCAACCAAGACTTGCTCAAGCAATTAGGTTTTTCAACACCCAAGACTTGGAGCGATGTTGAAAAGATCTCTAAAGCTGCTAAAGCTAAGGGGGATGCTGGCGTTGGTTTTGACCAATCATTTGACATGGAACTGGAAAGTCTCTCAAATGCAGCTGGTACGAAATTTGTTTCCAAGAATTTGAAAGTTAAATTTGCCAGTTCTAAGGTTTTGAAAGCCGCTGATGGTATTTACGGCATGTTGCAAAATGGCGAGGCTTGGACCGCTGGTGCAGATATTTATGGAACCAATCGTTTTGCTGAAGGTAAGACGGCGCTATATTTTTCTAGTTCTGCAGGTGTTTCGATTTCCAGCACGACAGTTAAGAAATTCAAGCTTGCTACTGCTGTTTTCCCAAGCTATCAGGGCAAACGGTCCACAGAACTTGCCGGCAATGATCTCGTGATGTTAAACAATAATAAAAAACATCAGGCTGGTGTTTGGTCATTTATGAAGTACTTGTTAAAAGACAAGACAACTGAACAATGGGCCGAAGCAACCGGTTATCTGCCATTAACAAAGACAGCGCGTAATTCTGCTTCTTATAAAAATTATCTAAAGAAAAATCCGCTTTATAAGGCTGCGGCCGATTCCCTGCCTTATGGTTTTCAGGCAACGGCTTTCTCCGGTTACAACGATTATCGGACGGAAATGTTAAATGCTGTTGACCTCGTGACATCGAAAAAAGAATCGCCAGATAAGGTTTTCCCAGCATCCGCTAAGAAAATGAAGACGATTATTTCTGAAAACAAGTAACTCGCATTGTACTTAAAAGCTGTCTAGACTAGGCAGTTTTTATTTTGCTTTAGAATAGAACCATGACGACTAAAGCAAAATTTTTGAATGGTTTGAATACGATCGGTGGTAACATTGTGAGTTTTGCAAATAATAAAACAAGAATCTTCATGGATTTTGGTGTGCCTGAAGATTCTAAGGCTGGTGATTCGATCACGAGTTTGATTGAAAAGGGTATTTTGCCGGATACACCTGAATTGTTTACTGAGAATGCTAGGCAGACTTATGACCAGCAAGCAATTTTTATTTCACATCTGCATATTGATCATATTGGTGCTTTAAAATTTTTGAAGCCCCAGCTGCCGATCTATATGTCTGCACAATCTAAAAAATTGTATGATGATTTGATTCAAGCCGGCGATGAGCTGCCTATTGCCGATCTGCAAGCGGTTGACTATGGGCAAATGGTCAAAATCGGTCCCTTTACTGTTACTTTCTTTCAGTCTGACCATGATGTTATTGGTGCTAGTGCTATTGAAGTAGTTGATGATCAAGGACACCATTTTGTTCATTCTGGTGACTTGCGTTATAACGGTCCCTATCCCCAAAGACTTGACCATTGGACACAAGCTGTGGCGCAAACACAGCCGGATTTATTTTTAATTGAGGGAACCAGTTTTTCTTTCGATGATGATAAAGGCGATCATGCGCAAGCGGCATCTACAAATGTTGAAGCAGATCTGCTTCAACATTTTATTGATAAACTACCATCGAATCATCTGTTAGCTATCAATCCTTATCCAAGAAACGTTGAACGTCTATATGCACTGGAAATGGCTGCTAACGACTTTGGTCGACCAATTGTTTGGGAATCTTTTTATGCCGGATTACTAAAACAATTTTTCCCAAAGACCCGACCGCTGGTACTTGGCAAAGATATTGATCTATCGCAAATAATCGCTTACCCGGAAAATTATGTTTTGCAAAACAGCTACGATCACTTGGATTATTTAAAAGATTTTTATAAACCGATTTTCTTACAGATGAATGGTGAGCCTTTAGGTGATTATGATCCCAGATATCAGCTTCAGCAAGCTAAATTAACACAATTTGCGGCTGAATTTATTTACGCAGGCGCTTCGGGTCACGCGACGCAAGCAGATCTATTAAAAGCTGCCAAACGGGTGCACGCCAAATTGACAATTCCTTGGCATTCTTTTAAGCCGGAAATAGAAGCGGCAGCCTTAAGAGGAGAAGGCTTGACGGCTAAAATAGCAAGCAAAAATGAAGTTATTAGTTTTTAGCGAACATCAGTCTATAAATGCTACGATAATGGAATAGTTTTTACGATTTTCCAAGAAAAATACGACTTATTAATTGAATGCGTACACAGACTAGCAAAAAATTGATTACTACAGCTACGATCGTGATTTTGATTGCGATGATTTTTTTATCGATCAAATTTTATCAGCTTGGCTATTTTCAGGATCCAAAAAAATTGCAATCCTTTATGAAAGGTAAAGGTATTTTTGCACCAGCTATTTTTATTTTTATTCAGATTATTCAGGTGGTTATTCCGATTATTCCGGGTGGCGTTTCCACTGCAGCAGGTGTTTTGATGTTCGGACCCTTGTGGGGTTTTATTTATAATTATCTTGGCATTGTGTTGGGGTCGTTAATACTATTCTTCCTTGGCCGACACTATGGTCGAGCCTTTGTGGTGCACTTTGTTAGCCAAGAAATGCATAATAAATATCTGTCGAAATTAGAAAATCAGAAAAGATGGGATACTTTCTTTGCTTTGATGATTTTTTTCCTTTTGCGCCTGACGATGTGCTTGTCCTTATTTCAAGTTTGACAGAAATGACCTACAAAAAATTCACCTGGATCATTCTGTTGGGAAAACCGGCTTCGATCGCCGTCTATAGTTTGGCACTGGTTTATGGGGCGGAATGGTTAACACGTTTCTTAGGTCAATGATTGTGCAGTAGAATGTATCGAGCTACTTTTAGGTCATACTTTGTAATGTATGAAGTTGGCTGAATCGAAGCGTTCATCAATGCATCACCGTTGATATGCTTTAGACCTATCACATGGCCCAATTCATGTTCGATCACAGGCACAAGAAGATCTCTATTATCTGTTTGATCCATAAAACTCGCATTCACATAAACGACACCTTTACCGGTTGCAGCTAAAATATGTTCACCATAATCACGATCTTTCAACAGCTGTTTTATTTGCTTATTGGCTAGATCATAGATGACGATGGTTGGTTTTTCATGATTATTAATCATGAAAAGTTGTCTTTTTAAATCTTTGTTCCAAGTATTAGCTGCTTGTGTAACTTGTTTTTTGAATGCTGTTTGGGAAGTATTGATGACCACTCGATTATTTTTCGCTACTTGTGTCTGCATGATCACCTCTTTGATTGGTGGTCGGTATAAATTAATTACAGCGATCAGACTACTAGAAACCAGCAGCAAAATCGCAAGAATTGAGAAAGCACGGAAAAAAATTTTTTTATTTATTTTGTTAAACATGATTAAATTAATTCATGTAAAATGTCAGCGATCTGAGCTGCTAGCCACAATACAAACAACAGATCGGATAGTATGCTAGTCCAGGCAAAGTATTCGCTTAAAGGCAAATACGAATAAGATGGTAAGTTATGATTGCGTCGATATTGAATGATCTTCGAATTTGAAAAGATATTAACGATAATAACAACAAAGAAAATATTTGTAATTGCGGTTAAAAAAGTATCTTGGAAATTGTTTGGCAAGAAAATAATAATCAAAGCTGTCCACTGAAACCAGCCCGAATTGATCAATTGGATAAAACCACGCAGAAAATTTGAATAGATAATTTTCTCGTACCATTTCCCCGTGGTGACGACAGCCAAAGAGTTTTCATAGCTGTCATTTTTTAATTGAAAACGTGTTTGGCGATCATAAATTTTATCTGGATGAGTCGCAGCCCAAACATCTGCTAAAGAAAGATATAACGAGAAAAAAACTAAGGCAATAAATAGAATTACGATCCATAAAATCAAGTCTGCGATCAGTTTTAAAGCTGGTATAAAAATCGGTAATATGAATAATCCAATGATCAATATCAGAAAAGGCCGGTACAAACGTCTCTGCATGATATTTTGAAAAATCTTCGCCATATGGCTCAGTTTTGTATTTTCCTGGCTGCTGTTGGACAAATTCTCGATGATTTGAATTTCTTCAGGATCACGTTCTGATTGAGGTAAACGTAGTCCTTGGTTTAAAAGCCAAGAAGCCAGATTACGATAGGAATTTTTAAAGTTTTTCATTTTAGTGAACATGTTACTGTCATTGTATAATAGCAGCATTAATTAAACTGAAGATCAGCCTTTTAATTATTTTGGAGGTCATTTTAAAAATGCGAATTGTGTTGCAAAAAGTTAGTTCGGCAGCTGTTTTTGTTGCTGAAAAGAAGCTGGGCCAAATTAAAGCCGGTTTTTTACTGCTTGTTGGAATTGAAGATACAGATGATGAGAAGACAGTTGACTATTTAGTTCATAAAATTGTCTTTTTACGTGTTTTTGCTGATGAAAACGATAAAATGAATCTTTCCATCAAAGACGTCGGTGGTGCTATTCTATCCATTTCGCAATTTACTTTATATGCTGACACAAAAAAGGGTAATCGCCCCAGTTTTACAAAAGCCGGCCAGCCGCAGCATGCCGAAAGAATTTATGATCTATTGAATAAGAAACTCGCTCATGAAAATTTATCTGTTCAGACTGGTGAATTCGGTGCTCATATGCAAGTTGAGCTGGTTAATGACGGTCCGGTCACGATTATGTTTGATACTGACGAGAGTTGATCGTTTTACAGTGTTTTTTGCATGTTGATGTCAGCAATTTGGAAAGCACTCTTTTCGTAAACATGAATCGCACGTGCGTTGCTGCCGAAAACGTGTAGTCCTAATGTTTTAAAGCCAAGTGCTTTGGCTTGTTTAGCTGCTAGGGTCAATGCCTCGGTGCCCAAGCCTTTATTTTGGAAAGCGTCAAAGACTCTAAAATCATAGATAAAAGCCATGCCGGGATTCGAAGCAAGTTTTGCGATCCAGATAATACCGACTTTTGTATCGTCATCTAAAATGCTGTAAATATAGTTGCCCTTGCTCTTGAGCCCCTCTGGCAGCAACTGCTTAAATTCTGCTTGGGCTTTTTGATTGGCTGATTTAGCATCCCAACTACCAGCATCAATTTTGTCTTGAGCGTACTCATTTGATGGCACGAGAAACAAACGACTCATAATTGGTTTCAGTAATTAAAGTTAATTTCATTGACATGTTTTAACTATAACCAATTTTCTTATGAAATAATGATCCTGGTGAGTCATTTCAATAACGAATTTTCCGTGAAATACAAGGGGCCTCTAAATGACAAATAATAAAGATTATCGAATCGAAAAAGACAGTTTGGGCGAGGTCAAAATACCGAAAAATGTTTTGTGGGGTCCACAGACGCAAAGAAGCCGCAACAATTTTAAAATTGGCGGTCCAATGCCTTTTGAAATGATCCGTGCTTTGTTAGAAGTCAAAAAAGCTGCTGCGATCGTGAACAAAAAAAATCACGAGATCACGAATGAAAAGGCCGATTTGATTGTTAAAACAGTTGATCAATTACTAGCTGGCGATTATGCGGATGCTTTTCCCTTGGTCGTTTATCAAACGGGCAGCGGCACACAAACAAATATGAATGTTAATGAAGTGATCGTCCACTTGGCAGCCTCAATTAATCCGCACATAACCCTACTGGTTAATGATGATGTTAATCATTCTCAAAGTTCAAATGACGTTTTTCCAACAGCAATGGCGATGGCCGCTTATGATGCAGTTAAAAAATTATTAACTGTTTTAAGCCAATTTGAAAAATCGTTAACTGCTAAAGCTGCGGAATTTAGGCAAGTAGTTAAAATTGGCCGCACACATTTACAAGATGCCACGCCGATCACTTTTGGCCAAGAGATCAGCGGCTGGGTCAGCCAAGTTCATCATGATTTGAGTTATTTAGAAGATGGCAAAAGAACCCTGCTTGAATTGCCGATCGGGGCAACGGCTGTCGGGACCGGCTTGAATACTGTTACGGGTTTTGATACTGCCATGGTCGAACAATTATCAGTTCAAAAATCAGTTGATTATCAGCTGGCAGCTAACAAGTTTCAGGCTTTAGCTGCTCATAGTGGTCTTAACTTTGTTCATGGTATTTTAAAAACACTGGCCGCGGATTTGATTAAAATTGGCAACGATATTCGTTTTCTAGCTAGTGGTCCGCGAGCCGGCTATGGTGAAATTAACATTCCAGCTAATGAACCGGGTTCTTCGATCATGCCCGGAAAAGTGAATCCGACGCAAATCGAGGCACTGACAATGGTTTGCGCACGTGTTTTTGGCAATGACACCACGATCAGCTTTGCTGCTAGTCAAGGAAATTTCGAAATGAATGTCTACAAACCTTTGATCATTAGCAGTTTTCTAGAAAGTGCCAATTTGTTAACACAAGTGATCGATTCTGTTGATCGGCATTTGATTGGCGGCATTACAGTTAACCGTGATCGTATGTCGGCATCAGTCGATGATTCTTTGATGACCGTCACCGCTTTGAGTCCACATATTGGTTATGAAAAATCTGCCAAAATTGCTCAAAAAGCCTTGCATGAAAAGACTTCTTTACAAGAAGCGGCAGTCGGTAGCGGATATGTAACCCAAGAGGAATTTGATAACTGGGTCGACCCGTTAGCGATGACAAATATTGATCGTTAATTGATCTGAAAATGCGATAGCGGGCTATTACTACTTGTCCCGCCAAAAGGAAAGAGCGGAAAAGGCCACAAGACAAATAGCAGCTATCTGTAAATAATTGGAAATAGCCGCCAAAGGTGCGCGAAAAATTAGATCCCAAAGCACTGTCACACTTGGTATGACAATTGCTGCGGTGATACCGTTGATCAAAGCTTTTTTTAGTCTTATATTCATACTCATCACCATAATTCCAAGTAACCATTATTTTTTATTTTGTCCATAGCGTCTATTGCTTTAGCGACAGTATAACCCGCACTGGCCAAACCTATATATGACACAATTTTGTCTTTTACGGTTTTCGTTACTTTTTTCCTTTTCAATATATTTTTTGCACACTTATTATTACGTTTAAATGGTCGCAATTAGGAAAAAATTGTTAAATAAGCTCAGATGTCAAGAATGTCTTTATTAGCTGCAAAATAGGCGACGGAGCCTGCTATGGGTTGCTGGATCGTGTTAGCATAGTTAAAAAGGAATGCGAATGAGTGAGATTAAGATTCCGGAACTTGCGGTATTCATTGAAAAAGCTAACCAGTTGAAAATACAATCAAGTCTGCACGTAGCTGATACTTTGGCTGAGATCACTCAAGACTTGCAAAATTTAAGCTTATACCAATCACTGTTTGAGACGAATGAAAGAGGCGGCTTGCTGGCCGCCATGATTGTGGATCAGTACCAAAGTGGCCCAAATTTGATCGATGAGATATGGGGACCGATGACACTTCCATACAATGAGCCCTTGCGAGAGCACCTTTTGCAAAAATATCTGGTCAATAAAAAACAGCATGTGGAAACAATGTTCTTTTTCAAAGAGCAAGATACATGGCTGACTGAACAGCTAATAATGAGAAAGAACAAGTTAACCTACGAAAATATTTGGCGGAAATCATTAGCTCATGCAGGCAGTATGCCTGAACTACCGACGGTAAGAATCGAACATTGGCAAGAAACTGTCAGTAGTAGTATTTATAAGAGAGTTCATCAGTTGCATGAAATGGCTTTCCATCATGCAAAGAGAACGATGACCAATTTATTAACCAACCTTTCTTACAGCCATTCCCTATGGCTGCTTTATGACCACGACATCATTCAAAGTTATGCAATTGTTGATATTGATCTTGATCGGAAAAATGCACATTTGGATTTTATTGCCACGGATACTCATTTTCTCAGGCACCATGCAGCTACTCAACTTATTACAGCTGTTTGCTATGGGTTGCATCATCAACAGGTTGATTATTTATACTTAGTTCAAAGCGACCATGCTAAAGCCGCTTACCATTTGTACGAAAAGCTGGGATTTGTCAAACTAGAAACTGATGTGGCTGGGTCTTTGACATAAAAAAAGTCAGCAAAGCTGACATTAACGGCTGATATTTAATTTCTTAGAAGCGGTTGTTTTTAGGGCTGTTCCTGACTTCGATTCGGACCGGTTTATATACATAGAAAGCATTGATCGGGATCAAGTAAATTTTGTCTTTAACAACTTCGACCAATAATTCGATTTTTTTAAGATATCTTTTATAGACAACTTTTGATTTAGATAGACCAACCATTGAATCGTTTTCTTTATGAAACCTAGTTAACAATTTGCTTGTATTGATTAATTTCATTTCTATCTCCTATCACCAGTCAATCACTGATGGCAACATCATATTTCTTTAAAATAAAATATAGATTAAATATGGTAAAACCAACTGTTAAATCAGGATTAAAGAATTGTGGCATTATGGTAGAAGTGAAAAAGGTGGGAATATCTAGATGAAAATTGCAGTTGTTTCAGACAGTCACGGCAATGCAACTGCTTTAGCAAGCGTCATTGAAGATGCAAAAAAGCACCAAGTCGATGAATTTTGGTCCTTGGGCGATATCGCTTTGACTGGTCCCGGCTCGCAACGCTGTTATGAGTTGTTGAATGCGATCAATACGACGCATTATTTACGCGGTAATTGGGAAGACACTTATGATCAAGTGAAACAGACAGATTTAGTTGATTTGGATGATCCTGAAGACATTGCAGCTGTGATGCAGGTCAAATTTGATGAGGAACATTTTTCACAAGTGGTTCGGTCACAAATAAAAAAGCTGCCTTTTAAACAAGAATTTGCTATCGATGGTCTCAGTTTTGCCTTGTATCATAACAGCCCGACTTCTGATCATGGTCATGCTTTATTGCCGACGAATCCACAAGAAAATTTTGATTCTTTTAGTGACCATACCAAAGCCGATATCATCATTTATGCGCACGTGCACCAACAGTTAATGAGATATTCAAATGAGGGACAGCTGATTTTGAATCCAGGATCAGTTGGTGAGCCTTGGGCTGTTTCGACAAAGTTGTTGCAGAATCACCGCGCAAATTATTTGTTACTCACGATTGACCAGGACGGCATCTCAGATTTGGAGTTTCGCCATGTTGCGTATGATCGGCAAAAAGAAATTGATTTAGCTTATGCTAAACAGCTGCCATTTGCCAAACTTTATGAGCGTCTAATTAATACAGGTATTGGTTTTACGCATGACGACAAAGCCCTATTAATTGAAAATAAATTACATGATTATCGGCGAACTGTGGAAAGCTTTTTAAAAAATATTAATAATGAAAAATAGCTTCGATAATAACCTGAACATTCGAAATAAATATGTGGCGAAAATTATTTAGTGATAAAGTGCCTAAAATTGGGGATTATCTTCACGAATTTTTTCAGAATTGCTTAATTCTCTTACGAGCCATTCTATTAAAAAGATAACCGGTACCTGGGTTGTAATATTCAAATCACGGCCGACAATTTCCGGCTTCATATTATAAGCGAAGTTAACATCTGATAATTTCGCTAAACTATTTGAACTATCATTTGTCATGCTGATAATTCTGGTTCCTTGCTCCTTGAGTGCCTTGGTTTGATCAAGTGTTTCTTTGGTTTCTCCGCTCACCGAGAAGATCAAGCCGACAACCGTATTAGACATTTTGCCGAGCCTAAAAGGAAAAAAAGGATCATTACTAAAATGTGCGTTAAAACCAACATTAGAAAATTGTCTAGCACCGTATTCAGCCAAGACGCCTGAAGTGCCAATACCACAAAAAATCATAAATTCACTGGCTAAAATTATTTTCTTTGTGATTCTAAACTGATCTTGATAAGTCTCAATTATTTTTTCGTCAAAAAATTTTTTAATTTCCAATAGTAAGCCAAATTTTTGATCTCCTTCATTCACGGAATCATAGGTGCGTGAAACAGTATATTTAAATTCTTGATAGCTGATATAACCAATTTTTTTGATGCAACGTAAAAGAGTTGTTGGTGAGACATTGCTTTTAACAGATAACTCTCTGACGGTCAACTTGGGGATGTCAGCTAAATTTGCAATGATGTAATTGTAGGCTGATGTCTCCGATGAAGTTAGATTTTTTATTTCTGACATATCTAAAGAGAATTATAGTGGTCGAACGTTAAAAATAGTTCGAAACTGAGATAGATTTATAATTGTTACTAAATATGGTTCTTGTACCAGAATAGCGTATTTTTGTCATAAATGAAAGCGCTTCCAATTACAATTAATGGTGTTGAAGATCTAAAGGACTCTTCAATATTTGAAAAATTAAAATATTTTTTAACGAGGAGGCGAAAGTTATTGGAGAATTACAATCAATTTTCATTACCTAAGGATTTTTTGTGGGGTGGTGCGGTAGCTGCACACCAATTGGAAGGCGCTTGGAATGTTGGTAATAAAGGGTTAAGTATTGCTGATGTTATGACTCAGGGAGCCAATGGTGTGGAAAGAAAGATTACCGATGGTATCCAGAAAGGTGAAATATATCCCAACCATGAAGCTATTGATTTTTATCATCGGTATCCAGATGATATTAAACTTTTGGCTGAAATGGGTTTTAAATGTTTTCGAACGTCTATTGCGTGGACGAGAATTTTTCCTTTAGGAGATGAGGATCAACCAAATGAAGAGGGTCTGCAATTTTATGATGATCTATTTGATGAGTGTCTGAAATATGGTATTCAACCAGTAATAACCTTGTCTCATTTTGAAATGCCATATCACTTAGTTGAAGCATATGGCGGATGGCGTAGCCGCAAGATGATCGGATTCTTTACCAAATTTGCGCGCGTTGTTTTTCAGAGATATGTAGACAAAGTTAAATATTGGATGACCTTCAATGAAATAAATAATCAAGCTAATTTTGATGCAAGGTTTTCGCTGTTTACAAATTCTGGTATTTTGACGCGCAAAGATGAAGATCCTGAAAGACTAATGTATCAAGCTGGGCATTATGAAGCCGTTGCAAGTGCTTTGGCAGTCCAAATTGCTCATCAGATTAATTCCGAATTCCAAATTGGAGCGATGATTGCCATGATTCCAATATATCCAGCGACTCCCAAGCCAGATGATGTTTTGAAATCCGAACGAGCCATGCAGTCACGATATTGGTTTGCTGATGTACAAGTTAATGGTCGTTATCCTGATTGGTTGACTGCTTATGAACGAAATCAAAATTTGGGGCTTGACATTACTTTGGCAGATTTGGATGTTTTAAAAGCAGGAAAGGTAGACTATCTCGGTTTTAGCTATTACATGTCAGCGGTCACCGCTGCTCACAAAGACGAAAACTTAGATTATAAGTACCGAGAGAATCAAGATCTTGTGCCAAATACTTATCTAGAGTCTTCTGATTGGGGCTGGCCAATAGATCCCGAAGGGCTTCGGTATGCGATGAATTGGTTAAACGATCGTTATCATTTACCTCAATTTATCGTGGAAAACGGTCTAGGAGCAGTTGATCATTTGGAAAAGGATGGCTCGGTACATGATCAGTATCGTATTTCATATTTGAGAGACCATATAGAGCAAATGAAACGAGCTGTCTACTATGATGGTGTTGATTTAATTGGTTACACACCGTGGGGATGTATTGACCTTGTTTCGGCGGGTACTGGTGAAATGGATAAGCGATATGGATTGGTGTATGTAGATAAAGACGATCAAGGCCACGCTAGTCTGAAAAGATATAAAAAGGATTCTTTTTATTGGTACGCAAAAGTAATTGAGTCTAACGGCAGTGATTTGAATTAACCGTTTTAAATTTTGAAAGGAGTTCTAAAATGGTCCAGAAAACAATTATGTTAGTTTGTGCTGCTGGCATGTCCACCAGCCTATTAGTAAGTAAGATGCAAAAAGCTGCAGCTGAAAATCACGAAGATCTCAATATTTTCGCTACAGCTGCCTCTGATGCAAAATCAAAATTTGATAGCGAGCACCCAGACATTTTATTGTTGGGTCCACAAGTGAATTATTTGTTCAGCAGTTTTAAGGATAAGTTTGATATTCCAGTCAAAGTTATTAATATGCAAGACTATGGCATGATGGATGGTCGCAAAGTTTTAGAAGATGCACTTGAAGATTTAGCGTAATAAAGGAGTAGACCAGTGGATGAAGAAATCCCGAATCAAGAAGCAATTATGGGTCTTATTATTAATGGCGGAAATGCAAAGGGCTCATCATTTGAAGCGATTGAGTATGCAAAAAAAGGTGATTTTGATCACGCTAGAGATAAATTAAAAGAAGCGGATGATTTTCTTTCCAAAGCTCATAATTCTCAAACGGGAATGCTGACGAATGAAGCTAATGGTATACATACGCCGCTTTCTTTACTGGGTGTGCACGCACAAGACCATATTATGACCGCTATTACATTTAGAGATTTAGCTAGTGAAATCATTGATTTGTATGCGCTTATTGATCAAAAGTTACGAAAATAATTTTGATTTTATGTCACAAACGGAAAGGAGTATTTGATTAATTATGAATACTTTTATAAATAAAAGAGTCCTACCACCCGTGATGAAATTTGTTAATACAAAAGCTCTTACGGCGTTAAAAGATGGCATGGTTGTCAGTTTACCTTTTATCATGGTTGGGTCTGTATTTTTGCTTCTAAGTTCATTTCCATATGCGCCGATTGCTGATTGGATGACTAAAACAGGTTTGGCAGCGTATTTTAGTCAAGCATACAATGCATCGTTCGGTATCGTTTCAATCTTTGCTGTTGTTGGAATTGCTTATGTCTGGGTCAAAAACGAAGGGTATGAACCCTTGCCAGCTGGTATGACAGCTTTAGTCAGTTTTATATTGATTATGCATCCGACTACTGCAGTTATGAATGGCAGCAAGACGATTATTTCGGCAACACAGGCACCAACACTATTAGGCGGTTTTATCGATCGGACTTGGCTAGGCGGGCAAGGAATGATTGCTGCGATTATTGTTGGCATGATTACAGGATGGATTTATTCCTGGTTTATCAAACACAAAATAACGATCAAGTTGCCAGAACAGGTTCCCCCGGCAGTCTCTAACTCGTTTATTGCTTTGATTCCAGCTTTTGTTATTGTTGTATTCTGGTTGCTCGTATATATTTTATTTGATGCTGCAGCTCATGAAACCATGACACAATGGATCTATCAAGTTGTGCAGATACCATTGCAGGGTCTGACTGATAGTTTTGGTGGTGTCTTAGTAGTAGCACTTGCGGTGCCATTTTTCTGGTTTTTTGGTGTGCACGGTGCCATTATTGTCAGCGGCATTATGAGTCCAATTTTGCAGGCTAATGCTTTATCCAATGCTGCTATTTTTAAAGCTCACGGTATCGTAACAGCCACAAATGGTGGCCATATTTTCATTCAACCTCTTATGGACCAATTTGGTACAGTGACAGGTTCTGGTATGACCATCGGCTTAGTAATATTTATGACCTTTTTCGCTAAATCAGCACAAATGAAAGGCATCGGTAAACTATCTTTGGTTCCGGGACTATTCAATATTAATGAGCCAACTTTATTTGGTTTACCAATTGTATTGAATCCTTTGCTGGCGCTACCTTTTATTTTGATGCCAGCCCTGTCCATGCTCTCGACTTATCTTCTGATTCAGATTCACGTGTTGCCATATTTAACAGGTGTTATGGTTCCTTGGACAACACCGCCAATCATTTCTGGATTTTTAATTGGCGGATGGAAAGTAGCTATTTGGCAAACCGTTGTTTTGATTGCTTCGTTCTTTGTTTATTTCCCGTTTGCTCGTCGATACGATAAGATCCTTTATGAAGAAGAACAAGCTAAGGAGACACAACTCCACAGTAACAAATAAATATGACTAGATTTTAAAAAAACTTCTGATCGAACTAATGATCGGAAGTTTTTATTATGATTGATTGTTAATATACATTGAAATCATGGACATTACGGGAATGGACATTACGGGATTTGAACCCGTGACCTCTGCCATGCGAAGGCAGCGCTCTCCCAACTGAGCTAAACGCCCGAAATGCAGGATAAAGATCCTGCAGGTACATACTTTATTCTATTGCACTTTTGCCAAAAAATATTTTTTCTTGCCACGGCGAATGATCACAAACTTGCCATCAAATTTGTCGGCTGGGTCAATTATTTTTTCGACTTCCGTGACCTTTTGACCGTTGACCGTGATCGCACCATTCTTCAGGTCTTCTCTGGCCTGCCGCTTAGATTTTTCGATTAGGTCGTCTTGTGATAACAAATCCACGACTGCAATTTTTTCAGTCGTAATTTTAATTGAGGGTACAGCAGAAAAAGCTGCTGCAACTTGTGTACTAGTTAATTGCTGAACATCACCGCTAAATAAAATTTGTGAAATTTTTTCAGCTTCATCGACAGCCGCTTGGCCATGCACAAACTTTGTCACCTCCTGAGCGAGACGGGTTTGGGCTTCGCGCTTTCCAGGCTCAATTCGCACTTTTTCAGCTAAATTTTCAATTTCTTCATGGCTTAAGAAAGTGAAAATTTTTAGCAATTTAATAACATCGTCATCAGCCTGATTATAAAAGAATTGGTAAAACTCGTAAGGCGACAAAAATTCAGGGTCTAACCAAATAGCACCGCCTGCCGATTTCCCAAATTTTGTGCCATCTGATTTAAGCAGCAAAGGGACTGTCAAGCCGAAAGCTTGTGCTTGGGGTCCTAACAATTTGTGGATCAGTTCGACGCCGCTAGAAATGTTGCCATATTGATCACCGCCACCCACTTGCAATTGAACATTTTTTTCATTGAATAGCGTATAAAAATCAATTGCTTGCAAAATTTGATAAGTAAATTCTGTAAAACTAATGCCAGCTTCCAAACGCGAGGCAACCACATCTCGTTTTAACATGACATTGATCGGAAAAAGTTTTCCAAAATCACGCAGAAAAGAAATCAAGTTTAATTTTGACAACCAGTCATAGTTGTTTACGATCTCAAAGCCGTCTTTGCCGAATAGACGGGTCAACTGTTTTGTAATTCGCTTAACGTTTTCATCAAAAACATCAGGCGGCAGCAACTGTCTTTCAGCTGCTTTTCCCGAAGGGTCCCCAATCATGCCTGTTCCGCCGCCGATAACGATCACTGGTCGGTGACCGTCGTTTTGGAACCTCTTTAAAATCGTGAGCGGAATTAAATTGCCTATGTGAATGGATTGTGCAGTTGGATCAACACCAACATATAGACTGATTTTTTTTTGTTGCAATAAATGGGTTAGACCGGTTTCGTCAGTCGTTTGATTGATAGAACCTCGCCATTTTAAATCATCGATTATGTTCATAAAACCCTCCAGATAATAAAAAAAACGTCTCAATATGATCGGGACGAATTTCTCCGCGGTACCACCCGGATTGCGTTTTATAAACGCCAGCTTAATTAACGAGACGAATCCCAAAGTTCTTACTGTGTACTTCGTGAATTTTCTGGATCGGTTCGCATCAACTACCGATTTTCTTTTTTGACCGCCAATTCACTATTATCAGATGAGATTGACTAAATTATAGCAAAAGTAGTCAAAAAAATGTGATCACTTTGGCAATCAGAAAATCAATTACTGCAATTGCAAGTGCGATCACAAATAATGATGCTTCTTGTTGAATAAAAGTGAATAAGCGATCTATCAATATGATGTGAGTTAGCTGCAGGGTAAGTGCAGCAATAATAAGTAAAAGAATTGCGATCCACATGCCCTGCATTGAATTTTCAAAATCCTCGTGAGATAAACCGATGCCTAATGATAGCGAAAAAACAATTAGCAGCCAACAGAGCAGTTGCCAATTAAAGGATACTTGCAGATAAAAAACATTTGGCTGCAAGTATCGAGTTAGCAAATAAATGGTCAAGGAATTACCGATCATAGGTGCAAAGCCAATCAGCAAATTGCCAAAAGCCTGCCAAGGATTTTTCGGATTAGCTGAATGGGTCACAAAACCAACTTGACCGTTTTTTGGTAATTGCAGCAAGCGAAAGTTTTCAATATGGTGACCAAAAAGCAATGCCATGATAAGATGCGACAATTCGTGAATAATAACGCCAATTGAGCTAATAACTAAATAAAAGTGACTGCCGAATTTTTCTGAAATAATCGATCCGGCTGTATTAGTCAAATAAGAAATAAGCCAAGCGAAAACGGCAGGCAGCAGAATTGCGATGCTCAATAGTAGACCAAAATAATCAATTGTCTGCTTTAAAAAAATCATGTCATTGATCCATTATCAAATCCGCAAAAACAGCTCCGATCAGTTCAGCAACTTGTTTGGCATCAATCAAATCACTACGGCCTAATTCACCAGCTGAAACATAAATCGATTCATCAACTAAGGCACGATTATCAAAGTAAATCGGAAATTTTCCATGATGATTATGCCAAATACCGACAGGATTATTGGCACCATGAACATAGTCGGTCGTCTTCTGAAGATCTCGCAAGGGAATCATTTCTGTTTTTTTATTTCCGGATACTTGAGCTAATTTTTTTTCATTTAAATGTTCTGTAACTGGTAAAACAGCAATCAATGGCCCAGTTTTGTCACCATTTGAGGCTAATGTTTTATAAATCAATGATTCACGCGCAACACCGGCCGTTTTCAAAGCTTGTATCACATGTTCTTTATCTGGATTCAAAAAATTGATTTCTAAGGATTTGTAAATAATGCCATTTTTGTCTAGTAACTGTTCGACTTGTGTTTTTTTAATTTTAGAATGTTTGCTCATAAATAGATTTTAATTCTTTATTAAATGAAAGCGTTATCAGAGTGAGCAAAGGCTTTCGGCGTCTTAACCAATTAACCGTTTGCTGTATAATGGAACCTGTTAAGGTGCGCCCAAAACGTACTTTAGAAAAAAAATTAGGAGATATTAATACATGGCAGCTAATGCACCTGCAGTTGATTATGATTCAACTGAATATCTAGAACTCGTCGATAAATGGTGGCGTGCAACCAATTACTTATCAGGCGGAATGATTTTCCTAAAGAGCAACCCGCTCTTTAGCGTTACAAAGACTCCTTTGACAGCAGAAGATGTCAAGTACAAGCCGATCGGACACTGGGGCACAATTTCAGGACAGACTTTCCTGTATGCTCATGAGACGCGCTTGATCAAGAAATATAATTTGAATGCTTTTTACGTTGAAGGTCCTGGTCACGGTGGACAAGTTATGGTAACCAACTCATATCTTGACGGATCTTATACTGAAGATTACCCAGAAATTACACAAGATCTCAAGGGGATGTCCAAGCTGTTCAAACGGTTCTCATTCCCTGGTGGAATTGGTTCTCATGCGACAGCCCAGACACCTGGTTCGCTTCACGAAGGTGGTGAATTAGGTTATTCACTTTCTCATGGTATTGGTGCGATTCTTGATAATCCTGATCAGATCGGTTTTGTTACGGTTGGTGATGGTGAGACTGAAACTGGTCCTGCTATGACTGCTTGGCATGGTTTGAAGTTTATCAACCCTAAGACTGATGGTGCTGTTTTGCCAGTACTTGATTTGAATGGCTGGAAGATTTCTAACCCAACTATCTTTAGTCGTATGAGCGATGAACAGATTACTGAGTTCTATGAAGGACTTGGCTGGTCTCCACGTTTCATTGAAAATGATGATATTCATGACTTCATGACTTATCACAAAAAGGCTGTTAAGATTTTTGATCAAGCGATCGAAGATATTAAGCAGATCCAAAAAGATGCTCGCGAAAATAACAAGTATCAAGATGGTACGATTCCTGCATGGCCAGTTATTATCGCTCGTTTGCCAAAAGGCTGGGGCGGTCCTAAGTTTGATGAAGACGGAAATCCAATCGAAAACAGTTTCCGTGCCCACCAAGTACCATTGAGTTTCTCGTCAGAACACATGGAAGAATTACCACAGTTTGAAGAGTGGATGAATTCTTATAAGCCTGAAGAACTGTTCAACGAAGATGGTTCTTTGAAGCCTGAAATTGCTGCGATCGCTCCTAAGGGTATCAAGCGTATGGCATCCAATCCATTGGCTAATGCTGGTATTGATAATTCTGATTTGAAGTTGCCTGATTGGAAGGAATACACAACTGGTGTGACTCCTGAAAATCGTGGACACGAAATGAAGAATGGCGACATGAACATGGATATGGTTACCTTGTCTGGTTTCTTGGCTGGCGTTGCTAATTTGAACCCAACTCGTTTCCGCTTCTTCGGTCCTGATGAGACAATGTCTAACCGTCTGTGGAAGTTATTTGATAAGACGCCGCGTCAGTGGATGAGCAAGATTAAATTCCCTAACGATGCTCTCTTGGCACCTGAAGGCCGTATCATTGACTCACAATTGTCTGAACACCAAGCTGAAGGTTGGCTTGAAGGCTACACCTTGACTGGCCGTGTCGGCATGTTTGCTTCATACGAATCATTCCTGCGTGTTGTTGATTCTATGATCAATGAATACTTCAAGTGGATTCGTCAAGCTGATGTTGAACCATGGCGCAACAAGTATCAATCATTGAATTTGATTTCTACTTCAACTGTTTTCCAGCAAGATCATAACGGTTACACACACCAGGATCCTGGTATGCTGACCAACTTAGCTGAGAAGAAGCAGAACTTTATTCGTCAGTACTTGCCAGCTGATGGTAATGAATTGCTGGCTGTTGCTGCTCGGGCATTGGTTGATCGCCAAAAGATTAACCATATCGTTGCTTCTAAACAGCCTCGTCAGCAATGGTTTACAACTGAGGAAGCTGAAAAGCTTGTGAATGATGGTCTTGGTATTGTTGACTGGGCTTCAACTGCTCCTGAAGGTGATGTTGATATCACATTTGCATCCGCTGGTACCGAACCAACGATCGAGACCTTAGCAGCTTTATGGTTAGTTAACCAAAGCTTCCCAGAAGTTAAGTTCCATTATGTGAACGTTGTTGAATTGGGTCGCTTGCAGAAAAAAGTTGGACCTTTGAATGATGATCGTTCATTGTCTGATGCAGAATTTAACAAGTTCTTCCCAGCAGGCAAGCCAGTTATCTTTGGCTTCCATGGCTTTGAGGATTTGATTGAGTCTATTTTCTATGAACGCAATCATCATAATTTGCATGCTCATGGTTATCGTGAGGATGGTGATATCACAACGACTTATGATATGCGTGTTTATTCTGAACTGGATCGTTTCCATCAGGCTATTGACGCTGTTACAGCTTTGAAGGATGAGAATGTTATTGATGGCGAAAAAGCTGATAGCTTTATTGCTGATATGAACAAGATTCTTGACAAACATTTCGAAGTTACTCGTAATGAAGGTCGTGATATTGAAGAGTTCACTGACTGGAATTGGAGTGCGTTGAAGTAATTTCTTAGTGGAA